>CAZULD010000041.1:0-3479 GCA_964621135.1 uncultured Bacteroides sp. | reverse complement strand
CCGTCGAAATCATACATTCCTACACCTTCGACGTAGCCGCCGATGCCTAAGGCAACTTTGCCTTCGCGATCAAGGAAGAGGAAGCGGGGTGCACCCGGTTCGTCGAATGACATACCTTCGCGAGAATATAGGATTGCGATGTTATCCTTCTGATCAGTCGCGGTAGAGTCGCCGGTCAGAATTATTGCACGTTCGGGGATGTAAAGATCTTTTGTACCATAAGTCTTCGCAGATGCGGCCAATGATGTCGCGCAAATAGCTGCGGCTGCAATGGCTGGTGTAAGTAAATGATGTCTCATGAATAAATATGTTGAAGTTAAATATAGTCTTATAACATACCAAATCAGAATAGAGTTTAAAAATATATAAAAAAATCCCGGCTACCGTGATTAAGACAGTAGCCGGGATTTAAAAGTAAGTTTATAGGTACCTGAAGATTATTGTTCAGGATCAAGAACGACCACGCGATAATTGTTCTGGTCGAGAAGTTTCTTCATAAAGTCCTGTACGTCCTTAGTAGTTATCGAATTGACAACGTTGACACGATCAGTGAATACATCTACACCGTTGAGTGTAGAGGCTGCGATTGCTCCGGCCCACGCATCGTTTTCTTCGAGGCTTGAAACGGCGTTCTTAACCATGTATTCTTTGACGGGATTGAGTTCTTCGTCTGTAACATTGTCGGCCATAGAATTGATGAGTTCGGCGATAACGGCGAGAGTCTCATCGCGAAGTTCGGGTTTCATCGGGAATGCGGTCTGAAGGACAGCGTTAACGTTTCCCAAGCGATCCATGTCGCCCTGCATACCGATAGAGTAGACTGCACCCATTTCTTCGCGGACTTTTTTGAGCAGGCGGTTGCTGAGAATCTGGCCTGCAGCCGATGCGAGAACCTTGTTACGGTGGTCATAAGGCATATTACCCCAAGCACCGATGAACACAAAGGTCTGCGGAGTTTCCATCTTAGCGGTAAACTTGTCGGTACCGGAACCAAGCACAGGCTCCATGTCGGGATTTAGAACTACTTTTTCGTGGTTGCTGGTTCCGGCAGGCAGCGTGGCAATATATTGTTCTACGAGCGGACGAAGTGTGTCAAGATCAATATTTCCGGCGAAGACGAATGTGTAGTCAGTAGCATCGTCGACCATAGAACGGATGATTTCAATAGTGGTCTCGCGGTCAGCCTGTTCGATAATGGCAGTAGAGATCTGTTTTTTGGCCGGCGACTTGAAAAGGACTTCCATCAGACGGCTACCGAAAATGTAATTAGGTGTAGATTCCTGATTTTTAAGCACACCTGACATCATATCCTTAACACCGTTGAACTCGTCTTCGGTGATAGTGAAATCAGCGAAATTCATGTAAACGAGTTCCATCATTGTCGGCAGATCTTTGACGGTAGTACGACCGCTCACAGTGCGGTTATAGTCGTCGAAGCCTACGTTGACAGAAACCTGTTTGCCCTGAAGGTATTTCTGAATGTCGATAGAGTTGTAGTCGCCTAGACCGTGACGGGTCATAGCGGCGGGGAGGAAGATGCGTGAAGCAGCCTTGTCATCGCCGACAGTCGAGAGTCCACCTTTGGCATAGGCCTCCATGATAATTTCGTTGTCTTTAAAATCAGTCGGTTTGACAATTACTTTCACACCGTTGCTGAGAGTCCATTCGGTTGCGCCCCAGTGGGGGAGTTCCTTAGTGGCAACTATCTTGCCGGGAGCGGGAAGAGCAGGGATCAGCGGTTCGGACTTCATCTCGTCGCGGTAAGGCTCGAGTTCTTCGTCATCAACGTCTGCCATAACCTTTTCAAGCTGCTCGGCTGTAGGGATTATAGCACCGTCTTTCTCCGGAAGGAAGGCGAGTAGTACACGATTGTCATCGGTAACGATCTGCGGAAGGAACTGGTTGATAACATCGATGGTGATAGCAGAAGATATCTGTTTGATCATCTCGTATTCAACGGTGATACCGGGAATGGGCAGATTGTCGATGAAACTGCGAACATATTCCTGTCCATAAGTCGAAGACTCGGTGTTATTACGATTTTCATACAGGCGTTCGTAGTGTGAAAGAAGTTCAGCGCGGGCACGCTCGTATTCGCCAACGGTAAATCCTCCGCGGACAGCACGCATGATTTCGCGATAGACCTGCTGGACGGCAGGGACTATGTCACCGTTTTTAGCAATGGCCTCGACTGTGAGAGCTTCTTTTGTTACTGAAATCAGGAAGCGACCTAACATAACTTCAGGACGTGTGAAATCGGCCTCCGGTTTGTTGGAGTATTCTTTGAGACGGCTCTGAAGCATTGATACTACAATATCACGCATATATTCAACTGGGAAGTAGGCCTGAGTGTTGCGATATTCGCGTGAAAGGAGGGGATCAATCTTGAATGACAGGTCAAAAGCTGCACTACGGACTTCAGGATCGGTACCGATAGCGAAAATTGTTCCGGGAGTATCGTCTACAGTGAAATATTCACGTTCTTTAGGCTCGGCCGGCATTTTGATCGGACCGAAGATAGCTTTGATCTTTTCTTCGATCTGCTTGGGATCGATATCTCCGACAACTATGATGCCCTGCTGATCGGGACGATACCATGTGTGATAATAGTCTACAAGTGCCTGATGAGGGAAATTATCGACAACTTCCATAGTGCCGATGGGCAGACGGTAGCCATAACGGTTGTCGGGGTAAATGAGGGGAAGCTGTTTCTCGATGACGCGCATCTCACCAACCATAGCCTGACGCCACTCTTCGTGGATGACCTTACGCTCAGAGTCGATTTCATCCGGATCGAGAGTAAGTCCGCAAGCCCAGTCATGGAGAATAAGCAGACATGAGTCGACAACTCCGGCGCGGGTTGCGGGGACGTTGTTGATACGATAAACGGTTTCATCAACGTCGGTATATGCATTGAGATTTACACCGAATTTCACACCGATAGATTCGAGCCAGCTAATAAGCGAGTTCCCAGGGAAGTTCTCAGATCCGTTGAAGCACATGTGCTCAAGGAAGTGAGCGAGTCCACGTTGATTTTCTTCCTCGAGGACTGAGCCGACTTTCTGAGCGATGTAGAAATCAACCTGTCCCTTGGGTGTGTTGTTATGACGGATATAATAAGTAAGGCCGTTGTCGAGATGTCCGACTGTAACGGCGGTGTCAACGGGCATGGGAGGCATCTGAGGCATCTGCCCGTTCGCGGTAACGATGGCCATGAATCCGGCCAAAAGCATCAAACCGCGTTTGAAAAGTTTGTTCATTTTGATAATATTATGAATTAGAATTTTATGTTTGTTGTATTTGACGGTTCGTAAGAGCGAAAATTACGATACTAAGTGTTAATTTATGCAAATGGCAACAACCTATAAAGACTTCTCTGGAGTGATCTTTACGAATTTAACACCGTGATAAGGCGTTGAAAACGAGATCTTACGGTCGGAAGTCGTCAGTTCATCCTGATTTCGCCAGATATCACGCAC
>CAZULD010000040.1:14510-16189 GCA_964621135.1 uncultured Bacteroides sp. | reverse complement strand
CCTTCTCACGAGGGCGCCCTGCATCGTTTTAAAAGACTTAAAACAATTACATAACTAACATAAAACACATTATCTTTTTATTGACTTTTCCGCTCTTCCTGTCTCGGCGAAGTGATTCGCTACGACAGAGGTGACGGACGACCTTGCGTTCGTAAAATCAGATTTTTGCGGGTTTTAAAATTATGGGATCAAACATTAAGAAGTGAATTTTGCTAACAACTGAAAAAAAATATAGTGAATCAAATTTTGTAATACAAAGTTACTCACAATTCGGAGACTGTGCAAGTCTTATAAACTGAAAAATCAATGCGTTAAGATTATTTATTGATTTTAGAATAAAAATGTTAATGCAGATGCAGGCCTCAATCAGGCGCTTGCGGGCTGATTTTCATGATGTCTGCCTCGAAACTATCGCGGTCTATAGCTTTAGACTTCAATCGATTGCGATAAGCGTAGATCGTGTTGAGCGAATAGTTGAGGATTCGTGCTATAGTAGTGGCGTCGTCGACACCCATACGTTTGATAGCCAGAATACGCAGGTCTGTGTTGAGGCGTTCGCCGTCGGCAAGCACTATTTGTCCGTCGGGCTGCAGCAGTTCGTTGACGCGCTCAACGAAGTCGGGATACAGATGTAGAAACGTGTCATCAAACACTTTATAGAAGTCCTCGTTCTGCTCCTCAATAAATTTGCCCGATCGGGTCATGCGGAGGAGCTCGTCGGTCTTTCCGGCAGTGATTTTACGCTCGACAATCTTACAGAAGCGGTCGAGTTTATCCATGTATATAGAGCAAAGTTGCAAAAAACGACCGATATAGATGTCCTTGCTGTCATTGGCTGCGCGCAGATGCCGGCGAGCATTGTCGAGACGTTTCATCTGACGATAGCGTAGCCAAAGTGAAATGCAGAGCGCCACCAACAAGACAGCCATTATGCTTATGATGATATAGTTGGTCCGTTGCCAATGAGCTATCTGTTGAGTGTGTGCCCGTCCGATCATAGGAAGTGCCCGCGACGATTCTATCATGCGGAGCGTCGCACCGCAGCGTACGGCGTTGTCGAGCGCCGTGGTAAGGTAACGGTAAGAGTGCTCGATATCGCCGTCGGCATACATGGCCGCCCCGAGTTCCTGAAGGGAGCGTACTTCAAGCGTAGCAGATTCGATGTCGGCTATGGCTGAAAGAGCAAGATTTCGTCGATATGCTTCTGCATCTCCGTGATGGTTGGCGATAGCGGACAGATGATGATATGCACGAGCGTCGAGATTGTGGTCTGTTGGCCTGTCGATGAGTTCATTAAGCAATACGGTCGCCCGGCCAAAGTCACCTGTGGAGAAATAATATTCTCCGAGGTTGAAGAGATACTCGTCCGAACTGTGATCGAGCAGGTCGAGGAGACGGCGTTGATGATCGATTGCAAGTGAGTCCAGTTGAACACGTAAAGGCTCGTAATTGCCGTATGCCGAGGCTAAATAATTGTACAGACGTCGGCCCGACTCATGATAAAGCGATTTAAGACTGTCATCAAACCAAGTGGTGTCGATCGCTTCATAGCTGCTCACAGCCGCATCATAGAATCCAGCGAGGGGCAGCAGGGCAACTTCATGCAGACGGGCTGTCATATATAGTGTGCTGTCGGTCGCGGCGTCGGCTGCCCGCCGATAATAGATAAGGGCTGAGTC
>CAZULD010000040.1:11935-14410 GCA_964621135.1 uncultured Bacteroides sp. | reverse complement strand
GTTTCGGTTTCGCTGAGACGGTTTGAAGCATTGACTGCTGACGTTCGCGCCATAGAGACGGCGATGGTCGAGAATAGATCCGTGTCGGGATTCATGCCGCTCTCGGAAACCTCGGCGATGATGTCGCGCAGCGTTGCAGTCGGTGATGCGGAGCTGAGAGCCGACGGCATGCCGTTGATAGCCCAGCCGTTGTTGCCCAACGGAGATATGTCGAAGCCCAGACGCGAGAGTGAATCGCATATCGATGCAAGAACGATGTCCTCGGATGCGCTCAGCGTAATGCTCTCGGGGAAAATCATTCGCTGGGTGGCGATGGGGCCCTCGGCGATGCAGTCCATGATTCGCTCGTATAGTACGCGGACATGGGCGCGGTGGCGGTCGATGATCATAAGACCGTCGCGAACAGGTGTGGCTATATAGCGGTTGCCGATGGAAATATATGTTCCGGTTCGGTCGTGTTGCGAATTCAGCCTGTCTGTCTGAGACTCTGAGTCAGGCAGTTCGTCGAGTCCGAGCTGACGTACAGACGGCCGCGACTGTTCGAGAATGTTGAGCGCGCTGCGTACTTCGGTCAGCGAGGGTGCGCGGTCGCGCATCGGCGGGGGAGAGTAGGTCGAGGTGGCGGACGGTGCGGTGGTTCGGCCCGAGACAAACGGATTGTACGACGGATCAACCTCGATTGTGGCGGAGGCGTGAGTGTCCGGGTTGAAGGCCGGTATGTCGGGGGCATCGTCGACGTTAAAGTCGATTGCTCCGGTGGCATTAGTCTTGCCGAGGGCCTCTTTTATCGCTGCGACGAGAATCTGCCATACGGCCGGTTCGTCCTCAAATTTTATTTCGTGTTTCTGGGGATGGATGTTGACGTCGATGCGCGAGGGGTCGATGTCGAAGTTGATGAAATAAGATGGCTGCAGGTCGGCGGCTATAAGATTGTCAAAACAGCTTATCACGGCTTTGTGGAAATACGGATGTCTCATATTTCGGCCGTTGACAAAGAAATACTGGTGAGCTCCTCGTCGGCGTGCGAACTGTGGCAGCCCGACGTATCCGGTTATGTTTACCAATGTTGTCTCTGTCGTCACCGGTATGATCTGCTTTTCGATTGCCTTGCCGAAAAGCTGCCCGATGCGCTCGCGCAGTGTACCGCGCAGTAGGCGGTGGAGGGTCACGTCGTTGTGGATCAGTGTGAATTCGACGTCGGTGTTGACCAGCGCCAGACGCTCAAATTCATGTATTATATGACTTAACTCCACGGAATCCTTTTTCAGGAATTTGCGGCGCGCCGGAGTGTAAGCAAACAGATTCTTGACCATCAGGTTAGTGCCGGGCACACAGGCACAGGCTTCCTGATTTTCTACTTTTGAGGCCGCTATCTCAAGACGGCAGCCGACGCTGTCGCCGGGACGCATCGTGCGCAGTTCGATCTGAGCTACGGCAGCTATTGAAGCCAACGCCTCGCCACGGAAACCCATGGTGTGAAGCGAATAGAGATCATCGGCAGCAGCTATCTTACTAGTAGCGTGGCGTTCGAAAGCCATACGGGCGTCGGTCGGTGACATGCCTGCGCCGTTGTCGACTACTTGTATCAGCGTCCTGCCCGCGTCCTTGATGATGATGCTGACTGCAGTTGCTCCCGCATCGATAGAGTTTTCGACCAGCTCCTTGACTACCGAAGCCGGACGCTGGATCACCTCGCCGGCCGCTATCTGATTGGCCACCGAGTCGGGAAGCAGTTTTATGATGTCGCTTGTTGCCATAGAGTGACAAAATTAATAAAAAGAAATCTGATTCGCAATAAATGCTGATTTATTGGCTTTTTTTACTTTAATATATGTGAAAATTGGAAAAATAGTTTTACCTTTGCGTGATTAAAACTATCATACAGCCTATGCTGTAATCCTACGAAAACTATTAAATCATTCATATTCTGCAAATGAAAAAGAATTTATTGATCCCCGGCATGTTGCTCGTCGTGAGTGCGCTCTCGATGAGTTCGTGCGGTGAAGATGTAGCCGGCGGCAGTGAGCGTAAGGGTTCTATTCGCCCGGTCGTTTCGCTCGATGCCGGTTTCTTGGGAGTTGACATAGAATCCCGCGTCGGCTCTGACGGCGAACGTGGTGTAGAAGATTTGGCTTTGACAGTAACTTCGACAGACGGATCATATAGTAAAACATGGGAAAGCGTTACTGACTTTGATCCTGAAGAGGAGTTTCCGATTGGTACTTATACAGTCGAGGTTTCGTGTGGAGATCCTGAAGATGAAGGTTTCGGTAAGAAGGCAGCCTACTATGACTCTCAAGACATAAAGGTGTTTGAAAACGAAACCACGCCTGTATCATTGACAGCTGTGCGAACTCACGCAATGATGACCATTAAATATACAGATGCTTTCGAGCATTATGTGAAGACGGCTGCAATCAGAATCGTTTCTCCTTCAAATTCGAGCATCATCTTCCAGTACAATGACGAAGATCC
>CAZULD010000040.1:8253-11835 GCA_964621135.1 uncultured Bacteroides sp. | reverse complement strand
TATTCGGGAGCAGGTCTTGAATGTCACGGTATCTGGAATCGTCCCGGACGTCTTGCAGTGATTGATTTTACAAAAGTCGTGAACGGACTTGAGTATAGAGAGTCTGACAAAAATAAAAATGAGAATATCAGTAGCTTTACTCTTAATGTTACAGACCGTAACGGCAATGCCCCCGAGGCCGGTCCGGTTTCGTTCTCTGTTAAGGTTTTGCCTGTTGAATTATCTCTGCAAAATCCCTCTTATCTCAAGATTGGCGATACAGAAATGGATATTGAATTGGCATTCAATGGTGGCGACCCGGCTGATAAGGTGACGTTCAAAGTAAGAGATTTCAATGGTTGGGCTCAAGTAAAAGCTGAATATACAAAGAAAAGTGACAATGTTTACACTGCCCATCTTTCCGGCATGCCGACTTACTATAGTCCATCTAACGGCAATAAGACAACCGTAATGGCTGAGTTCACAAAGAATGATGGTACTATAAAGGATTTTTCAATAGATGTGGAACGACATGGTGTAATTGCTGATGTTTCGGAAAATGATGTATTTGCGAAATATGCGTATGTTCGAATTCAGCCGATAAATATCAATTATGAGGATCTTAAAATTTCAATTCCGTCGGAAGGCAGCAAGGTTGTTACTCCCGAATTAATAGCAGATGACCTTTATAAATTGAATGGTTTAACTCCTGCTACAGACTACCGTGTTCTAATTGCTAAAGAAGATGGTAAAATTGATCCTGTTACATTGGTATTTAATACAGAGGAGATTATTGAATTGGCTAATTC
Organism: uncultured Bacteroides sp.; assembly: GCA_964621135.1. Lineage (GTDB taxonomy): Bacteria > Bacteroidota > Bacteroidia > Bacteroidales > Muribaculaceae > CAG-873. Next base: position 11,047 of record CAZULD010000040.1, on the reverse strand, counting down.
GGATTTTGATGCGACATTTACAATTAATGGGTCCGCCTCTCATTGGGAGAATGTAGAGGTACCAGGAAACCAGTGGGGAACTAACAACCCAATGACGACCAGCCAAGGAGGAAATTACGGATATGTGCGTATCTCAGGTACCATACAAACGGATGATAGTCATTCCGGCAAAGCGGCCCTAATCAGAACCGTCGGCTGGGGATCGGGAAATACTGCAACTGGCTCAGAAGGTAGTAGTGGAAAAACAAAGTATACTGATGTCGGTTTATTGCATCTTGGCTCCTCTCGAACCGAGCGGCCGGAGGGCTATAAAGACCGTGAAGGTGCTTTAACAACGGACGATCTGGTTTGTGGAATAGATTTTACGAGCAGACCATCTTCGATTTCATTTTGGTATAAATATCAGCCTAAAAATCCATCTGATCAAGGAGAAGCTGAAGTTTGGGTTAAGGACAAGTCCGGAAATATTATCGCTCAAAGTATTATTCGATTACCTGCAGAAAGTCAGTATAAAAAGATTGACTTGCCGTTGACATATAAATTGGGAGATAATAAAGCTGCTACACTTTATATTAAATTTATATCAACTTACAGTAGGGATTTTCTGGAAAAAACTGATGCTAATTTTTCAGGGCCTGGCTTTGCAAATGTTACAAGAGGAACGTACATGGGCTCTCAGCTGTACGTTGACGATATTGAGCTTGTATATTAATAATGAAAGAATTCAAAACGATGAAAAATAAAATATTAGCGATATTCGCGGCATTGAGTTTGATGGGTTCATTCTCGGCATGCGATGACCATAATTATGGTCCGGATACAGAGGAGAACCGCGGCACTCTTTCGTTTAGTAATTTTGGACTGACGATAGACGAATCGCAGGCGGTGGTGGAAAGTAGCCGTGCTGCAAGTACAACTCCTGATGTTAATAACTTTCTTGTAACTATTATCAATAAGGCCACGGGCAAGCCTGTGACAGGTTACACAAGCGGAAAGAAGTTTGGAGATTTGCCCGGCGTAGTTGACTTGCAGGCCGGCGTATATACTATTAAAGTAGAATCTCATAAACCGCTTAAGGCAGACTGGAACGCTCCTTATTATATAGGTACTAAGGATGTGGAGATTGAAGAAGATAAGATTACAAATGCTGAATCTGTCTTATGCAAATTTAATTCGGTAAGAGTTACGATTAAATATTCTGATAAATTGGCGTCGCTTTTGGGTGATGATGTGCTTGTAACCGTAAGCTATGGTGACGGTGCTTATCTTAACTTTAGTAAAAGCGAAACTCGTTCGGGCTATTTTGCTCCGGTTGAAGGCGCGACAACAATGATTGCCAGCATTACCGGTACGGTCAATGGACAGAAAGTGGAAGAATATAAGTCATTTAATAACATTGCTCCGGGAAAACATTATTTGATTACTTTCAAGGTTCTCGGTCCCCAAGATCCCACCGGAGAAACAGGTATGATCAATCCGGGCGAAGGAGTGTCAATAGATACGAGTGTCGTTAGTACTGATCGCGATGGAAATGTAACTATCGAGGAAGAAATTCTCAATGGCGATGATCGCCCGGGTAAGGAAGATCCTGATCCAAACGATCCCAACAAGCCGGACCAACCAACCCCTCCGACTGAGGATGAAAAAATAAAGATTGAAAGTGAGACTATAGACTTTAATGAAATCAATGTCATCAAAGACGGTACGGAATATGTAGTTAAAATTTTCGCCGAGGAAGGAATTTCAAATTTAAAAGTAAAGATTGAATCACCTTACCTGACAGAAGAATTTATGGAGGGTATATATTTTACTACAGAATTTGATCTCGCGGAGCCGGGTGAATATGAAGCTAAGTTAAAAGGTTTCGGCTTCCCGGTAGGTAATGAGGTAATTGGTGCAACATCTGTCGATTTTGTATTGTCCCAACTTGTTCCTATGCTTTCTCTAGGAGATCCAAATGATCATTCGTTTATTTTGACTGTCATTGACCAGAAAGCAAATAGCATAACTAAGACTCTGAAATTTAGATCATTATAGGCTCTATGAAAAGAATATTTTATATTTCAACAATTATACTTGTCGCACTTTCATCAGCATGCGTAAATGACGATGATCGTTTCTTTTCGGAAAAAGGCGAGGGACAGTTGGTTCTAAAGCCGGAGATCAAATCAGACGTTAAAACTGTTTCCCGCGCCGTCGAGGATGAGGAAAATCTGAAAGAGAGTATGGTCCTTTGGATTTCCAATTCGAAAGGCGTTGTACGCAAATATTATGGTCAGGGAGGTATCCCTGATCAAGAATGGTTGTTGGCCGGAAATTATGTGGCAGAAGCATGGGCCGGCGACTCAGTGTCAGCTTCGTTTGACAAGCGTTGGTTCAAAGGTCGCCGGGAATTCACCATAAAAGCGAATGAGGCGACTACCGTGACATTACCCTGCAAGATCGCTAATGTTTTGGTTGAAGTCGTCTACGAAGCCGGTGTATATGAGTTGATTGATGAGCCTAAGTTTGTAGTTGGACACAAGCGCGGGCAGCTCGAATATGAAGGCGCGAATCCTGCGGTCGGATATTTTATGATGCCGTCTACAGATAAAGATCTTCATTGGACGTTTGATGCTAAGAACGGTTCAGGGGAAGAAATCCATATGGAAGACGTAATTGTCGATGCGAAGCCGGCCACTAAGTACATACTCACTGTCAAAGCGAACAATGATGAAACTGCAATAGGAGGTACTTATTTCAATATTGAAGTAAATACCGAGGAAATCTTGGTTGAGGACACCTTTGCAATCGC
>CAZULD010000040.1:5900-8153 GCA_964621135.1 uncultured Bacteroides sp. | reverse complement strand
GGCAACTCTGACCACAACCATTATGCGACCTAATTTTGGTAACGCGCAGTTCCGCTATCATGCATTGGGTGATACGGATTGGAATAGTGTCCCTGCTACAATTATGTCTCGCGCAGATATTGAAGCCGGTGTCACACAAATATATGCTGAAATTTCCGGTTTAAAACCTGCCACGACTTATGAGTATTATGTCGTTTGTGATCTGGATAATTTCGAGTCTGAAGTTATGACGTTTACTACAGAAACTGCAGCCCAGTTGCCAAACGCCGGTTTTGAAGATTGGAATACATCTTCTAAAGCATGGTTGATTTGCAGCAATGAAGGCTCAATGTTCTGGGATAGTGGTAATCATGGCTCCGCAACTATGAGCGTAAATATTACGCAAAAAGATACCTCGTTGAAACATTCGGGAGAAGCCTCTATAAAAATGGAATCTCAGTTCGTAAGTTTTTTGGGTATTGGTAAATTTGCGGCGGGTAATGCCTTTATTGGCCAGTATCTCAAAACAGATGGGACAGATGGTATCCTTGGTTGGGGACGTCCATTTACTTCACGTCCTAAAGCTCTCAAAGGTTATGTAAAATATAATCCGGCAGCCGTTACGGATGTTGAGAGTGGTTTTAACAAAATTGCCAAGGGCGATATGGATCAGGGTATCATCTATATTGCAATACTGGATGACTCAATGAAAGACGCCGGAAGTGTAGACGCCGGAAAATCGTCGACTTGGCCTGTTGTTGTTAAGACCAAGAAATCAGTTCGCACACTGTTCAGTAAGGATGACGCGAATGTAATCGCTTACGGTGAGAAAGTATTTACCGAAGCAACGGCCGGCGAAGGTCTGATTGAGTTTGAAATTCCTCTGGAATATTTCAAGACCGATGTCAAGGCAGCCAATATCATGGTGACAATGTCGGCCTCTCGTTACGGTGACTACTTCACAGGTGGTCCTTCGACAATGTGGGTTGATGACCTTGAACTTGTGTATTGATCGGATATTAAATTAACTCTGATATCTTAGCGGGCGACTCATGGTTTGGGTCGCCCGCTTTTCGAAAAAAATGCTTATCTTTGCGCTATGTTTCGCGTAAAACGTCTATACACATTTATGTTGCAGAGCTTTCTGCCTCTGTTCATAATGACCTTCTTCATCTGCCTATTTGTGGTGATGATGCAGTTTTTATGGCGTTTTGTAGGAGATATTGTGGGTAAGGGTTTGTCATTCAGTGTTATCGGTGAGTTGTTCTTCTATGCTTCACTGACAATGGTGCCAACTGCATTGCCTCTCGCTGTGCTTCTCGCGTCGCTGATGACATTCGGTAATCTCGGTGAGAAATTCGAGCTCACGGCCATGAAGGCGTCCGGCATATCGCTGTTCAAGATCATGCGTCCGCTCATAATTTTGATGGCGCTGATTGCAATCGGAGCTTTCTTTTTTCAGAACAATGTTCTGCCCGTCGCACAGACAAAGATGTGGACACTTATGTTCTCGGTCCGACAAAAGACTCCGGAAGTCGAGATCCCCGAAAAGTCATTCTACGACCAAATCCCGAATATCAATCTGTACATAGACAGCAAAAATCCGGAGACGGGTATGCTCTACGGCATGATACTTTATGATCTGACAAAGGGCATTGACAATTCGCGCGTAATTCTCGCCGACTCTGGCAGTCTTAGTTTCACCGAAGACAAAAAGCACCTGTTCCTCCATCTTTATAATGGAGAAATGTTTGAAAATCTGCGCGACAACAGTCTCGGAGTGTCAACGTCGGGCTATATGCCTTTCCGCCGGGAGCAGTTTGATGACAAACAGATCTATATGGAATTTGATGCGAACTTTAACCGTATGGACGAAGAGGGCATACGCAGTCAGTATGTGGGTCAGAATATATCTGAGTTGCGCCACTCGATTGACTCGATAGGTGCGCGAGTCGATTCGATCGGATCGGAATATACCAAAGAAATTCTCTCTACACCCGTAATGGGTGTGATGATGGACATGACCCGAAGAGAAGGTGACTCGATTGTGAGATATCGCCGTCCCCCCGTCGCTATGGAGACCCCGATCGATATAGACTCGGTTTTCAACTCGCCTTCGGCAAGTTATGCAAAGACCTATCTGACCCAAGCTGTAGCGAAAGCCAAACGACACAAGATGGACTACGAATATCGTGCCCTCGTGCTCGGCGAGGAAGCCAAGATCATGCGTCGACACGACATAGAGATGCAGAGGAAATTCACATTGTCGTTTGC
>CAZULD010000040.1:0-5800 GCA_964621135.1 uncultured Bacteroides sp. | reverse complement strand
GACAGAGCTGTAGTGAACCTCCTGAATAATTATCCGTTTAATATAACGTCGCGCAATCTTGCCGGTGTAATCGAAACCACGCGAAAACTCATCAGCCGTATTTCAGGCGCACCCGGCAGCGATGCATTTTATTGATAGAATTATGGATGAAAAAATTAAACTCGATTCGATAGAAGATGCTCTCGAGGATTTTCGCGAAGGCAAAATGGTGATCGTCGTCGACGACGAGGACCGCGAAAACGAAGGCGATATAATCGTCGCTGCTGAGAAGATCACTCCTGATCAGGTGAACTTCATGCTGAAGAATGCACGTGGCGTGCTATGTGCGCCAATCACCATCTCGCGCTGCAAGCAACTCGACTTGCCCCACCAGGTTGATGATAATACCTCAGTGCTCGGCACGCCGTTTACTGTCACTGTAGACAAACTCGAAGGCTGTACGACGGGAGTAAGCGCCGAAGACCGGTGTGCCACCATCCGTGCGCTCGCAGATCCGAAATCAACCCCCGAGACTTTCGGTCGCCCCGGTCATATAAATCCGCTGTATGCTCAGGATATGGGCGTCCTTCGCCGCAGCGGTCACACCGAGGCTGCCGTCGATCTTGCGCGTCTGGCCGGTCTCCAGCCTGCAGCCGCGCTGATGGAGATAATGAGTGACGACGGCACTATGGCTCGCCTTCCCGAACTTCGTCGTCGGGCAGATGAATGGGGAATGAAACTTATCTCGATCCGCGATCTTATAGCTTACCGTTTGGCAACTGAAAGCCTCGTCGAGAAAGGTGTTGAGGTTGATATGCCGACAGTCTACGGTCATTTCCGTCTGATTCCCTTCCGCCAGAAGAGCAACGGACTCGAACATATCGCCATACTAAAGGGTGACCTGGCGACCGACGAGCCCGCACTCGTGCGCGTTCACTCTTCGTGTGCCACCGGAGATATTTTCGGATCGAAACGCTGCGATTGCGGCGAACAACTTCACGAAGCTCTGAGAATGATTGAAAAAGAGGGTAGAGGAGCAGTGGTTTACCTCAGTCAAGAGGGTAGAGGAATCGGTCTGATGGACAAAATCAAGGCTTATAAACTACAGGAGGAAGGTCTCGATACGGTCGAAGCCAATCTTCATTTAGGCCATAAGGCTGATGAACGTGACTACGGCGTAGGTGCTCAGATCCTGAATCTGCTTGGCGTGCGCAAGATGCGTCTGATGACAAACAACCCTATCAAGCGCGTAGGTCTGGAGGGTTACGGTCTTGAAGTTGTTGAAAACGTCCCCCTCGAAGTTGAGCCCAACCGATACAATGAGTTCTATATGCATACGAAGAAAGAGCGTATGGGTCATGATCTTCACAAGGTCGATTGACCTTCGCTTAAATTGGAATAAAAAACAACGAGACCGCGATTTTGCATCGCGGTCTCGTTACATATATAAATATATGTGTATTTTTATCCGATAAGTTCTTCGATTTTCTCTTTGAGAGTTTCGCGAGATTGTGAACCGGTAAGACGGATATCGGCCTTTTTACCGTCTTTGAAAAACAGGATGGTCGGCAGCGACATAATACGATATTCCGCGCTCAAATCGCCTTCGTCCTCAACATTATATTTGCCAATGACCGCGCGACCTTCGTATTCTGTTGCAAGTTCGTCGATAACGGGTGCCATTGCTTTACACGGTCCGCACCATGTCGCCCAGCAGTCAATTACTACAGGCTGTCCGGTGGCGATGATTTCTTTGACGTTTTCGTCAGTAAATGTAAATGCCATAATTGAAAATTTTATTAGTTTATTGTTGGATTTTACACATGTTCGACTATGAACTCAACGTTTTCGAGTCGTTGAAGTTTATCGATAAATTCTCGTTCAACGGGGACTCTCACACCGGATGAAAGTGTGATCTCACGGTTTATCGAAGGATCGTAAACTTTGAATGACAGTGTGCCGCCGGCATTTCGTTCGCTGGGCGGCAGAACGTTCTGCGAGAGAACTTCGCGTAATGCCGGTGTCATTTCGTCAACGGATGTTTTTATCGTAATGCCTTTAATGACCTTGCCTTTTAAGTCGTCAAGGAGTTGCATAGATACGATGTTCAAACGAATTTCGTCTCGCATATTCTTTTTGTATTGGCCTCGGATGACTACTGCAAGACCTTCCTGACAGAATTGTTTTATTTCAAGAAGTTTTTTGTCGAAAGCCCGTAGCTCAATCGCGGCCGTATAGTCTTCGACCTTTATAATGCCCATAGGCTTGCCCGAATTGAGATAACGTTCCTCATAATTCATGACAATTCCTCCAAAAGTTACTTCCTGTCCGTCGGCTGGGCTCATTTCCTCGAGTTCCTTAATGGTGAAGCCCATTCCATAATTCATTTCCATATAGTATGGGTCGAGGGGGTGGGCTGACAGATATTTTCCCACGAGTTCGCGTTCCTTATCCAGCCGCACGATCTGGGGGGATGGAGGTGCGGGGATGACGGGGGGGCGCGAAGCTATGTTCAGTTCTTCCTCAAAGTCTCCAAACAGCGAACTGGCCTGATTGAGATTTGCGCTTTGGAAGAGGCTGCCATATCGGAGAACCTGTTCGGCGAATGTCTCTCCCCGGGAGTTTTCGAATACAAAGTCTTCGCGTTTGATATTTTCAAAGCAGTCGAACGCTCCTGCTGTCGCAAGATTTTCAAGTGCGCGACGGTTGACCGCACCAGCGGGCACGCGTTCAACAAAATCGTAGATGTCTTTAAATGGTCCTCCCTTGCGACGTGTCTCGAGAATATCAGATACGACGTTGCCGCCGATTCCCTTTATGGCTGAAAGACCGTAGCGAATATCGCCCGACGGTGTAACACCGAATGACGCGAATGATTCGTTGATGTCAGGACCTTTAACGGTAATGCCCATCGCCTTGCACTCGTCCATATAGGTAGTAAGGGTCGTGATGTCAGTGAGGTTTCGGCTTAAGACGGCAGCCATATACTCGGGCGCGTAGTTGGCCTTTAGATACGCCGTTTGGAATGCGACCCAACTGTAGCATGTCGCATGACTTTTGTTGAACGCATATGATGCGAACTTCTCCCAGTCGGCCCAGATTTTTTCAAGCACCTTTGGGTTATGACCGTTTTTCTGCCCTCCTTCAAGAAACAACGCTTTGAGCGCCATCATTTTGTCGATGAGTTTCTTACCCATCGCTTTACGCAGTGTGTCGCTCTGGCCGCGCGTGAAGTTGGCCAGCGATCGCGAGAGCAACATGACCTGTTCCTGATAGACGGTCACTCCGTAAGTATCCTTGAGATACTTTTCCATTTCCGGGATGTCGTATTCAATAGGTTCGATGCCATGTTTACGTTTGATAAAAGTAGGAATATATTCCATAGGCCCCGGACGGTAAAGGGCGTTCATGGCGATGAGATCCTCAAATGTAGACGGTTGGAGTTCTCGAAGGTATTTTTGCATACCGGGAGACTCGAACTGGAATGTTCCGACTGTTCGTCCGGCGCTGTATAGTTCATATGTCTTCTTGTCGTCGATAGGCGCTGCATCTATGTCGACATCTATACCGCGGGTGAGTTTGATATTGTTGACCGCTTCCTTAATAATAGAGAGGGTTTTCAGACCGAGGAAGTCCATTTTGATAAGACCTGTTTCCTCGATAACACTACCCTCGTATTGAGTTACGAGCAGTTTGCCCTCCTTTTTATCGGTTGCAGTGCTGACCGGCACCCAATCGGTGATATCGTCGCGGCATATGATCACGCCGCACGCGTGTACGCCGGTGTTTCTTACATTGCCCTCGAGTTGTCCGGCGTATTTTAATGTATCAGCAATGAGGGGATCATGACTGTTGAGTTCCGGCTCGAATTCGTTGACATACTGATAGCAGTTTTTTAGAGTAGGCTTCAACTCTTTACCGTTGACCACAGGCATGTGAGCCGGCACAAGTTTAGCCAGTCGGTTACTCTCGTTAAGCGGTAGATTGACCACTCGGGCGACATCCTTGATTGCCGATTTGGCCGCCATAGTGCCATATGTGATTATGTGCGCAACTTTTTCTGCACCGTATTTCCGTGTGACATAATCGAGCACAATTCCTCGGCCATCATCGTCGAAGTCGACATCGATATCAGGCAGCGATATACGGTCAGGGTTGAGGAAGCGTTCGAAAAGAAGGTCATATTTAAGAGGGTCAATCTGCGTGATGCCGAGACAATAAGCTACCACAGATCCTGCGGCAGATCCACGTCCCGGGCCGATACTTACTCCGAGCTGTTCACGACCTGCGCGAATAAAATCCTGCACGATAAGGAAGTATCCCGGGAAGCCCATCGTCTTCATAATATGAAGTTCGAACGTAATTCGCTCTACAACTTCATCTGAAAGAGGTAGTCCGTAACGCTTTTCTGCACCTTCGTATGCAAGTTTCTTGAGATAATCCGCTTCGAATTTTATGCGGTACAGTTTTTCGTATCCACCGAGTTTTTTGATCTTTGTCTTTGCATCTTCTTCGCTAAGCACTACGTTGCCGTGTTCGTCGCGCGTGAATTCTTCAAATAGCTCTTGCTCGGTGATGCGCTGACGGTATTCCTCCTCTGTTCCGAAATCTGCCGGAATTTCGTAGTTCGGCATGATCGGAGCGTGGTCGATCGAGTATGTCTCAACTTTGTCGCATATTTCGAGAGTATTAGTTATGGCGTCAGGGATATCTGAGAAAAGATTGGACATCTCGGCTGTAGTTTTCAGCCACTCCTGTTTGGAGTAGAGCATACGCGTTTCGTCGTTGAGCGAACGGTTAGTCGAAAGGCAGATGAGACGATCGTGAGCCTCGGCGTCTTCTTCATTAATAAAGTGGACGTCGTTGGTGGCAATGACTTTTACGTTGTATTTTTCGGCGAGTGCTCTTAATTTTGGCTCGATAGCTATCTGTTCCTGATATACAGAGTGGTTTGCTCGTGGTACGGTTGCTTTGTGTCTCTGTAACTCAATATAATAGTCCTCTCCAAATGTTTCTTTCCACCATTTTACGGCCGCATCGGCCTCTGCATCGAGTCCGCGGGAGAGTAGGCGGGGGATTTCCCCGGCAAGACACGCCGAGCAGATTATCAAGCCTTCGCGGTGCTTGGCTAATTCGTGTTTATCTGTTCGGGGATGAGAGTAGAAGCCCTCTGTCCAAGCGCGCGACACAAGTTTGATAAGATTATGATAACCTGTCTCGTTTTTTGCCAATACGATGAGGTGGCGTCCGGTATCTTTTTTATCGACGTGTTCGAGTAAATTTTCTTGGGCGACGTACATCTCACACCCGATGATGGGTTTGATCAGTTTCTTTTTGAGCTTGGATATCTCCGCTTCAAGTTCTGCCTGCTTTTCGCTATCGCCGTTTTCGATGGCTGTAGCCAGTTCTTTTTCAGCGTCAGAAATCTTTCCTTTGGTTTTACCGTTGACCTTCTTTACATAGTTTGTAAATTCTTTGATGGCAAACATATTTCCGTGGTCAGTCACCGCAATGGCCGGCATGCCGTCGGCGATTGCCTTGTCGACCAAACCGGCTACAGATGCCTGACCGTCAAGGAGAGAATACTGCGTATGAACGTGGAGATGGACAAATTGGCTCATTTATATAATAGGATTTGAATTTGAGGAGTTGAAGATTAAAGTTCAAAATTACAAAAAAAAGACCGTCTGGCACGAATATAATCGCACTAAAATTTTTTAGAATTATTAGAGCTTGATTTATAGTGTTGTATACGGGTTTGTGTCAGAAAACATGTTTTACAACATATTTTTGGGATAAAAAATTTGGAGAGTAAAGAAAA
>CAZULD010000039.1:9532-16236 GCA_964621135.1 uncultured Bacteroides sp. | reverse complement strand
CGCCTCGTCGTCCTCGCCGGTCTTTTGCGTGCAGCTGGTCGCCCTGACGCCGTTGACGTCCGTCAGGTTCGCGATGGTATAGGTGGTTCCGCACTTCTCGCAGACATAGCTGCTCCGCAGCCGCAGCATCAGCACCTGGGTCACACTGGCGTTTCCGGAGCCGTCGCTGCCCAGGGCCGCCGCCGCCACATTGGTGAACAGCTCGTTGGTCTGGCGGTACACGTCGTAGCTCTTGGTTTCGGTGGGCTCCAGATAGCTCTTCTTCCGCACCGTGATGCTGTCGTTGGCGTCCAGGCTGTCGGTGCCAAGGGCCTTCAGCGCCACAGGCTGGGATACATTCGTGATGGTGGAGCCGATACCCGCCTGGCCCTGGTCATTCCGGCCCCAGGTGTACACTCCGCCCGTGGAACGGATGGCCAGAGCGGTGCTGCCGCCGGCGGCGATGGCGATGATATGGCTCAGGTAATTATAGGTGTCGGTGGGCACGTCCGGTCCCACGGCGGTGCCGCTCTGGACCTTGACCGGGACACAGGAATATTCAGAGGCGCTGGGGCTGGCGTAATAGTAGCCCTGTCCCAACTGGTTATAGTTATTCAGGCCCCAGGCCCACACATAGCCCTTGCTGTCCAGAGCCATGGCGAAGTTGTCGCCGGCTGTAATGGCAACTGCCTTTACATCACTCGGCAGCGCCACCTTTACCGGTGTATTGCTCCCAGCGGTTATGTTATTGCCATTTGCGTCCTTGCCCCTGCCCAACCGGCCGTAGGCGTTGGCGCCCCAGGCCCAGACATTGCCCGCTTCGTCCAGGGCCAGGTTGTAGTTGTTCCGGACTACCACATCCACGATGCCGCTGAGGTACTTAACGCCGTCGATCTGGATCCAGCTTCCGGCCACACTGCCGGCAGCGCCGGCCACCACCTGCACGGGGTAGGCGCTCTTCACGCTCTGGCCGTTGCCCAGCTGTCCGCTGGTGCCCTGGCCCCAGGTCCACACCGTGCCGTCAGGCCGCAGCACCAGGGAGTGATAGTCGCCCGCTCCCACCTTGGCGATGGTGGTATTTTGCCCGTTGTTCTGGCTTCCGTCGGCTCCATCCAAATACCTGGTGCTCGGGGTGCCGTCGGTCACATACAGGATGAACTCATAGCGGTAGTGCCGTCCCTGGGAATTGTAGTCCAGGGCCACCGTGGTGGAGCCGAACTTATCCTCCCGGACTCCATAGAACACCAGCTCCTGGTTGTTTGAGCTCCAGTAGTAGGCGGCCAGGGTGGGATCCATAATGGTGACGGTGACCGTATTCTTGTTGAAGTCATCCAGGAAGGTCAGATCCGCCCCCTTGTGGAACAGGTTGAAGCCGGCGTACTCCTTGACCACCATGTGGCCCAGGTTCAGCTTATACTCCTCCCCCGACCGGGTGCTGGTCACCGCCCGGCTCACATCGGAGACCACATTGTTTCTGAACTCCTCCGTATTGGTCGTGCTGTTCCGGAACTTCTCAAAGTCCTCGTCGGACAGGTGCAGCAGGATGCTGTCCTCTCTGGCGCCGGAGCGCACGGGAGTGGTGTAGCTCACGATACCGCCGTCACCCATGGCGCCCAGGTCGCCCCGACCCATGCTGTACACATAGCCGTCGTCGCCCACGATCACGCTGTGCTCCACGCCGCTCGTCATGCCGAAGGCCTTGGTGTCATAGTTGTCAAAATAGGTAGCGTACACGCCCTCGGTGAACTTGCTCACCGTGGCCTTGTTCCGGTTGGTACTGGCCCCGCTGTCGCTCATGCCCAGCTGGCCGTTGCTGTTGTAGCCCCAGACGTACATGATGTTGGACGTCTGGAAGTCATTCTTCACAATGGAGTGACCCGTGCCGCTGGTGCACTTCAGATCCTGATAGTTGGGGGCGGTGTCATAATAGACGTGCTCCGCGCAGTTGACCTCCCGCTTGCCCTTGTGAGACTCATGGGGACAGGCAGTGGTATCCACGGCGCCATTCTTCAGCAGGCTGGGATCGTCGGCCAGGTACATATGACCGGAGGCGCAGACATAGCCGGCTTTCTCCTCCTTCTTCTCCCACGGGCTGTCGTGTGACTGGTCCGGGCAGCTTCCGTCGGCACTGTTCGCCAAATAGAGATGTCCGGCCTGACAGGCAAAGCCGTCCTTCTCCGTCAGCACTGCCGGTGTATTCCCATGGGCCGCGTCCGGGCAGTTGCCGTTGTCGCTGCTCTCCGCGTAGATGTGCCCGTCGGCACAGACATAGACCTTTGTCGCTGTCAGAGCCCTGTGGCTGGGATCGGGACACCGTCCATCGGCACTGTTTGTCAGATAGAGATGGCTATAAGGACAGATATACCCATCCTTCTCCTCCAGAGCCACAGGCGACTCCGAATCCGCATGATCGCTATGGGCGCAGTTTCCATCGGCGCTATTTACCAGGTAGATATGTCCATCGGCGCAGGCATAGACCTTCCTGGACGTCAGGAATACCCCGTGGCTCTTGTCGGGACAGCCCTTCTCATCCTTGTAGATATGCCCGCTTTCACAGATATAGAGCGTTTCCCCAGTCAGCGCCACGATCTCATCATCGCTGTAGTCTACGCTGTTATCCTTGCGTCCCTGGGGGATCAACTTACTAAGGTAGTAGCTGCTATTGTCGTCCGGGCAGGTGTACAGGGTCATGGACCGGGCCATGGCCTGGTTATTGCCCGCGGCGATCTCCACGATGTTCTCCAGGAATTTGCTGTCCGGTCCCTTGACCACCTGGGGGATCGCGCTGTATGTGCTGGTCACTCCCGCGCCCAACTGGCCGTTGTCGTTGGAGCCCCAGGTCAGTACCCGGCCCTGCCGGGTCAGCGCCATGGCAAACCTCTCCCCGGCGGCGATGGCGGCAATGTTTGTCAGCTCCTTCGTCCCATCCGCCATGGTATAGGAATCCTCCGAGGTACCGATAGCCTTGATGGGCACCGTCCAGTTGACGCCCACCTTGTCGGAGCCGGTACACAACTGACCGCGGGTGGAATCGCCCCAGGTGAATACTGCGCCGTCAGCCCGCAGGGTCATGGCGAAGTCACCGCCCATGGCGATGCCCATAGCGCCGGTCATATAGCCGCCGCCCTTGTATCCCAGCAGCTGGACCGGGCTGGAGGTATCCATCGTGCTCTTGACGCCCAGCTGGCCGTTGCCGTTGTAGCCCCAGGTATAGACTGTGCCGTTCTCCATCAGTGCCATGGAGGAGTTGCCGCCCGCGGCCACCCTGGCCACGCCGGTAAACACACCGCCCTGGCCGCCCGGCATGGTCACCAGCGTGGGCGTGCCGGTGGTGCTCTTATTGTTGATACCCAACTGACCGCTGGTATTCAGACCCCAGGCGTAGATGCTTCCGCTCTCCGCCAGTGCCAGCACGTGGTTATTGCCCACAGCGATGGACAGGATATTCTCCGGCAGCTGGACCTGGACCGGCATCAGCTTCTTGTACTCCTTGCCGGTATTGTAGGTGCGGATACCAAGCTGGCCGTAGTTGTTCACACCCCAGGTCCACACCGTACCGTCAGAGCGCAGAGCCACGGTAAAGTTATTGCCGGTAGCCACGGCGGGGACGGCCACAGCGCCGTCGTCCACCACCGAGATCAGCATGGCGCCGGTGTAGATGGCCTCCTCCTGATCGTCCGGGTTGTCCGGGTTGGGCGGCACCAGGATATAGAAGCTCACCGTGGCGGTACCGAAGCTCTCGTTATCCGCCGCCTCGATGGTCCAGGTCCCGTCAGGCTGCTGCCACACCTTCACCACGTCGGTGTTGGAGCTGGTCATGATCACATGGTTGCCCCAGGCCTCCTCCTCGCGGGTATCGCTGTAAAGGTTGAAGCCCTTATAGTAGATCTGCATCATCTTGTAAAGATGTGTGCTGATATCGCTCTCTTTCTCCCAGCCCCAGCCGGTCTTGAAGGTATCCCCATGGTGCATGGTGAGGGACAGGGGCGGCGTAGGCGTATCCTCGTCGGTGCTGCCTCTAACATAATTGATGGTCCTGGTCCTGTTGTCCCTATCCTTATAGGTCAGGGTACCGTACATGACCTCCAGGCTCCGGTAAACCTCGGGACCCACCCGGACAGGATAGCCCCACCGGTAGTAGCCGTTGTTGACGGTCTTGAAGTCACCCATCTGGGCATATTCATTGCTGCCCCAGCCATAGACAAAGCCGCTGTTGTTCACCGCCAGGGCATGGTCATAGCCGGCGGAGAAGCCCTGAGTCCTGTGCAGGAAGGGGTTGGTATACTTCATATCCTCGCCGGAGGTATTCTTCAGTGTGATATAGTCCCCGTTGGTATCCTTGATCTGGTAGGTGTTCTCGCCTGCCACCATCCGGGTGGGCACACTCACAGCGCTATAGCCGCTGTTTCCATTGATAATACCCAGCTGGCCCTTGCTGTTCTCGCCCCAGGCGTACAGTCCGCCGTCCTCCATCTCCAGCAGGGACATGGTGCCGCCGGCGGAGATATGGGAGATCCGAACCAGACCCTGCTTGCTGATTTCCGCCTCGATCTTGGTTCTCAGGACCCTGTACCGCTCCGCGGCGTTTTCACCGTCGTTGGCATAATCGTTGGCGGCGTCCTTGGCCTTCAGTACGTTCAGCACAGCCTGATAGTTGTTGATCAGGGTGTCGTTATAGTACCGCGTATTGTTGTCGGTAAGGGTGGTGCCGGTCACCGGCTGTGCCAGCCGATACTCCCCACTCCGGCCCAGATAGGACTTGATGCCGCCGCCGCCCCAGCTGTAAACGGGCGTACCGGTACGAGTCAAGCCCTTCACCTTTACATTCCTGTCGGAACTGATCACGGGCTTGCCTGCGCTGTCAACCGCATATTCGCCCCGCAGGGCCAGGGTGTGGATGGTGCCGGAATCCAGATCTGTCACCTTGTCCAGCACAATGCCGGTATCGGTCAGGTAGTTGGCCACATCCTTGTGGTCCTTATGGTTATCATTGTCGTCGGTGGCCTTGCCGGAGTAGCCCGCGCCATAGGTCCCGCTGTAGGCTCCCCCATGCATCAGCACCGGGTTGGGATACAGCTTGCTTCTGGTGGACAGATCGCCCAGCTGGCCGTAGCCGTTGTGGCCCCAGGCCCAGACGGTACCGTCGGAGCGCAGGATCATACTCACGCCGTAGCCTCTGCTGGTGCTGCCGCTGGCCGCCACGTCGATGGCGTCGTTCAGCCAGGGACCGTCGCCCGCGCTGCCGCCCCGCAGGATAAAGTTGGGGGTCCGGGCCTGGGTGCTGCCGATGACCTCGCCCGCCTGGCCGCCGCCGGTGTAGCCCCAGCCCAACACTGTGCCGTCCTTCAGCACAGCCAGGGAGTGCTCATATCCCGCCGAGATGGCCACTACGCCGGTGAGGTAACGGATCCCGTCGCCGCTGCCGGCGTCCTCGTTCTCATGCCGCAGGCCCTTGGCGTCCACGGTGTACCAGTAGGGGCTGACGCCGGCGTGGACCCGGATGGGATACAGACTCCGGCTTACGCTGTTATCGCCCAGCTGGCCCATGTTGTTGTAGCCCCAGGCGTACACATCGCCCTCGGCCGTCAGGGCCAGCACGTGGCCGCCGGTACCCTTGACGTTTGCGGCGCTGCCGCTGGGAGCGGCGGTCTCGTCAAAGCCCTCGTTCACCGACAGAGCGATAATGGGCGTATTCACGGCTTTGTCGTCGCCGCCCACCGCGCTCTTGGTCTTAATGTCGCCCAGCATACCGATGCCGTTGATACCCACCACCTGCATCGGCGTATCGATCTCACTTGCGGTGGGGTCGGTTTTGATGGTACTGTTGCTGACCTTTGTGGCGCTTTCCTGCACATTTGCGCCGCCAAAGTACCCCTTCATCTTCAGGGCCTTCACCCGATCAGTGGTAACAGTGTTCCCATCCCCGTCGGTGTAGGTGTAGTCGCCCTGAGAGGTATAAACTGTCCCGATCCCGCTTCCCGCAAAGGACAGCGCGCTTGCCGCCATATCTACGGGCGCGAAATAATGCACGGTGGACAGCTTCGTCAGTCCGCCGAAGGCGTTGCGCCGGATGGCCCGGATACTGGTACTGATGGTCAGGGTGGTCACATTCCCGTTGGCAAAACCGCTGCTCACCGCCCCGTTGGGCTGCTCGGTGGGATCCTCGGGGATGGCTTCCACCGCCACCACAGGCAGGGTGGCGTAGCCTGTCAGGCTCTCCCGGATGGAGGCGGGGAAGACCGAGTCGTAGTCGCCTTCCTCCAGAACGGTGGGAAGCACCACGCTGCCGGCCGTCACACCGCTCTTGAGTCCGGTAACCACAGGCAGAACGGGATAGGAGGTGCCGTTATTGTTGATGGCGTCAATGATGGCCTGATAGTAGGCCTCATCGGCCAGATGGGGAGCCTGAGCGGCCACCTTCTGCGTGTAGCTGACCTGGGTGTTCTCCACATTGGTCTGGGCCGCGCTGAACACACCGGCCTTACTCACGGTCAGGGGGGCATTCTCCCCCTTCATCGCCTCAATGGCGCGCTGGAGGTTGGAATCGCTCTGATAGAGGGCGTCCACCGCCTTGATCCTGTCAATGGCGTTGTTGTAATAGTTCACATCGCCGTTACCGACCCGTTCAGCCACGATCTCCTCAAAAGCGTCACGGGCGGTCTTTGTCTTGGTGGGTTCATCCGTCCCGGTGCCGTCGCCGTCACCGGTTTCTGTGCCGTCGCCGG
>CAZULD010000039.1:6422-9432 GCA_964621135.1 uncultured Bacteroides sp. | reverse complement strand
TCCAGCTTGTTGTCGGCCACCTGGACGGTGCCCAGGGAGCTTCCGTCATTCTCCAGCGGCTGCAGAGCCACCACCAGGTTCCGCAGCTTGTCGGAGTTCAGGTTCTCCTCGTTCATGGCTTCCACGGCGGTATAGATGCTGTCATACAGCTCCGCCCTCACATCCAGGGCGGCAGAGAGCTCCTTCAGGACGGCGACCATGTCCTCCAGGGCCTCCTGCTCATATTCCATACTGCCCTCGATATAGGAATTCAGGGAGGTGACGGCATTTTCGATGGTGACCTTGGCCAGGGCGACCTGGGTCCGCAGCTCCTCCACCGCATCCAGGAAGGACTCCTGCGCGTTGGTCCACTGAGCGTTGGTCATGACCTGGACAGCGGAGTCATAGGCCGCCTTTGCGTTGGTGATGTCGTCGTCGTATTTTGCCGCCTCCTGCTGGGCTTTTGTGACCCAGTCGAGCAGCTTACCGCCGGTGGCGGCGTCCTCTCTGGTATAGTAGTCCCAGGACAGGCTGGTCGTCGGGGTGGGCGCGGCGCCTACGCTCTCGCTGGATTCGCCGTGGAGAGCCAGGTTCTCGTTGGTGTTCCGGCCCCAAGCCCAGACGGTACCGTTCTGCTTGATGGCGTAGGAGGTGTTCCGGCCGCTATAGACGCTGGCCAGGGTCACGATGGGATCTCTATCGTCGTTGAGGCCCTCACCGTAGACCGTGACGGTAAAGCTGCCCCAATAGCCGTTGGTCCTGTCCACCACCACGATGGTGGCGTTGCCGTTACGGGCGTTGTCGTTGGCGATCTTATCCTTCACCGCTGTGGGATCATACTTCTTGGGGTTCTGGTTATAGAGGAAGGTGGGGACCAGCTGGATACCCACGGACTTACCCTCGTTATCCAGGACCTGGAAGACCTTCATCACGCTCTCATCGCTGGAGAAGGCGTAGAAGCGGTCGGAATAGTCGGCAGCCGAGGCAACCTCCTTCTCCGCCACAGCGTTGGTCACGTTCCGCTCGGTGACCGTCCAGTGGAGGTTGTAGCCCTTGTAGCTGTACTCCACGATCTTGGCGGTATCCACCACAGCGGTCTGGGTCCGGGTCATCTGGAGGTTCACAGGCATGGCCTCGCCCTGGTAGATGCCCTGGTAGGAGGAGCCGTCCACCTTGGCGGGGGCCTCATCCTCCTGGGCGGGCTTGGGCGCATAGTAGATGGCCTGGCCTCTGGTGGAGCTGGCGGACATATTGTAAACGGCGTTCTTGTCATCGCACTCCGAGATCTCCACGGTGGTGATCTCCATGATGTTGGCGGCCCGGGCGCCTACCAGCATGGGCCGGCTCACATACTCGGAGTCGGCGGTGTCGCCCAGGGAGATGTTGCCCACCTCACCGGAGCCGTTATAGCCCCAGCAGTAGACGTAGCCGTCCCGGGACAGGGCAATGCTGTTCCAGGGACTCACGTCCACGGCGATGATGTTGGTCAGGTTGCTCCTGGAGTTGCCCGGAGTCGCGGCGGGACCCTCGCCGGCGGAGACCGGATAGGCCACGTTGTTGCCGCCCGTGGTCTTGTCTCCACGGCCAAGCTGATAGTTATCATTCTTACCCCAGCCCCAGACCGAGCCGTCCACGCCAATGGCCAGAGTGGTCTCACAGCCGGAGGCCAAGCGCTTGAACCTGGGCAGGGTACCCGTGCCCGCCACGATGGCCGTGGGCCTGTTGTAGCCCTGGCCCCAAATGTAGGCCGCGCCGGCGGAGGTCAGCGCCACAGCATGGGTAACGCCGGCGTCGATATCCACGATGCCGGAGAGCTTGCCGGCGCCGTCCGCGCTCCTGACCTGGACGGGAGCGTAACGGTCCAGAACATCTCCGTTGCTGGAGGTGGTCTTGTTGCCGGCAGTATAGGTATACTGGCCCAACTGATAGGTGTCGTTCTTACCCCAGGCCCAGACGGTACCGTCGGAGCGGAGGGCCACGCTGAAGTAGCGGCCGGCGGCAATGTCCACCACATGGTCCAGATAGTGGTCGTCAGCCACGGCGGCAGAGCCCCGGACCACCAGAACGGGGGTGGCGCTCACATCCCGCCGGGAGAGGGTATCCAGGTTGGTGCTGGAGCTCCAGCTCCACTTCCTCTGGATCTTGCCGCTGGCGTCGGTATAGGTGGAGGCGTCGTTGCCCAACTGGCCAAAGCCGTTGTTGCCCCAAGCCCACACATGGCCGGTGGAATCCAGGGCCAGGGCATGGTCGTAGCCGGCGGCGATGGCGGTGATGACCACGTTATCGGCGTCGCTGTTGTCGGGAGTCACCGTGCCGTCATCGTAATAGGAGGAGATAAAGCTCATCCGATGAGGCCGGTCATAGCCCTTCTCATTGGTGGTGCCGGGCACCACGTTCAGCCGCTTGCCCCACATCCACACATTGCCCCACAGATCCAGGGCCATGATGTAATTCTCCGCCGTGGACAGAGAGACGATATGGTGGAGGTAGCCGCCGGTGCTCTCCATGGTATCCTTGTCCAGAACGGCGCCGCAGGACGCGCAGACATGCCCGGCGACGGGGGTATCCCCGTCCTCGGGATCGGTCTCCTCGACCTCGGTCTCCACGGCGGCGAAGAAGCTCTCGGGATAGAGGGCGTCGCAGTCGGGACAGTAATAGTAGGTCTCCTGCTCCCCGGCCAGGACCTGCACGGGGTAGGGATAGCTCAGGGACTTGTCGATGGACAGCTGGCCGTCAACGTTGCTGCCCCAGGACCAGACGGTGCCGTCGGCCTTCAGGGCCAGGCTCATGTGAGTGCCGCTGGCCACGGTGGGCACGGTGACGTCGCCCCGGGTGCGCTGCTCCTTGATGGGGCTGGCCACCCGATGGACATAGAGCTGGAGCATCATCAGATAGGTCACACCGTCCACAGTGTAGCTGATGGTGACAGTGGTCTGGCCCATGGTGCGTCCCTCGTCATTCAGATCGGCGGCGCTGAGGAGGATCCGGTCCAGCACCTTGGCGGTGGTGGTGTCTCCATCCTCGGTCTCCA
>CAZULD010000039.1:0-6322 GCA_964621135.1 uncultured Bacteroides sp. | reverse complement strand
CCTCGGTCTCCATCAACTGGGCCTTGGCGATGAGGCTGGGCCTGTCGTCGCTCACCTTATCGCTGAAGGTGATCTGCAGCTGGTCGGCGCTCTGCAGGCCCGCCAGATTCTCCTGGGCGCCGTTGCGGTGGTACATATCGAAGCCGGCCAGGAACTGGGTGCGGATATCGCTGAGGAGGATGGTGACGCTCTGGTCCTCCCGGATGCGGATGACCTCGCCGCCGTTGACCTTGATCTCCTCCAGCTTGGTGCTGTCGGTGGAGCCGGCGGGGCCGATGAACACGTTGTAGCCCTCGGTGATCCCCTCGTCAGAGATCAGCATCAGGGTATGCTCCAGCTCACCTACCCGGACGGGGTAGATGTGGGTGCGGCTGGTCTCATTCCGACCCAGCTTCCAGTTTTCGTTTTCGCCCCAGCCCCAGACCGTGCCGTCGGTTCGTAGGGCCAGAGAGTGGTTATAGCCGGTGGCCAGAGTACGCAGCTCGGTGATATTGCCGCTGCCCATCTCGCCGGCCTTGGTCAGGGTGGGGAACTGATACTCGCTGTTGGCGGAGACATTGTTCCCCATGTCGGAGGTGGCAGCCTGACCGTGGCTGTGGCCCCAGGTATAGAGGTTGCCCTCCTTGTCGATGGCGAAGCTGTAGCCCTTGGGCGTCGTTCCGTCATAGTAATCGCCGGCCAGGACGGCCACCAGCTCAATATTCCTCTCTCCCGGGACCCGGTCGGAGGTGGAGCCGAACCAGTTGCGGAGGTTCCGGCTGGAATCCTGGATCACCCGGGTGGGAATGTTGGTGCTGCGCTTGGCGTTGGTGTTCGGATCGCTGGTGGTGGCGGCAAAGGTGGACAGCTGGTAGTACTCGTTGGAGCCGGTGGCGTAGATCTCGGTGCGGATCTCGTCCACCTTGTTGGGATCCTCCACCCGAACCAGCACCAGGGTATGCTTCAGTCCGGCGGCCACCATGTAGGCGTTCTTCATATACTCGGTGTAATAATTCTCCTGATAATCACCCTCTGTACCACTCTCACCCCGGAGCATATAGACCGGCAGGCCCCGGTTGTCGTTGGTACCGTCGCCCAGCTGGCCGCTGCCGTTGGCGCCCCAGCCGAAGACGTAGCCGTCGGTCCGGATGGCGAAGGAGTTGTCAGGACCGGCTGTGATGGAGGCAATGTTGGTGAGATAGTCGGTATCGGAGGCGCTCTGGCCCTTCAGGACCTGAGTGGGATAGGTCAGCATGCTCAGCCCGGTGCTCACACCGATGCCCAACTGATCGGAGGTGTTGAGACCCCAGCTCCAGACCTCGCCGCCGTTGTCATAGCCCAGGCTGGCATAGTAGTCATCATCCGTGGGACCGGCCAGCTCAGCGCCCTTGGTGAGGGCCAGGGTATGGTAGCTGCCGGCGGACACGGCGGTGATGAAGGGATGCACGATCTTGCCGTCCCGGTCGCGGAAGCGGACCTTCACGGCGTAGTTGTTCTTATAGGGATCGTCCACCGCGGCCACCTCGGCGGCGCTGGAGACGTAGCCCAACTGGCCCTGCTCGTTGGCGCCGGTGGTGTAGACCTCACCGTCGCCGGTGACCATGACCAGATGCTCCCAGCCGGCGGCGATGGCCACCACGTCCTGGATGTACTCCTTCCTTCCGGGGGCGGAGGGAGCCACCTGCACCTGGGTGGGATAGGTACGGGTGATGGTGGTGCCGTCACCCAGCTGGCCCTTGTCGTTGTTGCCCCAGGCCCAGACGGTACCGTCGGAGCGGAGGGCGGCGGAGAACTCCCGGCCCACCACCACATTGGCGGCCACGGCCCTGGTGGGAGTGGAATCTTGAACCACGGTGACGTTCAGAGAGCCGGTGTGCTGGCTGACGTGGTTGGTGACACGGACCAGGGTGGTGTTGTAGACTCCCTTGGCAGGGCTGATCACCGCCACATTACCACTGGCGTTGACCACCACGATGCCGGGGTCAACGGAGGTCCACTGGAGGTTCCTGCCCTGCGCGTCGATGTCCACGGCGCGCACACCCATGGTGCGGCTGTCCACCCGCAGGTTGAAGCCGGCGATGAAGGTCTCCACCAGGGCGGTGTCCTCGGCGTTGTCGTGGTAGTCGATGACCGCCACCTCCGCATCGGAGATGGTGACCTGGGCGATGGCGTCGGAGCTGGTGTCGCTGTAAACAAAGCTGCGCTTCACAGCGGGGAGGATCGCCGTGGCGGCCGTCTCCTCATCGGCCAGGGCGTTCAGGTAGGCCTCGTATTCGCTCTTGCCATAGACCTTCACTCGGTAGATGGCCAGAGTCTTGGACTCCAGATCGCCCACCTGGACAGGCAGAGCGGCCAGGCGCGTGGCCGTGCTGTTCATGCTGGCCGCGCCCAGCTTATAGTTGGAGTTGGCGCCCCAGGCGAAGACGAAGCCGTCGGCGCGCACCGCCAGGGTGTGGGTATAGCCCGCGTCCAGAGCCGCAACGCCCACAAAGCCCGGCTCGGCGGAGGCGTTCCAGGCCTCGCCCTTACGGACCATGGTGGGCTTCTCCATATAGTAGTAAACGCTGTCGGATCCCTGGGTGCCCGCAATGGAGGTGCTGCTGCCCGTGGTGGGATCCCGGCCCACGCCGGCCTGGCCGCTGGTGTTCAGGCCCCAGGACCAGGCGGAGTCGTCCTTCTTCACCAGCACACCGTGATCCTGACCCAGGCTGATCCAGGCGATCTGCTCCACGGCCTTACCCACATTGTCGGTCCAGCTGACGGTGGTCACGGGAGTGGGAGCGGGCGTCACAGGCTCCTCCCCTTCCTCGTCGGGCGTGGCGGGGGTGGGCTCGACAAGGGTGGTCTTCTCGCTGACCACCGTGGTGATGGCGTAACCCCTGGTATTGTTCTCGGTCAGGAGGGTGGGCTGATAGACATGGTTGGCGTAGACGTTGGTCACCACCTGGTTGCCCTTTACGGGGATGTGGGTCTCCTGGCCCTTGATGGTGAACTGGTAGTCCCGGTCGCCGGAGGCGGCCTGATAATTGTCGTTGCGGCCCCAGATATAGGCCTTGCCGTCCGCCGTCACGGCGGCGGAGGTGTAGGCCCCGGCGGCGATGGAGACGATGCCGGTGAGAGGCGTGGACGCAAAGCTGTTGGGAACTGTTACCTCCACCTTCTTCTTCTCGTATGTGGGGATCTTGTCGCCGTTTTCGTCCAGCTTAAAGCTGCCGTCCTCATTCTTCTCGTAGACGGGGATCTTCTTGTTGTCCTCATCCAGCTTATCCTTGCCCTCTTCATCCTTCTCATAGATGGGCTTGGTAAGATCGTCTACCTCCTGGATCTCCACATGGTTCAGCTCGCTGGTGATCTCCTTGACCACCTGGTAGCTGTAGTTGTTTGCATTGGTGCCGTTGCGGATCAGGGTATCCTTCACGCCGAAGCCGTCGATGATGACGGCGGTGGGCTTATCCACGCCGGCGGTATTGACGCTCAGCAGCTTCTTGGAGGCGGAGGTGTAGGTAAAGGCTTCATCCTTCACGCCCACCTCGGTCACGGTCCTGGTCTGAGCGGTGGTGCCGACGCCCAACTGTCCGTAGGCGTTGGCGCCCCAGCTGTAGACCCGGCCGTCGCTGCCGTCGGCCTTGGCCGCCAGCAGCAGGTAGTGCTCGGCGCCCGCCGCCACCTGCTTCACGGCGTATCCGGCATCCAGGAGACTCTGGAGGTTATCCAGCGCCACCGCGGTTTCGGGTATGCTGTCGCCGGCGGTCCAGGTGTAGACCTGACCGTCTGTGGTGAGGGCGATGATCTTATTGGCGTAGGTATCCACCTGGTCGATGCCGCTGCTCAGGACGGCGGGGGTACGGCCGTAGCCCTTGCCCCAGGCCCAGAGCTGACCGGCCTTGTCTACGGCCAGGGTGTAGTCCTGACCGGCCTCCACCTGGGTGAAGATCACGGCCTCGCCGTCCTCGTCGTTGATCACCAGGTGGTAGGGGTATTCATAGTAGTTTACGGGCGTCGAAGCGGGAGCCGGGGTGGCCTCGGTCTCCTCACCCTCGGCGGACTCGTCGTCCTCCGTCGGCGGGGTCGGGGGCAGAACGCCGTCATAGTAGGCCGAGTCGTCCGCGCCGATCTGGCCGTTGGTGTTGGAGCCCCAGAGCCAGAGGGTGCCGTCCTCCGCCAGGGCGGCCGAGTGGTTCACGCCGGCGGAGACCATCACGTTGGTCTCCTTGGCGCCGGTGCTGGCGAAGGTCACCCGGAGCTGGCCGGTGATCTCCACGCCGCCGTAGGTGACGGTGGTGTAGACAGTGACCATGCCGGTCTTCTTGCCGTCCGCCGAGACCAGGACCACGGGGGTGGTGTCCGTGGCGCTGCGGGTCACGCTGGAGACCTTGTTGCCCTCGGCGTCCAGGAATACACCGATGCTGTCATCGCCGGAGCGGAACTCGATCATGGCATTCTCCGGCAGGGAAATGCTCTGGCCGTCCCGGTAGAGGTTAAAGCCGTCGGTAAACTGGAGGCAGATGTCGGAGGGATCCATGGACAGCTTCTGGGTCAGGCGCAACGTGACAAAGTCAGGGGGCATATTGCCCTTGCCGGTCTTTAGATCATAGTCATAGCTGGTCACGACCTTGTTGTCACTGCCCAGGATCTGCAGAGAGGAAGGTCTGGCCGCTTCGTTGTCGCCGCCGCCCACCTGAACGGGCAGGTACTGGGTCAGGTTCTCCCCGTTGCCCAGCTGACCATAGGTACCCTGGCCCACGGTGTAGACCGAGCCGCCGTCCATATAGAGAACCGTATGATTCTCCCCGTGAACGGCGTGGACCACGCCGGACATGGTGACCATGGCACGGGTATCAATGGGCTGCTCCCCCTCGGGGGCCATCACCTGGACAGGGGTGGTGAAGGTGCTGTCGTCCTTATGGCCCTGGCCCAACTGGCCGTTGACGTTGGAGCCCATGACCCAGACAATGTACTCCCGCTTCGGGATCTCCTCGGTCCCCACCTCGTAGGCGGTGACAAAGGACAGGGACTTGGAGCCGATGGAGAAGTCCCAAAGATCCTCCGTCAGTTGGCCGTTGGCGTCGGTGAGATACTTTACAGTCCCATCGGA
Source organism: uncultured Bacteroides sp. (assembly GCA_964621135.1). GTDB lineage: Bacteria > Bacteroidota > Bacteroidia > Bacteroidales > Muribaculaceae > CAG-873. Next base: position 1,248 of record CAZULD010000039.1, on the reverse strand, counting down.
CAGCTGGCCGGTGATATTGGCGCTCAAGGTCACATAGGTGGGACGGACAGCGCTGTTGCTTCCGGTGACGGAGCTGTAGCTAAAGCTGCCGCTGTTCATGTAGTGCCGTTTGGTATCCTTGTACCAGGCGGCGCTGGCGCTGGCGTCGATATCCACGATCTCATGGAGGTAGCGGGACAGGGAGGCGGTGCTCACTCCCTCACGGCCGCACTCATTCTGGCCCCGGACCACAGGGCGGGGACGGATAATGTCCGTGGTGCCCACATACTCCGTGCCCTGCTGGTAACCTGTCCGGGCGTCGCCCCAGGTCCAGATGCTGCCGTCGTCCTTCATGGCTGTAAAGTGTCCCGAGCCCGCGGCCAGCTTCACGATATCCCGCAGGTACTGGCTCACGGTGTCGCCGGACTGGATGGCGCTGGGTGTGCTGAAGCCGGCCACCACCCGGACGGGTGTGGCTCTGCTGCCCCAGCCCGACTCGCTGCTCAGGTGACCGCTTCCAAGCTGACCGTTGGAGTTGCTGCCCCAGGTATACACATAGCCGTACTTATCCACCGCGCCGGCAAAGTTGTTCCCAACGGCGATGGACCGGATGTCACTCAGGTAGAGCTCCTCGGCGGTGTGGGACTGGCCGCCCACAAGCACCTTCTGCGCATAGGAGCGGTAGCCGCCTACACTCACGTCTGTATTGCCCAACTGGCCTGCGCTGTTGTAGCCCCAGCTCCACACGCAGCCGTTCTTATCCAGGGCCAGAGTGAAGTTGTCGCCCACAGCGATCTCCACGATGCCGGTAAGGGGCGTACCGTAAGTGTCGGTCCGCACCTGGACAGGCACGTTGCGGGAGGTGGTGGTGCCATCGCCCAGCTGACCATAATTGTTGTTGCGGCCCCAGGTCCAGACGGTGCCGTCGGACTTCAGAGTCACGGTGAAGTCAATGCCCGCGCCCAACTGAGGCGCCGCCAGCTTGGGAGTGGCGGTAATAGCCTTGGCCTGGACGGCAGCGGTATCCTGGATGACCTGGAGGCGCAGCACACCGTACTCCGGACTTGCCTTCCCGGTATACTTCACCAGAATGTTGACCAGGCCGTAGCCTCCCGCCGTAGGCCGAATGACCCACACGCTCTTCGCCTCATCGCCCTCGCCGACGGTTCCCTTGTAGACGGTAGCCACAGTGGGGTCGGAGCTGGTCAGCTCCAGCTCGTCGGCGGTGATGCCGGTGAGACCGGTCTCCCGCAGGGTGCGGCCGGTGGT
>CAZULD010000038.1:9211-16375 GCA_964621135.1 uncultured Bacteroides sp. | reverse complement strand
GCAACTTTGCGCAAAGAAATCAATTCTAAATTTGTCGACATATCAAAATAATGGAATTTTCTGCAGATCTGATCGCCCAACAAGTAGGCGGCATTGTCGAAGGTGACGGTGCAGTGACGGTCAGCAATTTTTCAAAAATTGAAGAGGCAAAGCCGGGCGACATTACGTTTCTGGCTAATCCCAAATATACACATTTCATTTATACCACTAAGGCTTCAATCGTCCTTGTCCGTAAGGATTTTATTGCAGATCAACCTGTAGAAGCTACCCTTATACGCGTCGATGATCCTTATGCAACCCTTTCGGCTTTGCTCACTATGGTTGCAAAATTTATGTTCGTAATGCCGTCAGGCATCGAACAGCCTTGCCATATTGCCGAAGGTGTTAACGTCGACAGCGACTCTTATATCGGCGCATTTGCATATATCGGCGAGGGCGCAATTCTTGGTAAAGGCGTCAAGATCTTCCCTCAGACTTATATTGGCCGCAACGTTTCTATCGGCGATGGGTCCATTATTTATCCCGGGGTGAAGATTTATGACGGTTGTAAGATAGGTGCAAGATGCATAATTCATTCCGGAGTGGTTATAGGCGCTGACGGATTCGGATTTGCTCCTACTCCGGACGGATATCATAAGATTCCCCAGATTGGCACCGTAGTCATCGCTGATGATGTGGAGATCGGCGCGAATACTACTGTTGACCGCGCCACAATGGGAGCAACCCGAATTGGACGCGGTACCAAACTCGATAATCTCATTCAAGTAGCACATAATGCTGAAATCGGCGAATCAACTGTTATCGCCGCTCAAGCCGGTATTGCAGGATCTACGAAACTTGGCAATAACTGTATGATCGGTGGTCAGGTAGGATTTGCCGGTCATATTTCTGTAGGCGACGGCGTCAGCATCGGTGCTCAGTCAGGTATTCCCAATAATGTAGCTTCAGGCGCTAAAATCATGGGGTATCCCGCTGTACCGGCCCGAGACTTCATGAGACAAAGTGCCTACATCAAGCGTCTTGGAGAGCTCTTTGACCGTGTCGGCCGACTTGAAAAGACGTTATCAACTAATCCATATTAAGAGAATAAAAAACAAAACCTCATATTATGAAACAATTGACCTTAAAAGACAGCTTCAGCCTTAGTGGCAAAGGGCTGCATACAGGCGCACAAATTGACGCCACATTCTGTCCCGCTCCCGACAATCACGGTTATAAGATTCAGCGAGTAGACCTCGAAGGTCAGCCTGTGATTGACGCTGTAGCCGATAATGTCGTAGCAACCAATCGAGGAACTGTTATCGGTAAAGGTGACGTTACAGTCAGCACTATCGAACACGCAATGGCTGCATTATATTCTGCAGGAATAGATAACTGTCTCATTCAGGTCAACGCTCCGGAACTTCCCATACTTGATGGTAGTTCAAAACCATTTGTTGAAGAGATCGCACGCGTAGGCGTCGTAGAACAGAAAGACGACAAAGATTACTATATCGTCAAACATAAAATCGATGTGATTGACGAAACTTCAGGTTCAAAAATCATGATTCTGCCCGATGACGAATTCAGTGTAGAAGTAAAGGTTAATTTTGAATCTCCGGTACTGTCCAATCAGTATGCTTCTATGGAACATATAGAGGAATTTGCTGAAGAAATCGCTCCCTCACGCACATTCGTATTTGTCCGTGAGATTGAACCTCTTGTGGCTGCAGGCTTAATCAAGGGTGGTGATCTTGAGAACGCCATAGTAATTTACGATTCAGAGCTACCGCAAGAACGTATCGACCACATTGCAGATATGATGAACTCACCCCGCCGTGAGGTTTCGGAATTTGGTTATGTAAATACCCGTCCTCTTATTCACGAAAACGAGCCCGCCCGTCATAAAGTAATTGATCTCATAGGCGATCTTGCTTTGATTGGCCGCCCACTCAAAGGCAAAGTCATTGCAACCAAGCCCGGTCACACGATCAACACGGCAATGGCTAAGAAAATCCGCAATAATATAAAGCGTCAGGAAGTACAGGCCCCTGTTTATGATCCCAACGTTGAACCGTTGATGGACAACAACCGCATACGCGAACTCCTCCCCCACCGTTATCCCTTCCTCCTTGTCGATAAAATTATAAATAAGGGCGACAGCTACATTGTCGGTGTAAAGAATGTCACGACTAACGAACCTTTCTTTCAGGGTCACTTCCCCCAAGAGCCTGTTATGCCCGGTGTTCTCCTTGTCGAAGCCATGGCTCAGACAGGCGGTCTGCTCGTGCTTAGCGTAGTTGACGAACCCGAACGTTATTCGACCTACTTCATGAAGATTGATAACGTTAAATTCCGTCAGAAAGTTGTTCCCGGAGATACTCTCATCTTCCACGTATCATTTATGACACCGCTTCGCCGCGGCATGGCAGTTATGAAAGGTCTGGCTTTCGTCGGCGAAAAGATTGTGTGTGAATGTGAGTTCATGGCTCAGATAATCAAAAATAAGTAAACCCTATGAAACAACCTCTTGCATATATCCATCCGGCTGCAAAAATTGCGCCTTCAGTAGTTATTGATCCCTTCGTAACTATTGATCAGAATGTTGAGATCGGTGAAGGAACCCGTATCGGCAGCAATGTCACCATCCTTGAAGGTGCCCGTATTGGAAAGAACTGTAATATATTTCCCGGTGCTGTGATTGGCGCTATTCCACAGGATTTGAAATTCCGTGGTGAAGAAACGACAGCTATTATCGGAGACAACACAACAATACGCGAATGCGTGACAGTAAACCGTGGAACAGCCGCTAAAGGAAAAACCGTTGTCGGCAGTAACTGCCTTATTATGGCATACTCTCATATTGCCCACGACTGTATTGTAGGTGATAATGTTATCATCGCCAATGCATCTCAGCTCGCAGGCGAAGTTGTTGTAGACAACTACGCAGTGATTGGTGGTGGTTCACTCGTACATCAGTTTTGTCATATCGGTCCGCATGTAATGCTTCAAGGCGGCGCTCTTGTCAATAAGGATATCCCTCCATACGTTAAAGCAGCCCGCGAACCCATCGCTTATGCCGGAGTAAATTCTATCGGACTTCGTCGCCGCAACTTCTCCAACGATACCATCCGTGAGATTCAGGACATCTATCGTTACCTCTATTTATCAGGCATGAATGTCAGCGATGCGATAGAGCGTATTGAAGCTGAACTTCCAGCAACAAAAGAACGCGACGAAATTATACTTTTTATTAAGAATTCTAAACGCGGCATCATCCGCGGTTATATGTAATAACCCATTACAAGCCGCGCACGGAGGGTCCGTCGCGAGTCGGCTTAGTCCGACGCGAGGAAAGTCCGGGCAACATAGAGCACCATATTTCCTAACGGGAAGCTGTCGGCAACGGCAGAGTAATGTGACAGAAAACAACCGCCCAAGGGCCATCTAATGACCCGGGGTAAGGGTGAAAAGGTGAGGTAAGAGCTCACCGGGCGTGATAGCGATATTGCGCGCCGCACATCTTATGGGTTGCAAGGTCAAGTATACCGGCATCTAAGGGTTGCTCGCCCATTGCCGGGGGGTAGACCGCTTAAGCCCGGTGGCAACATCGGGTTCAGATAAATGACGGACTGAATTTGTCAACTCCCCTTTATTGGGTTGAAAGTGACAGTTCAACATAACCCGGCTTATACTCCGTGCACGGCTTTTGTTTTTATTATGGCAGAACGTAATGATTGGTGGACTTGTCCCACTGAAAGCGAAGACGGCAGACTGATAATGGTTACAGGTCGCCGCGATATATCAGTATTTCGTAACAATCCGCGTTTCAATATCCGCGTCGAAGTGACGTGGATCTACTCGGATGCACCGGACGCCGGAATGCCTGATGCATCAACAGCCGAAATGATGGGAGAAATCACCGATGCTTTTCTTGCAGAACTAACAAAAGATCCGATTGCCGTCATGACAGGGATATATACCGGTGCAGGCGAACGTAATTGGGTATTCTATACTTTAAGTACAAATATATTTAACAAAAAACTCAATGCAGCCTTAGCTCCTTACCCGCTACTACCATTAAAAATATATGCCGAAAACGATCCGGATTGGCTCGAGTACGACGAAATGAGAGACTTGTCCGAGATTTCTCCCGAAGATGACTGATTTCTATAGCAAATAATACAAGGTCTCCGTCTATTCAGCAGTGTTTCGATATTCGCATACACTATATAACTTGACATAATTTGCCTCATTTGGATTCAGCAACCGTAGCGCTAAACGGTGCTTCTTTCCATCAAGGTCATAGTTCCAATAAATATCATACTTACGAGTAGCAAATTTTGCCGGCATTCTGACAATTTCTACAACATCGTTATCAATCATTACTTCTACCTCTGCGACATATTCAGAATCTCCATCTGTGCTGACGCCACCGGTAACAACAAGTCCATTTCCATCAATTTCGGTTACCACTGCAGTGTCATTCAACGTCTTCATGATACTCGTCTTTCTGATCGGCTGCAAATTCCCGAAACTTTGTTCAAGCCTTACAGGCTTTGGCTCTTGACAGCGGATGGTCACTTTGTCTTCACCAACTTTACCGCCTTCACGGTCTATCACCTGCAGAGCTTGATTAAAACTCATATCATACGTATCATTGAGAGAACTTGAAGTAAAAGCGAATTTCGTATCTTCAGCAGGTCGGAGTGGCGCAAGCCATTCTTCAGGAATATTGTCATAACCAATTATTGTGCCTAAAATACCGGCAGCAGAAGCGGGATTACAATCTGAGTCCTGACCGCAACGTGTAGCAATATCTATGGTCCTGCCAAAATCACCCTCACCATAAAGTAAACCTATCACTACATAGGCACTATTGAGTGCGGCATCAATATTATACGGGACGTATGCACCGGTCGGACAGCATAAAGTCTTATCCCACTTTTCCGCACAACGTTGCCATGCGATAGTCCAGTCGTCAGGCGAATTATGATATGTATCGATTACATCCGATATACATCGGTAATATCTACTCTGCTCAGGAATGCACTTCAGCGCTTCAATAACAACAAATTCCACGCTGTCACTAATATAAGCAAGCGAATACATCGCCGCCATGTATACTCCGCCGTACCATCCGTCTCCGTAATTCATAATATGACCTATGCTATCACAAATAACAGCGGCGGTGTTCGGCATACCTGGACTCATAAGTCCGGCAAAATCTGCTTCGATTTGAAAATCTATATCATCTGCATGCGGATTATTTTTCCAATAACCGGATGCGGGAGGCATTACCCCGTTCAAAATGTTATATCGGGCAGTCTGATTTGCCTCCCACAACATATAGCCCGCGTTGGCAAAGGCAGCAGCAAAAGAGTCAAGCGGCGCATCGAGACCAAGACGGTCAAATGTCTCTACGAAAGTTAAATCCATATAAACGTCATCATAGAGTCCGGGAAAGTCCGTCATCCAGTGAGTAATATAATTAGGATCTCCCCACGGGATCTCGATAGTGTCGGGAATAATCTGCCCCTTATAACGGAACTCCGTTGGTGCTCCATAACTGACACCGATCGTCTGCCCGGCCCAGCCGCCCTTCACTTTATCAAGCAACTGATCTCGCGTCATTGTGACAGATTTTGGAAGGCCTGATTCATATGTTGACGAACAAGATGCTAATGCATCTGATATAAGTATAGCTGTCACTCCGGCAGCGACAAGACAGATAATCGATTTTTTCATAGATAGTTTTTTAATTCATTACCTTGTAACCGGCGGCATTCAATGCTTTACGTAGAGCCTCGATATGTTCGCTATCTCTCGTTTCGAGCTCAATACGGATAGTACAACCATTTATGGCCGCACTGCTATTTATACGCTCGTGAGTAACTGAGATAACATTGCCTCCCTTTTCAGCCACAACCGCACATACTCCGGATAGCTGGCCCGGTTTATCATCAAGATCGATAATAAACGAATAGTTTCTGCCACTTTTTGACAAACCTCGTGTGATGACACGACTGAGTGTATTGACATCAATATTTCCACCCGAAACAAGACATACCGTTTTCTTGCCTTTAATAGGCACTTTATTAAACATAGCCGCAGCAACAGAGACGGCTCCTGCACCTTCAGCTACAAGTTTCTGCTGCTCGATAAGTGCAAGAATGGCGGCAGCAATTTCGTCATCACTGACAGTTACGACCTCGTCGACATACTTATTACAAAGTTCAAATGTATTTACGCCAGGTTCTTTTACTGCGATACCGTCTGCAATGGTTGAAACATTATTAAGATGCTGGATTGCTCCTTCCTGAAGCGATGTTACCATAGATGGAGCACCTGATGACTGGACACCGTAAACTTTTATTTCGGGCCTCAATGTCTTGATCGCGAACGCTACTCCCGAAATCAATCCGCCGCCTCCGATAGGCACAATGACCGCTTCCACATCAGGCATTTGTTCGAGGATTTCAAGACCTATGGTTCCCTGACCGGCTATAACCTTGGGATCGTCGAAGGGATGTACAAAAGTATAGCCGAATTCATCGCGGAGTTGTAATGCCTTAGCATACGCATCGTCATAAACTCCGGGAACAAGACAGACCTCTGCCCCGTAATTTTTCGTTGCTTCTATCTTCGACATCGGAGCTCCGGCCGGCAAACAAATAAGAGACTTTATACCGTTGTGAGTGGCACCGAGTGCTACACCTTGGGCATGATTACCCGCGGAACATGCAATTACGCCACGTTTTTTCTCTTCGTCCGTGAGTTGCGATATCTTATAGTAGGCACCTCTCAATTTGAATGAACCTGTGAGCTGAAGATTTTCAGTCTTGAGATAAACCTCTGATTCCGGATTAATAAGGGGTGCAGGGATAATCGCCGTTTTGCGTGCTACGTCCTTAAGGACGGCAGCAGCATTGAATATTTCGCTAATTTCCAACATAATCGTAATATTTATCCGACAAATTTACAATATTTCCCTCGTTGAATCAATAGTTTTACCTAACTTTGTAGTGACTTATAAACATAGTTTAATGTTCAGTCGTTGATATATTATAAAACATCAACTAACATACACAGCACTTACACAAAAATGGCAAAATACGATATCAAGGAGAAAGCTCTTAACTATCACCGTTATCCTATGCCCGGCAAAATCGAGACCGTGGCAAC
>CAZULD010000038.1:7683-9111 GCA_964621135.1 uncultured Bacteroides sp. | reverse complement strand
CGTGCGATGTCTCCTACATTCGGAGGTATCAATCTTGAAGATATTAAAGCACCTGAGTGCTTCAAAATCGAAGATGAGCTCAAACGCCAGTGCGATATTCCGGTTATGCACGATGACCAGCACGGCACAGCAATTGTCAGCGGGGCAGCACTACTGAATGCATTGAAAATTCAAGGGAAAGATATCAAGGAGGTGCGCGTGGTAGTCAATGGAGCCGGTGCGGCAGCTATCTCATGTACCCGTCTATATATTCATCTTGGTGTGACCAAAGAGAATATAATTATGTGTGACAGCAAGGGAGTAATTAGCACCAAACGTACCGATCTTAACGAGCAGAAGAAACAATTTGCAACGGATGCGCCTGTCGAAACACTGGTAGAAGCCATGCGGGGTGCGGATGTATTCCTTGGTTTATCAGTTGCTGACGTTGTCACAAAAGAAATGCTTGCATCTATGGCTCCACGCCCGATTGTATTTGCTCTTGCCAATCCCAATCCCGAAATTGCCTATGAAAAGGCAATGGCAACCCGCGGAGATCTTATATTTGCAACAGGACGATCAGATTATCCCAATCAGATCAACAATGTGCTCGGATTCCCCTATATCTTCCGTGCAGCCCTCGATTGCCGCGCAACTGAAATTAATGAACCGATGAAAGTCGCGGCCGCCAGAGCAATTGCTTCACTGGCCAAACAGCCTGTCCCGGAATCGCTGTGTAAGGCATACGGAGTTGATAATCTAACATTCGGTCCGGATTATATTTTACCGAAACCGTTTGACAAACGTCTACTCAAAACAGTGGCTCCAGCCATAGCCCACGCCGCTGAAGATTCAGGAGTAGCCCGTCAGCCTATATCAGATTATACTGCGTACGCAGATCATTTAAGCACATTGATCAACGACAACGATTCATATATCGTGCGTCTGCTCGACCCCTACGGATACCATTGCGACTGCTGAAATCAGCAGTCGCAACCTTATCATTTCAATTTGTTACTATCATATAATCGCCGCGGCCCGGGCCTACACTGTAGCGTCTCAGGCCGTAGCCGTCTTCCGCAGCAGGACCCCGTAGAGGGTAACCGCCAAGCGAGAAAACGTCATAGGTACTGTGGCACACGGGACATTCGGCAACCATTTCTTCGGTATTAATCGCAACTCTGACATCTCGCTTACACTCTACCGGGCATGCTAGATCATATGCGGCAGGCTGCCCGTTTACATCACCGACCAGAAGCACACCTCCGAAACCTGTTGCCGAGATAGCGGTGTAATGGTAGCCGGATGGTATTAACTGCTCTTTAATAAATCTTCTATGATCTAAAGCTCCACCGATACCTGACACATTCCAATCGCCGACCGTCGCAAAGGGGATATTCACAGGAGCCGGCGGGATACGCTGATCATCAAGACGATCGCAACCCTCAA
>CAZULD010000038.1:0-7583 GCA_964621135.1 uncultured Bacteroides sp. | reverse complement strand
GGAGATCCTTCTGCACTCATTGCCACTTTCGATGGAGTGCGTTCAGTAACTTTAAATGCAATACGACCTACCTGCTTTGTATCAATAGTGATCGAATCTTTTTCAAATTTCACATCACCGACACGCTCGCGATCTGCCGCAGGCATTGAATCAAGAGCCTGGCCGAACGAAGATAAATCAGCAAACTTTTCAACAATCTCCTGAGATGATTTATTGACTTTAACAGGTTTACTATTATACTGAGCCATTACTTCTATTTAAATTATTCGACAGTGCGGACCGGAGTCCAGTTTGCGGGATCTTTACGCCATTCTTTCAGCGTTTCAATATCTGATTCCTTGATATAATTAGTCGCAAGAGCGGTCTCAAGCATCGCGTTATAATTACTTAGAGTAATAAGTTTTACGCCGGCCTTGTGGAAATTTTCTTCTGCAACCGGGAAGCCATAAGTAAACATGGCAACCATTCCGACGACTTCACAGCCTGCAGCGCGTACAGCTTCTACAGCTTTCAGAGAGCTACCACCCGTAGAGATAAGATCTTCAACTACGACCACTTTCATTCCGGGCTTGAGATTACCTTCGATTAGATTCTCAAGTCCATGATCTTTAGGAGTCGAGCGCACATACACATAAGGTAAACCAAGAGTGTCGGCAACCATTGCACCCTGAGCAATAGCACCAGTTGCGACTCCCGCCACTACTTCAGCCTCACTGAATTGTTCAAGGATCACACGGCTGAGTTCAATTTTTATGAACGAGCGGATCGAAGGATAAGACAGAGTTTTACGATTGTCCGTATATATGGGTGAATTCCAACCAGAAGCCCATACGAAGGGATTTGAGGGCTGAAGATTGATAGCACTGATCTTAAGTAACTTTTCTGCAAGAATACGAGAAACTTCTTTCATGACAATGTAGATTTCTTTGTTCTGATTTTACTGTGCAAAAGTACAAATTTTTAAATAAATCTCTATATAATCCGACACATTTATTACATCTATAATTCAAAAAAAGTGTAGAAGTATCTTCATCGCTACCGACGATCCGGACAAATGACTTTCGTCATTATTTACGTGGATCTCTCAATAGGAATGGAGCTGGAGTTTTCAGAGGGAAAGGTGCATTATTTTTAATTGCGTCCAATGAGGCGTTAGCCTCCTTTATTGTATCGAAACTATCCGCTACGATATAATAATACGGCTCAGCTGTCTGTACTACTAAAGCTGTTGGATAGCCGGCATCTACAAAGCGTTTGCACATAGATTCTGCGTTGAATAGTTGCTTAAACTCACCGACCACGAGCATAATCTTCTTTACTTCCGGAGCCTTAGCACCGGAGGCAACTACCGGAGAAACATGCTTTATCATAATTTCAGCAGTATCACCCTTTTCGACCATAATTTTAGATCCAAGCTGACGCGATGCGCCACCGTAGATCGTCTCACGTTCATCCGACTCGCGAGCAGAGACAGCTTTCTCATAAGCGGCTCGGTAGTTGGCTTCAGTAGTTTTACATCCCTGTATCAAGCATAACAACAATAATGCAAAGGGGAGTACTGATAAATTTACCGTAGTTTTCATATTTTCATTTTTCCTAATTCAATGACATCAAGATCCTTTATATTCCCATCATCAATTGTCAATCTTATCAATGTACGTTCGCGCTGCCATCCATGATAACCGGCAGCTCCAGGATTGATATGTAATAATGAGAGCTCTTTATCATATTGAACCTTTAATATATGGCTATGACCGGCTACCATTATCTGAGGACGCGATTCGACGAGCATCCGACGGACCCCCGGAGCATACCGTCCGGGATAGCCACCAATATGGGTCATCCATACTTTTACCCCTTCGACTTCAAACTCTTCTATTTCAGGACAGCGCTTAACTACAGCACCGTGATCGATATTCCCCCTCACTGCGCGAACAGTCGGGCATACGGATTCAAGACGGGCTATAACAGAAATATCGCCAACGTCACCCGCATGCCATATCTCATCGCAATCCTTGAAATGAATTGCAAAGCGATCATCCCAACATGAATGGGTATCAGAGAGAATACCTATCTTTTTCACCGAGATAAATCAGAGGCCAAGTTTTTTTGCAATATTTTTTGGAACTGCTTTTTTGTTGACATAAATATCCATGGTCTTAGCATCGAAATAAGGCATCGATACATAGAGGAAACCATTATAAATTTGGTCTGTATCCCAAGAATTTTTCACTTTGTAGTATTTATTTCCAAACTGGTCTTCTGCAATTCCGACAATTTCCATACCATGATCGTCGGTGGTTTCCTGACGGTCAAACATCTCCTGACGAGATTCTTGGGTAACTACAATCTCTTCAGGTGCTTTTTCGGCTGAAGCCTTTTCTTCATTATCTTTATTTTCATCAAGTTGCACCCATCGCGAAAGTTCGGTTCCTTTAAGATCCTCTTTCGTATCAACAGGCATGGTAGCAGTACCTTCTTTCCATTTGAAACCGGGTTCACTGACATCAGCGGCCCAGACGACTGTGTATCCGTTGGCAAGAGCATTATCGACTACTGCTCGAAGCTCATCAAGCGGAATATTCTGATAATCTGCCCACAGCCAGTTATCAGAAACCTCGAGGGCAAACGGTTTATAGAATGGATGATGAGTAAACGAAGTCAATGCCACATAGTTATCAGGCGAAATACCTAAAGATGCAGCATAAGACTGGGGAGTATAGGTCTTACCATTATATTCAAAAGTCTCAGGTAGCTCTCCAAGATATGCATCGAGAATACCCTCCAGACCCTGACGCCAAGCAGTAGAGATAGTCTTACGATTAGGTTTCTTCACCACCGCTTTAACGTATGCACTCAGGGCTGCGTCCAATTCGCCGTGAGTATGCTTCTTCTCACCGTAATTCAGGCCACGATAGACTTCTTCGGGGACTGCGCCATATTTTGCCCAAACATAAGGAACGTCGAGTGCAGATCCTCCTGCCGCAAAATTGATATTGCCATATGTTCGGATAAATTTATCCGCTTTATCGCTATAGCAGTGACGCACGCTGAACATTTCCGACAGATCAAGAGAATCACCACCGGCTTTACGGATTTCATTTTCATAGAAAGATGTTCCGGCAAAGCACCAGCAGGTTCCGGATTTAGCCTGATTTTTAACAGAAGTCACAGGTATAGTAATAATATCTGTAAATTTTAGTACAACCGCAGAATCACTGTCGACCTTAGCTGGTTCAACCGCCGAAACCGAAAAGACTGCCATCACAGCCAATGCTGTCAGAACTAATTTTTTCATATTAACTTTTTTATTTATGCATGTGGATATTTGGTTACAAAAATACAAATTTTTCATATTATTCCGGGATTCGAGGGACGATAAATTATCCACTATTACGAACAAAAATGGCTTACAACTTGTAATTATCATATATAAAATATTCATCAAAAATCATTTGCTAAATATGTTCAACATTCTGTGCGATTCCCCGCTCATACCATTTTCCGTAGACAAACCCATTGATGCAGAACATTTTGTCGGTGCAACTTCAGGTAGTTCTTATGTAGTGGCCCAATGGATAATGAAAATTGTCGACTGGCTTCTCGGGATATTCGGCCTCGACCATAATGTGACTATTGTGACCATACTTTATTCAGCCGCTGTGTTTGGGGTTGCCATGATTGTGGGCTATATAGCCAAATGGGTTATTCTCGGGATCGTTCGTGCGATATCCAAACGTTGGAACAGTGTAACCTATAATGCCCTCACGTCAGTAAATTTTTTCACCAAAGTTTGCCGTACTATCCCGGCACTTGTATTTCTGATTCTTGTACAGTTCACTTTATCTTCAAAAAATGAATTATCCGAAATTCTCACAAGAATTACAGTAATATATGTGATTTTGCTCTCTACCATTGCATTGTCGGCTCTGGTGAGCGCAATATGGCAGCATTTTGACATTCGAGAAAATAAGAGAAAGTTACCACTTAAAGGACTCGCGCAACTTGTAAAAGTCATACTATGGATTATAGCCGGTATAATAATAATAGGTGTGATCGTCGACAAATCGCCTGCGGCTTTACTTGCCGGACTTGCCGGTTTCGGTGCCGTCCTATTGTTGATTTTCAAGGATAGCATTCTTGGCCTGGTTGCAGGCGTACAGTTATCTGAAAATGACAGTCTGCATGTCGGCGACTGGATCGCAGTAGAAGGAACAAATGCCAATGGTACGGTTACTGAAGTTACTCTTACCTCCGTCAAGATCGAAAACTGGGATAAGACTACTACCACGGTTGCCCCCTACTCTCTCATAAGCGGCAGTTTCACAAATTACCGCACAATGCAGGTAAGCAACACTCGTCGTGTTTGCCGTAGCTATATGATTGATGCCGACAGCGTTCTACCTGCTACACCCGAAATGCTCGACGAACTACGAAAAATACCGATGATGAATGATTTCATCACAAAGAAACTCGAGCAAAAGGCTGCCGGTCAAATTGCCGATGTAAATAATCCCGCAGGGCTTGTCAACGGCACAATTGACACAAATCTCGGTCTTTTCCGCGCATATATGAAAATGTGGCTTGATGCCAATCCTCATGTCTCGCATGTCGACGATTGTTTCGTATCGACCCTCGCCCAGACTCCAACTGGTATTCCATTCCAAATATATTGTTTTGCCAATACCTCGGCTTGGTTTGCATATGAAGCTATTCAGGACAGCATATTCGAGCATCTTGCCGCAATGCTGGCTGCATTTAAGCTCTATACATTTGAATATGCCTCCGGACGCGATACTGTTATTGACGGATATCTTAGCCCCGGTAAAAGCATCAACGATGTTTACGGTATTCCTCAACCTTTCTTCAGGCCCGACAAAGTTGTTGCACCTCAGACACCGCAGCAGGCGGCCACCACCCAGCCACAGTCTTCTGCTGGATCAACCCAACAGACATCATCCGCATCCTAACATAATCATTTATTCCGCCAGTGGGACGTTTCTGAGAAATGCCCCACTTTTTTATTCCGATTTCATCCTAGGTTGTATTATATTATGAAGAAATATTATTAACTTCGCATCAGAGATTATAAATACTATAACTAATATATTAAAACCAATGAAATTCACCCCAATCTTTCTATCACTGGCCACTGTTGCGGGTCTGACACTTCAATCATGCAGTAAAACCGATAGTGTCGCAGTTCAATCATTGCCTCAAGACGAGGTTATCCTCCATGCATGGTCATGGTCATTTGATACTATTGCAGCTAACATGCATAAGATCGCCGAAGCAGGTTATGACTATGTTCAGACGTCGCCTGCTCAGGCATGCTTTATAGGTGACAATGGAGGGCCGGCACTATTCAGTCAGGAAGGTGACTCGGTTATGGGAAAATGGTATTTTTATTACCAACCGACCGACTGGACGGTAGGCAACTATATGCTTGGTGACCGCGATGCATTCAAAGCAATGTGTGACAGTGCCAATAAATATGGTGTACGCGTTCTCGTCGACGTCCTGCCAAACCATACAGCCGTCGATCACACTGCCGTTCTACCGGGTCTCGATAACGCCGTTGGTGGACATGAAAACCTTTTCCACGCCAACGGATTCACGGATATAACAGATTATAATGACCGTCTCCAGTGCACAACAGGCAAGATGGGAGGGCTGCCGGATGTCAACACTGAGAATCCTGACTTCCAGTATTACTACATGCAATACGTTAACGATCTAATATCACTTGGTGCACGCGGATTCCGTTACGACACGGCTAAACATATCGGACTGCCTTCCGATCCCAAAGATCCTAAGGCTGAAGAAAATGATTTCTGGCCTATAGCTCTCGGGCAAAAAGATATCCGCGGTTTGTCTCTTTTAATGCCTGACAGTCTTTTCATTTATGGGGAAGTACTTCAGGACCGTAATGTAAAAGAAGATGAATACGCTCAACTGATGAGTGTTACTGCCAGCAACTACGGTCACGAAGTGCGTAAGGCACTAACCGAACATAACGCAACCGCAGATCTTCTCGACTGGCATCATTCAGCGACCCCTGACCGTTTGGTTACATGGGTTGAGAGCCATGACACCTATTGCAATCAGCATGAATCGGCCGACATTCCCGACGAAGCTATACGCGCAGGCTGGACTCTTCTTGCGGCTCGAGATGGTGGTCGTCCCCTCTTCTTCAGCCGTCCGTCAGGTAGTACACGCGAGAATTATTGGGGCAATAACCGCATTGGAGCCCGAGGCAATGACGAATTTTTCCACCCGGAGGTAGTCGCTGCTAATAAATTCCGTCACCTTATGACGGGGCAACCTGAATTGGTCTCAATCTCTGACGATGGAAGTGCCGTGGCTGTAAGCCGTGGCGATAAAGGTATCGCCCTAATCAGTTTCGGAGCAGAAGAGAGTGATGTAGACATGCCTGTGTTTATTCCGGACGGTGATTATACCGATAAAGTTCATGGATCACAGTTTAAAGTTAAAGATGGTCGAATCACAGGCAAAACCAAGCCTTATTATTCATATATTATATATGTAGACTGATCCAATCCGAGATTTACCTATGTTAAAGCCCGACGCAAAAGTGATTGTGTCGGGCTTTAATAGTCAAAATGATACTTTATACATGGATTATTATGGTGAAAAAGTATGTTATAAAACATAATGCTATAACATATCATGTTTTAACACATTTTAGCAATTTTGCGATTCCACCCTGCCAATCCATAAAACAGCTAATAATTCACACATATTCCTCTGTACAGATTAACAAATTTCCATATAACAGCCCAAATACTCCGATTTTTAAGAAAAGACCTAAAAATCTCAGCTTCATAGAAATTTTGAAAAGTAACAAATTGTCACTAATTTTGTATCGCAAACAAAAGACAAATAAACGCTTTTTCATATAATAAATAAATCTGGAATAGACATATAAATCTAACATTAAGTACTATGTGTAAGAAGATAATGGAGGTTCGTGAGAATCTCCATTGTTATTTTAACTATCCTCCTCCTCCCAACCTCGCAAAATATTACTATCTTTGCATTATATGAAAAAGATTGATCGCGAAACCGTACAACGAATCCTTGATACTGCCGATATAGTCGATGTGGTAAGCGACTTTGTCAGTCTGAAACGACGCGGGGCCAACTATATCGGACTCTGCCCGTTTCACAACGAACGCACGCCATCATTCTCCGTATCAAAATCAAAAGGAATCTGTAAATGCTTTAGCTGCGGGAAAGGCGGGTCACCGGTCAACTTTATAATGGAGATCGAGCAGTTGAGTTATCAGGAAGCTCTGCGATATCTTGCTAAGAAATACAATATCGAGATTGTCGAACATGAGATGAGCGAAAAAGAGCGCAAAGAGGAGTCTCAACGCGAATCAATGTTTGCAATCAACGAATTTGCATTAAAACAGTTTGAACATAATCTGACAGAGACTGCTGACGGACGCGACATAGGTCTCTCTTACTTCCGTAAACGCGGCATAAACGATGCAATGATCAGCCGCTTTCATCTCGGCTATTCGCTTGAGCAAGGAAATGCTCTCCGCGATGAAGCA
>CAZULD010000037.1:10675-16470 GCA_964621135.1 uncultured Bacteroides sp. | reverse complement strand
GGAACGCAGATTACAACGTCACAGTTGTGCTTTGTAGCTTTAACGGCTGCATTTACTTCTTCGGCAAGAGCCACACCTTCCTGAAGAGTGGTGTTCATTTTCCAGTTGCCGGCAACAATATTTTTTCTCATTATATAATGTATTAAGTTGTTGTTTGAGTGTCTTTGAAAACTATGTGCAAAGATACGAATTTTTTATCTAACGGGACGTATTTTTCAGTTTAAGTTTCAGAACGTTTCTTTTCTGAAGCAGGAGTTTTGCGCCGGAATGCTCTCGGAACGACTGCAAGCAGAAAGAGCCATGTAATTAATCCGAGTGTCAGCATATTGTAAAAAAATCGCTCCTCTTCGCCTGCATTTGACGAAAAGAAATCGTCGTCGGAATTGAGCAGGCGGCCTACATCATGACTCACCGACGCAAGATTGCGTTTCCATACGATTTTGCCGTCAACAATATAAACCAGTCCGGCATCACCTCTAACGAGTTCTTTGAGAGATGTATCCTCAACAGAATAGGCCGGGTATTCAGGTAATGCAAGTTGCGACCAACCCATTAGGCGCTCTCCATCGGTAGCAACCAAGCCGACCATACGGCCTCCACGCGATTCAATTATATGAGCGAGTTCATTAGCAAGACGAGCCCTCGTTAAATAATGAATACCGGGATCATTTACAGCGAGAATGAGTTGTTCGCCTTCTCCATCCAGGACACTTTCAGTAACATCATCATCGCCATCATAAATCGTGAGGGGGGCACTGTTTGTAGCCGTCTCCTCAAACTCAGCCCGAACAAAAGTCCAAGTTGAGTCAGGAAGATTGTCAACATTGAAATGCTTCTCTTCGTCGTCTTTCATATATATATATGATTCGGCATCAACCGAGGTTTCTTCATCGAGAGCATCTGCCGTCAACTCGGTTCCGATGGGATATGGACGAAAATCAACCAGTGGCTGATAGCGGTAACCAGTAAATATAAGCACTAATGCGTAACAAAGTGCACCTGCCAGTACAAGCCACTGCACACCCAAAACGAATATACCACCTACCCTGCTGTTTTGTGCCATAAGATAGATGATCAGCCCAGTAAGAACAATGTTTTTTATCAGTGTAGCGGTATTTGATAGAACAATAAATTCACCGAAGCAACCGCAATCAGCGACGGGATCAGCAATGGCAACATAAACCGTCAGAGGAAGCATTACAGCCATAAATGAAGCCGCTACCCAGACGGAAGCACGTCTCATTG
The DNA here is from genome assembly GCA_964621135.1 of uncultured Bacteroides sp. Taxonomy (GTDB): domain Bacteria; phylum Bacteroidota; class Bacteroidia; order Bacteroidales; family Muribaculaceae; genus CAG-873. The sequence continues at coordinate 15,225 of CAZULD010000037.1, read as the reverse complement.
ATCCGGACAGCACCATAACCCCGACTGCAAATTCAGTTACCGAAACAATAATAGCCAACGCTAATGTTATCTCTCTGGGCACATATACACTCCAGACATTGAAATACTCTTCGAGCTTATAGATGAAGCCCCAAGGATCAATAGATTTAGCCCACCCGGAGACAATAAATGTTGCACCTACCAAAAGACGGCAGAGCCAAACCATGCATACAGTCAGACGTTTTCGACCTTTGTCAGTCAGCGCCATCGGTAAGTTTAATTATACCAAACACAGCATAGTTGACCATATCCATATAATTAGCGTCTATACCTTCAGAGACAATAGTCGCTCCGCTATGATCCTCAATTTCTTTAGTCCTCTGAATCTTAGTAAGAATCAGATCTGTATAAGAAAGAACGCGCATCATCCGCCACGCCTCATCATAATCATGATTCTTTGCTATCATTAGGGTTCTAACCCGATCGGCCACTTCATCATACCATTTCATAGCTGTATGATTGTCAATATCCTTACTATCGGCAAAGCCATGTTCAAGTTGAATTACACCGACTATACCATAATTAACGATACCGATAAATTCGGGCAATATGCCTTCACCAACTGCCGAGACTCCTTTAATCTCAAGCGAACGGATTCGCTTGGCTTTAATAAAAATCTGATCAGTTAAAGCCGCCGGACGCATTATACGCCATGATGGGCCATAGTCAGCAAGTTTTTTTTCAAATATATCGCGACATCTTGACAGAGCGTCGTCAAATTGCTGGATAGTATCTTTCATATGATATCGTTACATTACTTAATTTACAAGTTATTTTCTTCTAGTTCCATCACGGCAAGTTCCCAGACGCTCATAGCATTCTCGAGATTCTTTCTTGCCTCTGCATGACGACGGAGTATCTCTTCCGATCCGTCACCGGCAGCAATTTCAGTTTCTATGTCGGTTACAACCTGCTCCAGACGCGTCACTTCAGCCTCAGCATCTTCAACTTTCTTACGCAAACGTTTGACGGTTTTCTCTCGTTCGCGCTGTTCGGCATAAGACAAACGCGGGCGTGATTGTTCGGTAGAAACTGGAGCGACTTCCACTTGAGTGTTTTTCTTTTCCGAAACACTCGCAACCTTAGACTCAGTCGTTGGACTCTTCGAAAGTTCAAGTTCGGTAAGCGAGTCAATTCGTTTTTTCTCAAGAAATTCATATATACCACCTAAACATTCGCGAACCTTACCTCCACCGAATTCATAGACCTTCTCAACCAAACCATCAAGGAATTCACGGTCATGGCTAACAACGATGACCGTGCCATTGAAATCCTTAATCGCCTGTTTAAGGATATCTTTTGTACGCATGTCAAGATGGTTGGTCGGTTCGTCAAGTATTAGCAGATTGACCGGTTCAAGCAAAAGACGGATCATTGCCAAACGTGTTTTCTCCCCGCCTGACAAAACTTTGACTTTCTTATCAGACGCTTCACCTCCGAACATGAAAGCACCTAAAATATCACGAATCTTAGTGCGGATATCACCTACCGCCACACGGTCAATCGTATCAAACACACTAATCGATTCGTCAAGCAACTGAGCTTGATTCTGTGCAAAATAGCCTATCTTGACATTATGACCGATTTTCAGTTCACCAGTATAAGGAATCTCGCCGAGAATACATTTTACCAAAGTAGACTTACCCTCGCCATTCTTCCCGACAAATGCGACTTTCTCACCGCGCTTTATAGTGAATGTCGCATGGTCAAAGACTTGATGATCTCCGTAGGCTTTCCCAACATTCTCAGCAATAACTGGATAATCGCCCGAACGAGGTGCTGGAGGGAAACGCAGACTAAGGTGGGCGTTATCAAGTTCGTCAACTTCGATACGTTCGATTTTGGCAAGCTGTTTCATGCGGCTTTGCACCTGCACAGCCTTTGTGGCTTTATATCTGAATCGCTCGATAAACTCCTCCGTATCCTGAATCTGTTTCTGCTGATTCTGATAAGCTCGCATCTGCTGTTCAATGCGTTCCTGACGCAGAACAACAAACTTGGAATAATTAACGTTGTAATCGTAGATTTTGCCGAGATTGATCTCAATCGTGCGATTAGTAACATTGTCAATGAACGCACGGTCGTGGCTGACAAGCACAACTGCCTTGGCCTTTGTCATCAGGAAATTTTCGAGCCATTGTATAGACTCTATGTCAAGATGGTTAGTCGGTTCGTCGAGTAGAAGTACATCCGGGCGAGTGAGCAGAAGTTTAGCAAGTTCGATACGCATGCGCCATCCGCCACTGAACTCAGATGTAGGCCGATCAAAATCAGCGCGAGAAAAGCCAAGACCCGTAAGTGTCTTTTCCAACTCTGCCTCGCAGTTATCAGAAGCCTGCATCGCCAGTTGTTCAGATAGTTCGGTCATCCGCTCTATCAATTGCTGATAACTTTCCGATTCGTAATCAGTTCTGGCTGCGAGTTCATCATTCATCGCATCCAGTCGACGATGCATCTCGTCGATATGTGAAAAAGCCTTGCGGGCCTCCTCTGCAACTGTTAATGAATCAGAGAGAACCATCTGCTGAGGCAAATAACCTATTGTTATGTCGGTCGGAGTTGAAACTGATCCGGAAGTCGGCTTCTGAAGGCCAGCTATGATCTTTAGCATGGTCGATTTACCCGCTCCGTTCTTACCTACAAGTGCGATTTTATCCTTGGGATTGATAACATAATTGATGTTATCAAACAAGGACTTAGCGCTGAACTCAACAGAAAGGTTGTTGATCGAAATCATTTAACTCCGAATTTTCCCTTTGTGCCACCTTTTACACCGCCTCCGAGTGAGAAAATATTCTGGTCGTAGCTAACGGTCTTTGTGGATTCATCTCTCTTGCGTTTGAGAGCCAGCGAAACCAGTTTATCCATAAGTTTATCGAAACTTATGCCGGTAGCTTCCCAAAGATAAAAAGACAATGAGCCGGGAATGGTGTTGATCTCATTGACATAGATGTCGCGAGTCGCGCGGTCTATAATCATATCGACGCGGCTCACACCATGACAGGAAAGGACCCGAAATGTTTCGCCCGCAAGGAAGCGGATACGGTCAGTTTCGTCCTGAGGAAGATCCGCCGGAATACGTTTCTGTGAGGCCTGCATGCCTTTTGCTCCCTTAGAGCCACCCATATATTTATCTTGATACGAGAGAATCTCTCCACTCTTGATTGGTTCTTCAAGAACCGAAGTAACATAATCGTCACAATCACCAAGTACAGAGCAATTTATCTCCTGAAGTTGCTCGACCATATGCTCAACAATAATTCGAGTCGAATAGCGACGAGCATCGTCGACCCGCTCTATCAATTGATCTCGATCAACGGCGCGACCGATACCGACGCTCGATCCGAGATTGGCCGGTTTAACGATTACCGGGTAGCCAATAGTGGTCTCAATGCGTTCAATAAGTGTATTTTTCTCTTTTGCCCACTGTTTATCTGTGAACCAAACATAATCGACGACCGGAATATCACAGGCTCGAAGAATCATCTTCATGGTTATCTTGTCCATGCCATTAGCTGATGCGAGTACATCGCACCCCGCATATGGTATGCCTATTGAATCAAGAATACCTTCGAATGTTCCATCCTCGCCGTTCGAACCGTGAAGCACGGGTATTACGACGTCAAGCTGAGTCAAAACGTCTGATCCGAACATCGGTTTTTTAGTAGTATATAGGTTGTAATCGCCATAGAGCGGACGCATATATACTTCCTTGCATTTTTCAAGCAAGGATTTTGTGTCGCGATAATTGGACACATCCATAAGTGCATCGCCAGTAAACCATCGGCCTTGTTTCGTGATATAAACAGGGATAACTTCATATTTATCACTATTTATAGCATGCATGGCCTGATTTGCCGAGATGACCGAAATTTCATGCTCGGTCGAACGACCGCCGAAGAATACTCCTATTTTAGTTTTCATAATTATATTATAATCTGATTAATATCACTTATATGTATCAGGAAGATCGTTTTCGTAAAGAACAATATCACCTGGCTGCAACACAGTAGCCAAAAGCTGTTGTGCAGCGGGGAATGTATCTACAATATGCAGACTGCCTTCCGACATACCGACGCTATTAATGCCTTCGAGAATGGCCTCACGGTTATAGCGTCCTACAATTACTGCGATGTCTGCCGATTGTGCAATCTTCATTCCAAGATTACGATTGAGTTCGTAAGTACGTTCGCCAAGTTCAACCATTCCGGGAGTAACCGCGATGCGGCGACCGCCAGACATGCCGGCAAGGACATCCATTGCCATTGCCGACCCAACGGGATTGCTATTGTATGCATCGTCGATTACAACAACCCCTCCGGGAGCACGCTTTATGTTTAAGCGATGTTCAACTTGTTCGATCTCACCAACTGCATAACGTATTTTTTCATCGCTTACCCCAAGATGACGAGCAACAGTAACGGCTGCAATTAGATTTGAGATATTACACTCTCCGACAAGGCGTGTGTGTAACGACAGAGACCAACCGTCGACAGTTTTAACTATAAAAT
>CAZULD010000037.1:0-10575 GCA_964621135.1 uncultured Bacteroides sp. | reverse complement strand
CCCATCTCGACAATGAACACTTCATTATAAGGTTTGAGGTATTCGCGCACAGTACGGATCACCCCGAGATCAGTATTGAAATTACCCGGCGTCATCAAAGTATCAAATTCTTCAGATAGAATGCGGTGGAGATAATGTTTAGTACTCGTCTTGCCGTAGCTTCCTGTGATACCGATAATCTTCAAATCGGGCATAGAAGCAAGGATAGCGGCTGCTTCATTATAGTATCGGCGGTTAATCGACTTCTCTACCGGAACCAAAAGAATATTGGCTATCATTATTATCATATGACTACCACAGTAACAGCCCATCAGAGCAATCGCTATCACCTGTGAAGCAGTAATAATTGACTCACGTCCGAAAAGAAGTACTGCGCCCGTGCAAACTATAACAGAGAGCGCTATGCAGACTCCGTATATACGTTTAGCTCGATTAGTCCATTTCAGCGGCAGTTTATACTTTTGCGAAGCAAGAACGCCTGCATGTGCAGCCGAGAAAAGCCCGATAAGGGGGAGGGCGATCAGCTCAAGACCGAAGCCGGTTAAGGAAGCCAAGAAAATAATGAGAGCTCCAAGGCGCCATGCTGATGTAGTATCAGCAGAAGTTGACAACCATTTGCGGTATCGCACATTGCGATAACTGTTCTGCTGAAACATCATGAGATCGCGCTTTAACTCAAACAAAACATTAAGCGCGGCCAAAAGGACAATGACTATGTAAAAAGAAAGCATTTGTGCGATTTATTTATTGATAAAACTGCGTAACACAGCAGCAAACTGGTATGGATTATCAAGAAAGCTATAGTGACCGCAACCGGGGAAGGATACGAGACCGGCATCCGGGATAAGGCGCTCCATGATCTTTGCGTCGCGTAGTGGAGTAGCCGTGTCATTTTCGCCCCAGATAAGTAAAGTCGGAGCTTTGATGTGAGGCATTGCATATTTCAGATCCTGATTGACCGTCTTAGTTAAAATCATGCGCATCATCGGGGATGCCGAAGCATAATCTGATGATCCGCCACGCTTACGCATCCGTTCTATCCGTTCTTCAGCCCGCTTGCGTCCGAATAATAGGCGCGATAGATGTTTACCGGCTTTAAACGTATAAACCTTAAAGTAATATTTGAGACTTCTTCGAGGTTTTATGCCTGCAGCATCAACTAAGATCAATTTATCAACATCGTGACGAGTGGAATATAGGATCCCTACTCTACCTCCAAACGAATGACCGAGTATTATTGGTCGATTAATCTCCAGACGATCAACAAACTCTTCTAGCATCGCCACATAATCTTCCACACCCCACACTTCAGCAGGTTCGGACGAATCACCGAAGCCGGGGAGATCAAGATTATAGACAGTATGTTGCTCTGCCGCAATATCAGCTATAGATTTGACTGTCGAGCCTTTACATCCCCAACCATGCATAATTATCATAGCCGGGCCATCACCTGACTCGTCATATTTGAGTCTTACACCTGATTTGAGATCTAAATATTTCTCCATCACTAAGAGTTTTTACTCTACAAAGATAAATAATTACTTTCTGACAGACAAATTACTTAAAACCAAACTATGAGCTCGGCTGAAATACGGTTGCCGTCGCCCGTCACTTGGATATGTTCTTCCGGATAAAAATATTGTTCGTAATTAACACGAAGATCTACACCCATTGTTTTTCCCAGATGGCTGATAGTCACACCCCCTGTCAAACGGTTTCGAGCCTGATGTGTAACAGTGAGAACCCCGTCAACATGCTGACCGAGACTATGATCCGTAGCGCCGTCAAATCGTCCTTGAAATGACAATGTATTAAACCATTCTGTTCGGATTGGCATCTGATAGTCGACCATAAAATTATAGGCATGGCAGGCTTCCGCAGCACGGTTAGTGTAATGTTTATAGGCATATTCCGCTTCAGTGTACCATCGACCGGCCTTCCATACAAAGGCTGCGTCACACATGTTTATGCGCACGCCATCGGGACAACGCGATTCGAAAGCCCCCTCCGCAAAGCAATTTCCGAAATTATATCTTGCTTTAATCGCGTATACATAATCTTTCTGCCACACTTCGTGGTTGACCATATTGTCGCTGTTGAACACGCCACCTTCGATATACATAGGAGCAAAACGCGGATTCCAACCGAATTTAGCACCTACTCCACGGAAACTTCCAACATAGGTACCAACGAACGAATGATTTGTAAAAAGATATTCCTGAATAGCCTTTGTAGCATCAACAGAAAAAGGGACGCGCATCTGACCGGCCATGACTCGCCAACCGGTTTTGGACTTCAAGGTTGCGAATGCATCCAGTATTTTGATTGTACCTTTATCACAGAAGTCAATCTGAAAGTAGTACGATGCGAAAGTCGTAACATTTCCACTAAGATTCACACGCGCGTTTGCCACTTGGAACCGGCCTTCCTTACTATCGGACGTTAGCTGTTCAAAGCGCCCGCGCATTACACCGTGAACTTTAGGCATATAGAACGAAATGCTGTCAGTTGCTCCAACAGTATTCTCAGCCGCCACATCATAACTAAAAAAGGACGCGACCATAGCCGCGCCACATAACAAAGATTTTATATCAATAGTCATATATAAGTTCCAGATCGTCAATATAAAGCACTGAGCCGGCTCCACCTGTAAAGTAATCGCCATACTTGCTCGCCGACGCGGCCAAAAGTATATATTTAGGCTTTCGCTCAGTGGATTTATAATCAAGTTCGAATTCAAAAGGAATGTATTCAGGAATGCTTTCGCCGTACTGAATTTTACCGTAAGCTACCACAATGCTGAGTTCAGGATCAAATAACTGACGGTTTCGCGGATTTGTTCGTATTTCAAACGGCTCAGGCGAGTCAATCAGTGCGCACCACACGATGCATGTGTCAGGTTGACCTATGATCGCCGTATATCCTTCTGTCGCATGACTGATCGGTGCATCAGTATACTTCAGATAACCTCTGACCTTAGTAGGATGTTGTTCGAAGGGTCTACCAAAACTCAGCACACCGTTTGTTCCGTCCGTTCGCACATACGAGCCGACGAAAAGGTTACCCGCGGCGAGCTTACCGATTGCCCCGATTCCCACAAAACGCGTTTCAAGTTTTGCGGCCCAACCTGTTCCGGTCGACGTATCGTCAGTCGGCATACTATTGGATGTACCTAAAGTGGTTGCACCTTTGTTACCGGTATCCCAATATGGTTCACTACCTTCCGCCCACGGATTCCAAACCTTTCCATTGAGCCACCATTCATCCAAGTTTGTATTCGGAACTTGCACAACCGGCCCGGTAGTAAATTCAAAAGTTTCGCCATATTCCGTATCTGAATATGCTCTTGTTTCATAAGTCGTCAGAGGCGAAAGATGAATGATTCGTGCATAATATGAACCTCCGTCGAAAGTCATCCACTCTTTGGGGACTTTTGTCCATTGACTGTCACCGGTAAGACGGTATTCAATACCATTGTCTTTCCCCTCTACGGCCTCAGCATAAACCCATGCAACTGCTGTCCATGCATCGGCGCGCAAAGTCGACACAGAACTCTCTGTTGTCGAGACGAATATTTGCCATTCTTCAGTTCGTCCAAAAGCTGTGACTTCGACAGAAACTTCTCGGGTGAAATCCACCGTTTTGCACGTAAGATCAGGAGACATCACCGCTCCCTCCGGTCCAAGTTTTATTGTTTCGACCTTAACTTTAGTAATATCAGTCTTATCAGAGACATAAGCAACAACTCGTCGTGCAGGAACATCTATAACCGACGTTCCGACCTGTCCTGAGAGAGTCATATATCTCGTTATTGTCTGCACTCCCGATATTAACCATGTGTAGTTTTGATAAAGTCGTAAGGTAACGGCAATAGGAGACGACAGATTGATGCCGTTTTCAAACGGATCATCAATTATATGTGCTCCCGGAGTAAGAGTATAATCACTTATCTTTACATTATAGATATCAGTCGTTTCCGGAAAATACAATGTCACCTTACGGTCGACAGAATCAATCAGACTACCCTGACTCTGAGTCTCGGCATTAATCGTTAAGAAATTAGCCTGAATATATGGATACGGTATATCGTTTTTGATACATGATGCCATTATTCCGGCCATAGCCAAAATAAAAAGATTACATATATTTAAACGTTTAATCTTCATATCCTACATTTAACCATCAGATTACCACGAGTAATCCGAAATTGATATTAAAAATATTGAACCTGAAATTTGCACCGCTGGTGAAACGATGGCCTTCATCTACGCCGTCAGTCGACTGGCGTTCCTTACGCATTTTTAGTCCGAAAACACCAAACGACACATTAAATGCCACATTATCCTGAATGAAAACGCACACACCCGGACTGAAATTCAAACTGGCCTGAGTGATCACTGTGCGGGTATCTTTGGGTTTATCATTAAACAAGCGTTTGAATCGGGATGAACCGGACGTAAACGACAGATCGACTTGATTGAACACCGCAAATCGTTTGTCTGCGCCAAGACCTACATAGTTTCTATATGCAGTTGAAATTGAAAAACTTTGAGTGTAATAACTTACGTCCTTGATCGAAAAATTAAGATCTTCATCAAAATCAAGCGAAAGATTAGCCAGATCGGCTTCGCCTCGCGAATAGTCAAACATCAAACCTATTGACTGATTATTACGGATAAAATATGAGATCGAAGGCTTGATCGAATATATCTTACCTTTGAAATCCACATTTTCCAGCATAGATAGAAATTGAACATCTTCCGTATTCAATTCCCCATAAGAGGCCGTCATACCGAACGACCAAGCGCCCTTAGGAATGAATATATAATTATATAATCCGCGATCAAAGCGACCGAAGTTTTGCTCAGGAATAATCATGCTGACAGTATCACCTCCGATAATCACCTTCAATGAATCAGCCAACTCACTCATTGCCGTCGAATCGGCGGACAATTCACTTTTTCGTATGACATGCATGCGTCGGGACTCTGCCTCTTGAGCGAGGAATACCGCACAAATTGCTATCAATATGAATTTTAGCTTTTTCATAGATAAAATGCCACGCCAAAGGTTATAGAGAACAGATTAAGTTTAAAGTTTGCTGATTTCATATTGCGGTTGGCAACATATATCTGATCTGTAGTTGATTTCGCATGACTGTAATTAAAGCCTAATACACCGACATTTACTTCGAGAGCCGAATAATTATTAAGGAATACAGCCATACCTGGAGCCAGACCGATCGACATATTGAATGTCCGCTCATAGGTACCCGTAAAATCGGTTCCCGAACCGTTACACAACTTCGATTGGCCTCCTCCGAGTTGTAGCTGAACTTCATTGAATAGTCCGAATCTTGTACTGTGTCCCAAACTGATATAGTTTCTAAAAGCGAACATCCCACTGAAATTGTGGCTTATACTGTAAAGATTGTCAACATTGTAATTCGTTTCAGAATCAAGAACTATATCTGCCGAGTTCAGCCTTGTACGCTGACGCGAATACGCAAAACGACCACCTGCAGCAAGATTATCTTTGAAGACAAACATCACCATCGGGCTGATTTTGAATGTATAAGTATCTCCCGAAAGATTTTCAATCACTAAAAACTGATATTTATCCTGATCCGACTGTGAATAACTCACACTTACACCGGTAATCCATTGACCTTTGGGCACGAATGTAATCTGCTCCAGCTTGCGTTGAAACACCTCCTGTGCTCCGAGCTGCATCCACGACCCACAGCAGATTAATATCAGAAACAGTATTTTTATAGTTCGCAAGGACTTCATTCTATATTACTCCAATCACTTATAATTCAACGCATTATTTCGTAACCGGAAGTTTTTATGCTAAGATTATTTAACTGACCGTAAAGTTAGTTATAATAATCGAGCCCGAATGCGTCCAACTTGTTAAAAAGTGCTTAACGGACGATAGCACTCTCATAAAAAATCCCCGCCGAAGACGGTTATTGACCATCCGGCAGGGTTTATGTTTTAATCAGATAATGGCTTTAGCTTTCAGATTACCACATAGGAGTGAAACCCGGCGATACTTTCAGATGCTTATTTACGCAGCCGGATAGTTCCTGATATTTTGTAGTATCCAATTTCAGAATAGGCTTGCCCGGTGTGAGTTGAAGAGTGCTGAGATCAATCCAGAAATCTGCAGTCGAGTAAGCAAATTTGAAATAATACTTTTGACCGGTAAGATCTGAAATACTGCGCCATTGTGTCGATGACACGTTAGGCTCACCTTCGATTTCATATCCATAAGGAACAGACACTGTTCCCATTATGCTTGACAGAGCTGCCAGCGATGATGAATAATCAGCATTCGTAGGCACATGGCTGATAAAGAATGATGCACGTGCAAAACGGTCTGAACTTCTTACTGTGCCGGGGAGCATATTTACACCGCCCACTTTAGTCCAGTAGTCGTTGATGGCAAGCATTTGGGGCAGCGGAGGATCATTTGTCAGAACCTGAAGTGAACGCGATTTGTGGAGGGTCAACTGACCGTCAACATACTCCATATACATACTTGTTCCGGTAACATCGGTAAGTCCCCAATGGAGGGCTGAAACCGTACCACCGTCGAATGTTTTACCGAAAATTGCAAATTGATTGTTTGCAAGCCAGTCGCTTACTTCATCGACAGTAGAAAAATTATCGAGGAAGAAACTAACAAGCATTGAGAGACTCACTACAGGAGTTTTATCATCCTTTCCGGTTGACTCCTTATAGATGGTACCCTTACAGAAAAGTCCGTTCATAGACAGACCGCGTTCATTCATACCTTCTGTAACGCCTCCGTCATAGCCTACTGCTACGACCGATCCGTATTTCGAAGTCCACGTCAACATTGGCCCGTCAGGCATACTCTGTTTCTGAACTCCTGCAGGATAAACATAGAGATTCGTTGGGATAGGTGTACGCCAATCCAATGTACGGCCTACCATAACATAATTAGTAGTGCTATCGCCTAAAAAAACTACTCTCGTACATGCATCGGATGCCATGTTGCCCGCGAGAAGTAATGCAAGAGCTGAAGCGGCTGTCTTAAAGATTTTCATAAATTTCGATTTATGTAGATGAATGAATAAATAATTATTTTTTGTTTATAAAGTAATAACATCCCACCAAGATGAATTGTTCATAAAAATTAATCGGCTGCATATCATTATGAAATGCAGCCGATTCTTATTCTGTATTCTCCTTACCTCTATTAATCTTCGGGATTATAGGGCGGAGGCGTGACAGTCGTATTGGTCTTATCGTCGTCCTCGTCTTTTTGCGAAGTTTCCTCCGCCTCAACGTCCTCAATCGCACTATCATCCGCTTTTCGCTCTGCATCGCGGGCTGCAAAGATTTCATCTGTGCGGGATGTCCACGGACGTTTGCCAAAGATATTTTCAACGTCTTCTGTAAATATGACTTCGCGCGCGATGAGAGTATCTGCCAATTCTCCGTGCCCCTTAGCTTGCTGGCGGAGTATTTCTTTCGCACGTTCGTACTGTTCTGCAATGATGCGGGAAACTTCTTCATCTATAATACGGGCGCGTTCGTCACTGTAGGGTTTAGAGAATCCGTAGTCCTGACCTGTCGAATCGTAATAACAAAGATTGGGCAGTTTATCACTCATACCATAATATACTACCATCGCGTATGCCTGTTTCGTGACACGCTCAAGGTCGTTGGCTGCCCCGGTAGATATACGTCCGAGGAATAGTTCCTCTGCCGCACGACCGCCGAGAGTCGCACACATTTCGTCAAGGAGCGCCTGCGACGGAGTGATCTGGCGTTCCTCGGGCAGATACCATGCTGCGCCGAGAGCTTTTCCGCGCGGAACGATGGTAACCTTGATCAACGGATTTGCATAGCGTAGATGCCATGACACAGTTGCATGTCCGGCTTCGTGAATCGCAATGGCTCGTTTCTCCTCGTCAGTAGTGATTTTCGAACGCTTCTCAAGACCTCCGATGATACGGTCGACGGCTGCCGAAAAATCATCTTTACCAACACTTGTACGATTATTTCGTGCAGCGATCAGGGCTGCCTCATTACATACATTTGCGATCTCCGCTCCTGAGAATCCCGGAGTTTGACGCGCTAACAATTCCACATCAAGCGAATCATCAATCTTTATATTGCGAAGATGTACATTGAAGATTGCCACTCGATCATTCAGATCGGGTAAATCAACATAGATCTGTCGGTCAAAGCGTCCTGCACGCAGCAACGCTTTATCGAGGATATCTGCACGGTTAGTCGCCGCAAGGATAATCACACCACTATTGCTGCCGAAACCGTCCATTTCAGTAAGAAGCTGATTAAGGGTATTCTCTCTTTCATCATTAGATCCCATATTGGGATTTTTACCTCGGGCACGACCTACGGCATCAATTTCGTCGATGAATACGATACACGGAGCCTTCTCCTTTGCTTGTCTGAAAAGGTCACGGACACGAGATGCGCCGACACCGACAAACATTTCGACAAAGTCACTACCTGACATCGAGAAGAAAGGCACATTCGCTTCTCCGGCTACCGCTTTTGCGAGCAAAGTCTTACCTGTTCCCGGAGGGCCAACAAGCAGAGCGCCCTTAGGTATCTTACCTCCAAGATCCGTATAGCGTTTCGGGTTCTTCAGGAACTCCACAATCTCTTCAATCTCAGTCTTTGCTTCTGAAAGGCCGGCAACATCCTTAAAAGTCACATTTACTGCGTTATCTTTGTCAAAAAGCATTGCTTTTGACTTACCTACGGAGAATACACCTCCGCCACCTCCGGAGCCTCCGCCGCCTGACATCCTCTTCATCAGATAGAACCAGAACGCGATCATGAGGATAATAGGTCCGAAAGACCAGAGAAGTGAACTGAATTGACCGCTCTGCTCATATTTTACATCACCTGTAAATGCACCCGTCGCACGCCATTGATCGATCTTCGAATCAAGTTTGTCAGCCGATGGAATATCAGTTATTACCTTTGCAACGATACCTTTGTCAGGTGTAAATCTGTGAGCATGGAAGAGGACGCTGGCAAGTGAGTCCGACAAATAACCTTCGGCTTCTTTTTTATCCGAGAATACTACGATCTTGGTTATACCGTGATCCTGTTCGATATAGCGTTCGAAATCCGAATAGCTCACATCTTGAGTTATCGAATTATCATCCAGATAGTAAACTCCCGCGATAAATAGTAGCACAAGAGCATACATCCAGTACATACTGAACTTAAACGTTCCTTTTTTATTTGGGCGATTAGGCGACATAATGTAGTTTAATCGTTGTTATTCTTTGTTTTAATTATCAGTCAAGATCAGGAATCTCGGTTATTACAGCATCACTCCATAAATCTTCGAGATTATAACGGCTGCGAGCCTCAGGCACAAATATATGTACCAATGTATCGCCGTAATCTATCACAATCCACTCTGAATTAGTGTAACCATCATAATTATAAGGTTTCACACCGGAAGTTTCCTGTACATATTCGCGCACACTATCAGCTATAGATCCGGTCTGCATACGTGAGGTACCTTCGGCTATAATAAAATGCGATGCCGCTGCCGACTCAATTGCTGACATATCTACCAGGGTGATATTATGGCCTTTACGATTTTGAATTCCTTCTATTATAAGCTGTTGTAATGAACTGTTATTTGTCATCGATTAACGTAGTCGTAATTTATTGAAGAGCAAATTTAATGATTTTTTCTGAGAACTCCATCCCTTCGGGTCAGGTATTACTATAACAAGCAACTCGCACAAAAAGATTTTCACTCTCTGCGTAAACTTTCGGTCGCATCTATGGCGGCAGCCGAACGCGCAGGTATATATAATATTAACCAGGATGCTAAAAGGACACCCGCATTCAACGTCACAATCGGCCAAAGGTTGATTTCGACAGGCACCCGATCGAGATAGTACATCGTTGGATCGAGCCTTATAATACCCGTAGCTTGTTGCAGCATACACAGTCCGATGCCTAAAACATTCCCTATAATTATGCCTTTCAATGCTATCCGCATTCCTAATCCTACAAAAAGCGTGCAAAGCCAGCTACGCGAAGCTCCTAATGCTTTCAAAAGACCTATCGTCGGGATCCTATCCAAAATAATCATATACAGACTCGAAACGAGAGTGAACATTCCGACACACAGCATAAGTATGAATATGACCGCTACATTTGTATCTAAAAGCGATAACCAGTTGAAATATATCGCTCCGGCGTGTAAAACAGTTCCAACCGGATAATACTCCTCCAGGTCACCATTCTGTACTGCCGTGTTTAGATTATTCTGTATTTGAAGAGCAATTTCTGCAATTTTATCTCTTCCGTAACCTGAAATACCCCAACGGGTTCCCTCATTTTTTTGTATACCTGCTACACTTTGGAGCAAATCAAGTGACGCATACACTATTGTCTTATCGAATTCAGTCATATTCGACTCATAGATTCCCGCCACATTCAGTCGGCGAGTCTTGAGTTTTCCGTCAACAAAGAAATAAACGAATGGACGATCACCAACCTCTAAGCCCAGTTTCGTAGATGCTATGCGCGATAA
>CAZULD010000036.1:5341-16907 GCA_964621135.1 uncultured Bacteroides sp. | reverse complement strand
CCAATGAGATGTACTTTACGACTATCGCCGCCCATAGACATTATTAAAAAACTTACCGGTGATTTAAAATAACGGACAAGCGTCTTTTCAACCTCAGAAACCGTGCATTGTTTATCAGCGCAGTCTTGATATGAATAATCGATGATCGGGGACTTTGATTGGTCAAACCCAACAGCTTCCCATATAAATTGTTGTTCCGAATCCTCGATTTTCAGAATCATTCCCGGCAGACCTCCGAACTTATATGGCCCGAATGGAATAGGTATATCGGTCGTAAACCATGCGGCATATTTGCGGCCGGCAAATTCACAAGTTGCCTTATTACATGTATATCCTAAGATCGATACGGTTTCATCTGGAATTAGATTCCATTTAAATTCCGGCATTGAATCTGAATAGACAAAGTTATCACTCATCTCAAGACGATATTTTATGTTTGCAATCCCACCTCGGAGAGGTCTGCGGATTTCTAAAGGCCAGGGCATACCGGAAACATTTGAATAGGAATCCGCGCCTCGTCTGATCTGTTCGGTCGCCAATGAATCAAAATGGTTGATTACATCGCTGTAATCTTTAATGATCTGATTTCCGATTTGCACAATTCTAACATCATCATAATAATTCTCTTGATCGGGATGAAACTTATATTTCAATGAATAAGTAACTGTGAATTTCGCCGTATCTATCGCTGTCGCTTTTTCGATAAGACGCGATGTTGTATTAAACGCAGATGCTCCCAGCGAGAGTGATGTGAAGATAATTAACATTAAGGGCTTCATAATAATACATTTTAAAGTACTCTGAATCTTATTTTAAATAATATGCTACGGGGACGAATCGTGTATATCGAATTGGACTCTGTCAGTGCAGTTCTACTCGAATAAATATATTCTTTACGGTTGAGGAGATTGTCGCATGTAAGTGCAAAAGTAAATCTTTTTATCGCGTACCTCGCTTCTGCATTCAGAAGTAAGAATGATTTATCTCCCTCATTGTAATTATTAAAATAATTGTATAAGGAGGTTAACATGCTGATGCCACACGGTAAATTAAAATCTAAGGAAACTTTATTGGTCAATGTACGAATCCACGGCATCCGTTCTAATCCCTTCGGACGCGAAACTGATTGGTAATACTGTCCCGCATATGACAGCGACAGCCACTTGAATGGTGACATGCTGACATCTCCGTTCATACTTAATGTCTTCCCTGAATAGCGCATTACGTTGTTTTGTACAAGCAACGGACTGTCATAATAGCTATAACTGGCTGATAATCCTATTTTCAACCGTTTCCAGTCGAAGCTACGGCTACCACGAACGATCGCTGAAAACATGTCGGCTACTTCGTCAGTTCGCCGGCTTATCACCTTCTCAACCATTCCGTCATAATAGGATCCATAAAGCACATCCGGTTTTTGTCTGATCCAATTGAAATCAAATCCAGCAAAACTCATAGAGAGTATATTTTTAAATGTATATGATATGGAGTTACTGAAATTTACACCTTCAAATAAACCTATGACATCATAAACCGATAGTTGCCGGTAAGTTGTAAGTATATAGTTTGAATATAAATTCTGAATGGATGGCGTCGAATAGTTTAAAGCTGATTTCAGACTGATATTATGATTGCTGTTGAGTTTGTACGAAAGATCTACCTGCGGTTCTGCATGCAAGTGGTTCTTAACGATCCCACTCGTCAAATGATTTTTAAGATTGAACGACTTGTATCCTATTGGCAGATGTAATGACAGATTAATTTTGCGCGTTCTCCAAGACATTTCTGTAATTAGTCCGGTCATGAGTTTATCTAAATGCAGATCATTATGATAACTTGATAGAGAACTTGTCATTTTGTCTTGGGCGTAATTAAAGAAAACATTCGGATGAATGATTATATTCCCCACCCTCCATGCGGAGAGTAAACCAATGCGATTTTCTGTAGAAAAATCACTGTAATCCACGATCTGATGCAGAAAATCTGTCTCTATTATGTCAGAAAATAGATTAGGTGACACCGACAGGCTGTGTGGCCGTTTTTCAAGATTGACTATCGAATAGATTTCATAGCCGTGATAAACTGAATTACGGTTAGTAAAATGAAATTTATTGAATAACCTATATGACTCAGTTTTACCTTGCTGCGTGATGTTGTCACCTCCGGCAATAATTCTGCTATTGGCATCGGTGGAGAACCAGTCAATTTTCAATTGTTCTTTCAGGTAACGCGTGTCCCCATTGACAAGATATGTCAGGTCACCGTAGGCTTTGCTTGATTTTGACAAACCATTCATATATTCATCTACGACATTAACCGCTCCTGAAGGTAAAGTATTTGTAGTGCTTGAATAGCTCCGGCGAGCATCGCGGTCGTTGAGATAGGCCGCATTTACTCCAAACTCACCGGTTTGACCTATACGATAAATATTATTGTAAGTCGCACTATGTGAGCGATTGAAATAGTAAAATCGCTTGTCAATTCCCGGAGCTGATGGCATTGTAATTGACGTAATATTATTCGTGCGAGAATAGTCTGTGTCGAATGAATGGAGTTCTTGCGCTAAGTCTTCGCCGGTGTTATTTCCTTTGTAAGTTGCAAGGAACTGGCTTTTCCGACGGAAATATGTTGCAATTAGCGAGTTATTCCATAAAGAATCTTCTCCATAGCCCCCTCCGAGTTCCGTGATGAGGTTAAATACGCCTTTAACTCCTTCTTTCAACCGAAGATTGATCGATGCCTGCTCCTCCGGACGTAAGTCTTTTAGAGCTTTGATATCCTGATGATTTTCCAATACCTGCACGGTCGCGATATTATGTGGGTCGATATTGTTTGTGGCAATACCATAATGCCCTTTCATAAGATCTAACCCTTCAATATATAACTTTTTAATCGGTTTCCCTTGATAGGATATCTGGCCGTTTTCAGACACTGATATACCCGGCATTTTCTTCAATACATCCGCTATAGACTGATCTGTAGCCGAAACGAATGATGCCATATTATAGTTTATTGTGTCACCGTGTGAATATATCTTTTTTGACTTGACTATAATGTCTTTCAACTGAATTGATTGTTTCGTGACAATGATATCATATCGTCCGGTCTTATTCGGTATAATAATTTCTGTCGGAGCAATTTCCATACCGTTAGCTTTTAATATAAGACTATCGCAATCGGCAGATACATTCATGTGGAATAGCCCTTTTTCATCGGTGAGCCCTGACGAAAGAAGTGTTTTAGGTGAGGACAATGGGAGTACAACAATATTGACAAAATCCATTTCTTCACCCTCTGCAGTTCTCACAAAACTACTGATGGAGATTTGGCTAAACGCTTGTATTACACAGAAAAATGCTACTGCACAAAATATAAGAATCTGCTTCATTAGGGTATGAGTGAGGCCGGATATCAAATTTTTTTGATATCCAACTGATTAATTATTTTCCAAACTTAACTCTCTTTGTATATCCGAATCGGAAAACTTAAACGCAGACTTATTGGATTACCATTATCTAAAGTCTTTTCAAACCGGACATTCTTCAGGGCATCGTCAATAGTTTGCGTAATATCTGCATCATGAGGTACGGTGATGATTTGCAGTATTTCTCCATCAAGATCTATCTCAATATTTAATTGTAGTTTTTGATCTTTGTCATATCTATTTTCAGCCAAAGCATGTGTAATAATATTTGCCAACGGAACCTGATTTTGAATTGGTGATGGCAGAACTGTAACACCGTCTGAAATAATCTCATCTGAAGGACTATCAGATGTTTTATCATCGAAATCCGTCTTGGGTGGTATTGGATATTCAATTATGGTATTAACTGATCTATTATTAAACTGAAAGTTTGAAATAGATGAGATATAACTTGCATATAACGGTGATGAGATTAGTGTAGTAGAGATAGTAAGAGCCGGAAGAGACAATAATACTATAGTCTTGATTCCCCATGAAGAACGTTTTCGACTTATACTCATAACTCTTTTTCGAAAATCCCGCTTTTCTACTGCAAAGCTATTTGTTATCATCAGTGATCTTTTCTCCATGGCATTAAGAATAATAGCTTTTTGATATTCATAAATGTCAGTTCCGGATTGAATCACGGCTGAGTCAGCTTCAAATTCATGATTAAGTCTTAGTAATCGACGCGTAAACCATGCAAATGGATTATACCATAACATTATGCAAAATAGGTCAGCGAGAAATAGGTCAATCCAGTGTTGACTGTCTGAATGAGCCTTTTCATGAATATAGATATAACCATCAGGGATTTTATATTCCGGATCATGGAGAAAAATATATTTGCCCCAACTGAATGGAGCTACTGTAGTATTATTCAATCGACACAATATATATCGTCCATATACTTTTTTATCACACTTCCTCAAGAGCTTGAAAAGTCGTAAAAAAGACAGTGATTCAATACCAAGAGTCACAAAGATACCTCCAAAGTAGATTAGAACAGCAATTTCTATCCAGTAAAAGCTCTGTAGTGAATCTCCATGGGTAGCTATCGCAATAGGCAGAACTTGATTCTTCATATCGGCAAAAGATTGCACAGTACTTTCGTCGGCATGGAAGATATTCGAAGTGCCAAGACATGAGATAATAGGTAATACAAGTGATAATATTATTCCGCAGAGAATTACCACACGATTAAATCTAAATGACGTGCAGAGGTTTACAATCAAGTGCAGTACAGGAAATAATAACAATACTACAAGAGAAACCGATAAAGAATATGAGAGGACAGCAGCCATAATCTACCTTATTGTTTGTTGCGTTGGTTTTCGACTTCATCAAGTAATCGGCGCAATTCTTCTATCGGAATATTGCCGTCCTCGACAAATGATGATACGACTCGGAGATAGGAATTCTTGAAATAGCGTCCTACGATAGACGATAGCGTTTTTTTGCCCAAGTCTTCTTCTGCAACTAATGCATGATATTTATATGACTTGCCGCATTGGGTATGACCAACGTATCCCTTTTCTTCAAGTGCTCGCACAATAGTGGAAATAGTGTTGAAATGGGGTTTGGGGTTGTCATACATTTCTACTATTTCTTTTACATACAATGGGCCTTTTTCCCAAAATAGAGAAAGAACCTCTTCTTCTTTTGCGGTAATTTTTTCCATAACAAGAGAATTTACACCGCAAATATACAACTATATTTTATAGTTGCAACTATAAGATATAGTTAAAAACAATTAAATCGTTGCAGATTTAGGTAACTTAGTCAAATGATTTGAGCTAATAAACTGGTATGAAATAATTTATTAGTCAAGCGTTTGGACGCCTCCGCCATTGACCATAAGGGTCTGACCACTTACCCACGCAGAAATCGGGGCTGCAAAATATAAGACAGCTCCGGCGATGTCGGATACTTCACCAAGACGATTGATCGGTGTATGAGCAAGCATTTTAGCCTCAATTTCAGGAGTCAACACAGAGGCAAGTGCGCGTGTCCGTGTCGCTCCGGGCCCGACATTGTTAATGCGTATGCCCATAGGTCCATAGTCAAATGCAAGATTATTGGCGAGATGATTTAAAGCCGCTTTGGATGAACCATAGATCGCCATGGCCGGACTTTTGTTTACGCTGCTCATTGACGTTATATTGATAATGCTTCCATAGCCTGACTTCTGCATGTGCGGGGCTACGAGTTTACATAATTGCCAAGGAGCAAAAACATTCACGGCATAAATACGTTCGACATAGGCACGATCGATATTGAATGGATTTTCTCGACCACCTCCTCCGATTCCGGCATTGTTTACAAGAATGTTAACCGTTCCAAATGTAGTGACCGCATTATCAATTAGTTGCGTGAGATCGTCACTGTTAAGTACGTCACATTTCACTGCAATGCTCTTGCCGCCGCTTGAAATGATAGCGTCAGCTACGGCTTTCGCCTTATCAAAAGAGAGGTCACTGACAACCACAGAGGCACCTGCAGATGCAAGAATCTCGCAACATGCCCGTCCTATTCCATCGCCACCACCGGTAACGACCGCAACTTTTCCTGTAAGATCGAATAAAGATTCTGTATTCATAGCCTATAGTATTATACTGCTATAACACAGAATCTTTATATCAGGTTCATGAATTAATAAGGTCGGATCATAAAGTCCGACCTCATCAATTATTTATATGCAATTATTTTGTCTATATAAATCTTGTGTCCCGACGATTTAGGATTGGCTTCTTCAAGATTAACGAGCGATACATTATGCTTACCCTCCGGAAGATCCATAATATAAAAGAGGTATGCACGGTTTCCTTCAAATTTACCGGCTTCCTTCACATAGTAAGTATCAATGATTTTAATCGGCTGTCCATCAACAGATATCTGCGCGCGACCGCCATCGGTGTTCCAACTGCCAAGAATAGCCACACCTGTTCCGTTAAAATCTATGTTCATACTGTCACCGGGCGCGGTTGCGACTTTGTATGGCGCGTCATCACCTTCTCCATAAACAAAGTCCTCCCATTCGCCTGAGAAATTCCAACGATCAGGATCGCTGACATAAATGAGTTCGTTTACCTCGATCCCTGCAAAGCCTTTTATGTATTTTGCTTCGACCGGATTCTGTCGTTTGATTTTGTATATTGATTCAGAAACTGAACCTCCGTTTGCTTCAACGTTTTCTTTAATGAAAGCAAGAGTCTGCGAGACAGCCTTATTATATGAATAATCCGTGTGACTGAAACACATATCTGCTATAGCAGGTACATGAGACTTGTATTTATCCGGTATCGCGTCGTAGCCGTCGATGATACCTAGAACTGCAGCAGCCGTTGCTGTATTGCAATCTGTATCCTGTCCGCAACGTACGGTTATTTCCATTGTTTTATCCCAATCACCTTTACCATATAGAATGCCCATTACGACATAGGCTCCGTTGAGTTTAGCATCAATGTTAAAAGGAAGATAAGGTGTGCAGATGTCGTACGGCGCCCATTTTTCATGCAAGATATTCCATGCAGCCATCCAGTCAGAATCATCATTGTCGAAGGCTGTAAGGACATCTCGGACGCAACGGGCATATCCGCTTTGCTCGGGAATTGCTTTGAGCGCTGTCTCGACTATCAGGCGCAGATCGTTGTATTCATACGCAAGCGTATGCATCGCACTTACAAACATACCTGCATACATACCGTCCGCCGCCGACATAATCGCGCCGACTTTCTCACACATTTTATTGGAAGATTGTGGCATACAAGGATTAACAAACCCAATAAAATCGCATTCAATCTGGAAATCAATATCCTCGCAGTGAATGCTGTTCTCCGGTAAAGACAGCTCGGCCGCAGGTATGCCGTCGAAATAATTTTTACGGGCCTGCAGATTGGCATGGCATAGATCAAATTCTGCATATGCAAAATTTTTAGCGAGCGAATCGATATCTACATCTTGACCGTATTTTTCCATAGTAGACATAAAGTTCAACTGGCCATAGATGTCATCTTCTAACAAGGCCTTTTCGATGAATTCAGGCTCCCATTTGATTGAATCGGAATAGATAGCGTTATTGGCAGCAAATTCCATCGGGCGGCCGTACATCACACCAATCATTTTACCTGCCCACGCTCCTCGCACTTTGTCAATCATAGTGTCCGAGGGTATTTCAACGAATCCATCCTTGGACGCGCAACCTGCTAATGCAAGCGTAGTAGCGGCTGCTACAAACAGTCTGTTTAATCTCATTTCATTAATATTATTAATTAATTAGTTTACTGCCATAAGTTCGATATCAAAAATCAGTGTCGAGCCACCGGGGATACCAGGTTGCGAAAAACGTCCGTAGCCCATCTCTGCCGGGAGATAGATTTCCCAGCGATCACCGACATGCATCTGTTGCAACGCGATAATCCATCCTTGAATCAGATCCCGAAGACGCATGGCCGGAGCTGCTCCTCCTCGACTGCTGTCGAAGGTCTTTCCGTTGATTGTCTTACCTACATAATGCACGGTCACCACGCTGTTTCTGTTGGGCTTGGGTGCATCGGGACGGCCTTTCTTTATGACCTTGTAAAAGATATTCTTATCCAGAGCATGCACTCCATCTTCGGTAGCTTTATCAGCAAGCCATTGTCTGTTTTTTTGAATGTAATCGTTTCCTGCCATAGATTCGAGGAATAAAAACTGTGTTTTATTAGCTTTGGAGGAGAGAAGTGTATGCAAAAATAATAAAAGATTTTCGATTTTTTCGTACTTTTGCACTGATATATGAGAAAGATACTTACCTCGATTCTGACTATCCTGTGTTTTATTTCGGCAATCGCCCAACGAAACGCAGCGCCTACCCCAACTCCCAAGCCGGTGGTTGCTCCGTCATATGCATGGAAAATGTTACCGCCCCTCGGTCTCAGAGAAGCGACGTCTATTGATACTCTCCCTTTAAATTACGGCCAACAATCAGTTCCGTCAATGCGTTCGGACGCATGGGCCACAACCGGTAATTTAGGAGCTGAGGGCATAAATATGATCATTGATCAGCGTAGGCCGATGAGTAATTTTTTCTTTGAGGATGCTATAGAGACATGGTTGCCTACAATCCATACCATGAAATTTTATAACACCCGTATTCCGATGACTCTGTTGTCGTTCAATTCAGCCGGAGGACGTGATAATTCTCAAGAAAGGCTATCAACTATTTTCTCGGGTAACATCAATGCAAAAGCACAGTTCGGTGCCCTACTCGACTATCTATACTCTAAAGGTTGCTACAACTATCAGGCGGCTAAAAATTTGACATGGGGTTTCTCCGGATCCTATATAGGTGACCGATACGAATTTCAAGGGTATTTGAATCATTGGAACTCCGTCAATAAAGAAAATGGAGGTATTACTGATCCTCTTTATATCACTGATCCGGCTGCACTTCAAGGTGGTGTCGCATCGATCGATCCCAAGTCGATTCCGACTCGATTGACAGATGCGCATACACGTATGAAGGGCACGGACCTGATGCTTAATAACCGTTATAAGATTGGGTACTGGCATGAAGAAGAAGTCCTTGATGAGGATGCAGATACCATGAAGACAGTGCGAACCTACATTCCGGTCACTTCTGCAATCTGGACGCTTCGTTACCGTGAAGGCAAGCATATCTTCGACAATGGTTCTGCGCGAGATGCCAAGGATTTCTTTGCCAATACTTATCTTACTCCGAATTTCACCCACGATCGTACGACATTCTCGTCTATAGAGAATGTTCTGGGTATATCGTTATTGGAAGGTTTCAATAAGTTCGCAAAATTCGGTCTGGCAGCTTATGTATCTTATGAAATCAGAAAATTTAATCAGACTCCTGATACTCTGGCGCGAGTCGAAGGTCTTACGCCATTCCCCGAAGGAATCAACGCGATTGCAGCCAAAGGTAGCCAGAATGTAGCCCGCGTGGGAGGTCAACTGACCAAACAACGCGGATCAATCCTCACTTACAGCGCTAATGCTGAATTTGGATTGTTGGGCGACGAAGTTGGAGATTTGCGTCTTTCTGGTAATGTCGCTACACGCTTCAAATTGCTTGGCGATACGGTCTCCATCATTGGCTTTGGCTCTTTTAAGAATGAAGCTGCACCTTATCTGATGAACCATTACCTCTCAAATCATTTCATTTGGGAGAATGATTTTGGGAAGATTCGTAGAGTCAATTTCGGTGGCAAACTCGATATCCCTTTTTCGGGTACGAGACTATCGGCTGATGTCACCAACGTGCAGAATCTGATCTATTTTGATGAGTCTTTTCTGCCTCGGCAGCATGGAGCAAATATTCAGATCTTTTCGGCTAAACTTGAGCAACATCTAAGTGCCGGAATATTCAACTGGGATAATCGTGTGACATATCAGACAACATCTGATGATTATGTTCTGCCGCTGCCTAATCTGGCGATATATTCAAATCTATATCTGAAATTCCGCATTGCCACTCTTAGCGTGCAGTTAGGCGTAGATTGTGACTATTACACTAAATACTACGCCCCGAACTATCAGCCGGCAACCGCATCGTTCGCCAATCAGCATGAAGTTAAACTGGGTAACTATCCCTTCATGAATGCTTATGCGAATATGAAATTGTCGAAAACTCGCTTCTATGTACTTTTCTCGCACTTCAATCAAGGAATGTTCGGTGGCGACAATTATTTCTCGCTTCCCAATTATCCTTTAAATCCCCGACGCTTCCAGATCGGTCTGTCAATCGACTTTGCAAACTGAAGCCTGAAGATATTATTGCCAGATGAATCCGAACGTTCCGATAAGAGGCAAACTTCCTGTTTTGTTGGCGCTTTTGGCATTGACATTGGTCTCAATGTGGTTGCTTGGGCGGTGCAGTCATAATCGCCCGTCATTAGCGCCGGAATATATCCGACCCACAGGCGACACGATTTCTATAGCGATTGAGCTGTCGCCGACGGGTTATACTTTCTCAGGTGACTCAGTTTCTGGTTTCAATTATGAAATGTTATGTGCAATTTCAGAGAAACACGGGCTACCGATTGTCTTCTGTCCATTCGCACCGATTGATTTTGCGCTTAAAGGGCTGCGTGAAGGCAAATATGACATGTTAGCCGCCACTTTGCCAGCCTCCTTGGATCTCAAAAATGAGTTTTTACTGACTGATGATATTATAGTTGATCGCCAGGTATTGGTACGACTCAAAACAGATAGCTTGCCGGATGCTTGGATAAACGCACCTCAGTTGGCGATGTTGCGTGATACTGTTTGGATTATGGATTCATCACCATATCATGAACGATTGTCAAATCTTTCGCAGGAATTAGGTGATACGATTTTTGTGATGTCTGATCCGGATTATAATTCTGAGCAACTCGTCTTGTTGACCGCATTAGGAGAAATCAAACAGACTATAGTAAACGAAAGTGTTGCGCGAAGTATCGCACGCGATTATCCAGAACTTGATATATCGACGCCGATATCTCTTTCACAGTTCCAACCGTGGGTTGTCGCAAATAACCGACCGGAATTACGGGATTCAATGAATGTATGGATTCGCGAATTCAAACAAACCCCGGAGTATGCCTTATTACTGAAGAAATACTTCAGTCGTCAATCCTGACTACTTCGACACTTGTCGCGCCAGGGATTAACTTTATAGTACCGGAAATAAAAACAGTTGAGTGCTCCTCTTCTGTAAATGAAGAAATGTCTACGACGTTATTACCGTCGATTGTAGCTACAGCCATTTGATATACCTTGTCAAGGTATATTATTTTATGCGCCAGAATTCGCTTCATTATTCTATACTATCAGTTTTCTCAACAGGAACCTCGCTTATCTCTCGAAGGTTTTTCGGAGAAATACGCTGCTGCCGGTAGTGCTGATTGTATGTTTCGGGTGAAACTCTATTGCGTATCAGCATAATACTGTCGATAAACATAGTCGTCCGTGTTCGGGGGACAGTATTAAGATAACCATATAGCCTGACAGCAGTCTTAGTCGAATCGCTTATGAATTTCAGCTCATTCCATCCCTCTGTCCCGAAGGTAGAATTGATAATTTCAATAGAACCATCCTGATATTCCGCCGCAA
>CAZULD010000036.1:1990-5241 GCA_964621135.1 uncultured Bacteroides sp. | reverse complement strand
GTCCCGAAGGTAGAATTGATAATTTCAATAGAACCATCCTGATATTCCGCCGCAATACCCCAATTTGAGTCATCACTGCTGTTGACAGATTTTGCTCGCCATGTGTAGGAATCACCTCTCTCCCAGTTTTCATCTCCCGATAGTGAGAACGTTAAAATTTGAGTCGGCGATAAATAATTGATTGCCAACTGAGGTTGATTTGACCAAACGTCCACAGAATCACCGGCTATGGATATATTCTCAGCCGCAATACGATTACCGGTCTCGGCAAGTCTACGCTCAAGTATCTCGATAGTCTTGTCGTAGACGTCCATATACTTATTGATGTTATGGCCATACCACACATAAGAAGTATCGAGATCGTGCTGGGTGTAACCATGAAATTCAAGAACAGATTGAAGCATCACCTGTTTGGCTGAGTCAGTCCTGTAGTCTTGACGATTCACTTCAATAACCGATTCTCCGATATGAATATCTGCCAGAATCGCAGCCATATCGTTGGGATCTATGACATAAGAAGGAACAGATTTGCAAGCTGCGGTAATCAATAATACCGCAATGGCAGCAATATGTCGTTCTCCTCTTATCTTCATTATTATTTCTCCTCTTTCAACTCTGCGGTAGTTTTAGAACCGCCACCGAGATATTTTGAATAGAATATGATGAGAATAGCCATACCGACAGATATAGCGGCGTCAGCGAAATTAAAGACCGGATCAAAGAATGAGAAGGTCTTGCCACCGAGGAACGGTAACCATGCAGGCCATTCAAATGAGAAAAGCGGGAAATAGAACATATCCACAACGAGACCGTGGAAAACCGATCCATAGCCTTCACCCCACGGCACAAAATGTGCGATTTCGGGAGGATACGGATTCGTGAATATTTCTCCGTAAAAAATACAATCGAAGATATTTCCTGCTGCCCCGGCCGTGATTAATGACACACACGCAATAAATCCTTTAGGATATACCGGATTTTTACATAGCCTGACAATAATCCAGATCAGCACACCTACAGCCAATATTCGGAACAGTGTCAGGAATAATTTACTTCCCAGTTCCATGCCGAACGCCATACCGTTGTTCTGAACGAAGCGAAGATGAAACCATGAGAATACTTCTATATCTTCGCCCCAGTACATACGGGTTTTGACCAGAATTTTAATAATCTGATCTATAACTATCACTAATATTATAATAGCGGCTGATAGCCTTGCTTTAGAGATTTTCATTGGCTAGAATGCCTGTTAGTCATTTTTTCTGCTCGATAATCAAGGTTGCATGTGGCACGGCGCGCAACCGCTCCTTCGGGATAAGACGTCCGGTGGCACGACAGATCCCGTAGGTCTTGTTTTCGATTCGGTTAAGTGCGGCTACCAAATGGTTGATAAAAGTACGCTGCCGTTCGGCCATACGCGCGGTAGCCTCTCGTTCGAGAGTTGAAGCTCCTTCTTCGAGAACTTTGAAAGTCGGAGATGTATCGGCCACATCATTACCTTGTCCAAATCGAAGGCTGGCGCAGAGTTTTTCGTACTCCGCGCGAGCGACTTCGAGTTTAGCTAGAATCAGTTCTTTGAATTCCTGCAATTCCGCATCCGAATATCTCTGCTTTTCAGCCATGCGATTTTATTTCTTAAGGTCAACGGATACTTTCACCTCAAGACCGTCTATGTCAAGGATTTCAACATTTTCTTTCTCAGCGACATTACCGATCGATAGATCATCGGCAAGTACCTGACGTCCTATATAATCGCCGAACGCGTTCACAACAGCTTCGATTTCCTCTCCGGGAGCAAATGTCAGAGCGATGCGGTCGGTTATATCGTAATCGCGAGTTTTACGTATATTCTGGACACGATTAATTATCTCTCTGGCGAGACCTTCAAGACGAAGTTCCGGCGTAACCGATACATCTAAGGCAACTGTCAGATTACCATCATTAGCGACAAGCCATCCGGGAATATCTTCTGACAGTATCTCTACATCACCGAGATCAATACGGACTATTGTCGAATCAGGTAATTCAAGTTCATAGTAACCTTCATTTTCAAGACGCGCGATCTGAGAATTGTCAAATGCCTGAAGCATCGCTGCCGCAGCTTTCATTTGCTTGCCAAGTTTCGGACCGAGTTTCTTGAAATCAGGTTTGAGGCGTTTTACAAGAACACCTTCGTCATTGCCGACTATGCGGAGTTCCTTCACATTAACTTCGCCGAGAATCAGATCGCTCATCTTCGTGAGAGCCTCACGCTGCGCTTCGTCGACAGCGGGAACCATAATTGCTGTGAGAGGCTGACGCACCTTGATATTGATTTTACGGCGGAGCGCAAGCACCATTGATGTAACGCGTTGAGCAACGGCCATACGGTCTTCAAGCGCCTTATCAATATCAGCTTCAACCGCAACCGGATAATGGGCTACATGAACTGATTCGTTTTCATTACCTGTCAGGTCGCGATATAGCTGATCTGCATAGAAAGGTGCAATCGGAGCCATAAGTTTGGCTACAGTCAGGAGGCAAGTGTACAGCGTCTGGTAAGCCGACAACTTATCTTCATTCATTTCTCCACCCCAGAAACGCTTGCGATTGAGACGGACATACCAGTTCGACAGGTTATCGATCACGAAATCATTTATCGCACGAGCCGCGCGGGTCGGTTCGAGATCATCGAGAGCAGACTCTGTCTCCGTGATGAGCGTATTAAGTAGCGAAATGATCCAACGGTCGATTTCCGGACGTTTGTCCACGGGTATCTGTGGTGCATTGGGATCGAAACCGTCAACATTTGCATAAAGAGCGAAGAAAGAGTATGTATTATATAAAGTGGAGAACAGCTTACGCGCAACCTCCGTAACACCGTCGGGATTAAATTTAAGATTATCCCAAGGCGCAGAATTCGATATCATGTACCAACGTAGAGGGTCTGATCCGAACTTTTCTATCGTAGAGAACGGATCAACTGCGTTGCCGAGGCGTTTCGACATTTTGTCACCGTTCTTGTCGAGAACGAGACCGTTGGAAATTACCGATTTGAAGGCAATACTGTCGAAAACCATTCCTCCGATTGCGTGCAGAGTGAAGAACCAGCCGCGGGTCTGGTCGACACCCTCAGCGATGAAGTCTGCCGGATATGCTGCACCGGACTCAAGGAGTTCCTTATTCTCAAAGGGATAATGAAGCTGTGCATAAGGCATCGAACCGGAGTCAAACCATACGTCAATAAGGTCTGTCTCACGATACATCGGCTG
>CAZULD010000036.1:0-1890 GCA_964621135.1 uncultured Bacteroides sp. | reverse complement strand
CTACGCGAAAGGTTCCAATCCTGAAGATTCTCGAGCCATTTGCCAAAACGGCCGGAACCTGTAGATGCCGGTTTCCATTTGATCGTCCGGTTAAGTTCTATGAGGCGATCTTTGACTGCTGTTGTCTTAATGAACCAACTGTCAAGGGGATAATATATCACCGGTTTGTCCGTACGCCAGCAATGCGGGTAATTGTGGACATGTTTCTCTATACGGAAGGCTTCGCCTGCCTGCTTCATTTCCATGCAGATGACAATATTGAGGTCTTCAGCCTTGGAAGCGGCAGCTTCGTCATATTTTCCGCCGGGATTAAAACGGGGATCATAAGCATTCTTCACGAAATCGCCTTCGTGAGCCTTGTATAACTCAACATTGACGCAACGCTCCACAAACTCAGGCGCACATTCATCAAGAAGATAATACTTACCGGTAAAATCGACCATCGGACGAGTTTCACCGTTACGGGTAATCATAAAGAGAGACGGTATGCCGGCGGCTTTTGCCACCTTGGCGTCATCTGCACCGAATGTTGGAGCGATGTGGACGATACCTGTACCATCTTCGGTAGTGACATAATCGCCGGGAATAACGCGGAAAGCCGCTTTGTCCATTACGACAAAAGAATCCTTGCCGACGGCAAAAACATCCTCGGGATTTTTCTCGGCAAATGTCTTGACGAAATCGGCCGAGTTGTCATCAAATTTCTCTGTCGGTTTAACCCACGGCATAAGTTGTTTGTATGCCATGCCGACAAGGTCTTCGCCTTGAATAGTATCTACTATTCTGTAAGGCACTATTTTTGCCCCCGCTGCATATTCATCCATGGATGCTTCAGCACCTTCAGGTTTGAAATAGTGTCCGATACACTCTTTGGCCATCACGATTGTAATGGGTTCGGCTGTATAAGGATTGTATGTGCGGACAACAGCGTAGTCAAATTTCGGTCCGACGCAGAGCGCAGTGTTCGAAGGCAGTGTCCACGGTGTAGTGGTCCATGCTACAAAATAGGGCTTGCCCCACCCCTTCATGGATTCTCTGGGATCTAAGATTTCAAACAGGGCTGTGACGGTTGTATCCTTTACGTCGCGGTAACAACCGGGCTGGTTAAGTTCGTGAGAACTGAGGCCCGTACCTGCTGCCGGCGAATAAGGCTGAATGGTGAGACCTTTGTATAGGAGCCCTTTGTCATAAATCTGTTTCAGAAGCCACCAAAGAGTCTCGATGTAGCGATTGTCATAGGTGATATATGGATCTGACATATCGACCCAATAGCCCATCATTTCAGTGAGGGTCTCCCACTCTTTAGTATATTTCAGGACTTCATTACGGCAAGCCGAGTTGTAATCGTCTACCGAAATCTTTTTACCAATATCTTCTTTTGTAATACCAAGGGCTTTTTCCACACCAAGTTCAACGGGCAGACCGTGTGTATCCCAGCCGGCTTTACGCTTAACCAGATAGCCCTTCATTGTTTTATAGCGACATACAATATCCTTGATTGTACGAGCCATAACGTGATGAATGCCGGGCATACCGTTGGCTGAAGGCGGACCTTCAAAAAATACAAATGACGGACATCCTTCTCTCGTCTTTAGACTTTCTTCAAAAAGGTTGGATTTGCGCCACTTTTCAAGCATCTGCTTGTTTATTTCGGAGAGATTGAAGCCGTTATATTCGTTAAATTTCTTCATTAGAAAATATCGGTATAATTATTATAAAAGTCGACAATTATTTATTTCTCGCAAATTTAATAAAAAAGGTCTACATACCGAAACATTGCGATAAAAATCAACCGTTATCCAATATGAGATAAGTCTTAGATCGCGAACAGACTTTCGGCATTAGTCGTTGTCGCATCTGCGATTTCGGCTAAGTCCTTATTCATACTTT
>CAZULD010000035.1:0-17249 GCA_964621135.1 uncultured Bacteroides sp. | reverse complement strand
TTAATCGTCAGTTTCGGGCTCGGGCTTGGGGACGAGGCGAGAGCTGCATTCCCACAGGGCGTAAACGGGGATGAAGACGGCGAAGAGCGTGAAGGGGTCGCCTGTCGGGGTGATCATGCCTGCGAGGACGAGGATGGCCACGATAGCGTGACGGCGGTATTTCTTAAAGAATGTGCGTTTGAGCAGGCCCATCTTGCCGAGCAGCCAAGCAAGGAGCGGCAACTCGAAAACCATGCCCATAAGGAGGATAATGGTGAAGAAGTTATCCATGTAGGAGTCGAGCGAGATGAGGCCGGAGATCTTGTCGCTGAGAGTGTACTGCGAAAGGAAGCGGACGGCCAGAGGCATAACGAGATAGTAGCCGACAAGGACGCCGAGGAAAAACATCAGGTTGCCGAAGAGGAAGGCGCGACGGATGCCGCGCTTCTCGCTCTCATAGAGAGCCGGCTCGACGAAGGTCCACAATAGATAAATAATGATCGGGAAACCGAAGATGAAAGCCAGCCAACAGGAGGCGGACATGTGGATGAAGAACTGAGTAGTGAGCTGCATGCTGACGAGGTTGACATGGAAGTCAGCGTCGGTCGACAGCTCGGCCGGGAGCAGTCTGGCACCCGAAATAAGGTCGAAGAATTTGTAAGTAATAAATGTGCCGGAACAAGGCGCGAGAATGACATTGTCAAAAAACCACGGCATTATAATGAAGGCTATAACGCCGAGAACAATGACAACACCCGCAATCTTAAAGAGCACACCCCGAAGTACATCGAGATGCGCCCAAAAAGACATTTCGTTTTTCTGGTCAGCCATTCAGGAACGAAATTGGTCAGAGAGATCAGTCCTTCTTGTCAGCGTCAGACTTCGAGTCAGACTTTTTGTCGGAAGTCTCGACGGGCTTTTCAAGTTCCTGCTTCGCTTCTTCAAGGCCCTGCTTGAAGCTGTTGACACCCTTGCCGAGACCGCGCATCAGTTCGGGGATTTTTTTGCCGCCGAAGAGCAGAAGGAAGATTACAAGGATGATGATGAGCTGCCAGCCGCGAAGACCGGCTATGAATAAGGGCAACATTGCAAAAATATTCATTATAATATAGAATTAGAGGGTTTAGATATTCGGGAAAACTGTTTGTGAATGTAAAGTTAGTGTTTTTTTTCGAGGTAGGTAATATATACGGTTCAAAAAAATGTTGAATGATGCTAACGTCTGTGACGGCGGTCGCGGTTGGTGCGACGGCCGAGGACAAAGCCGAAGAGCATCGGGATAACCATAAGGAGGATTATTACAATCAGTATAATAACCAGTTGCCAGCCCCGTAAACCGGCAATAAATAGTGGCAAAATATCTGCAAGAAGCATACTAACGAATTTAATGACCATAAAGTTAGGCATTATTTGCGAAATAATAACTAACTTTGCACCACCTAAAAGAAAGTCAAACCAATAAATTAATCAATAAAAGACTAATGAACGCTTACGTATTCCCCGGCCAGGGCGCACAGTTTGTCGGAATGGGCAAAGATCTCTACGACAACAACGCCGAAGCCCGCGAGCTCTTTGAAAAAGCAAACGAAATCCTCGGATTCCGCATCACAGACCTAATGTTTGAAGGCACAGACGAAGACCTCCGTCAGACCGCTGTGACCCAGCCCGCAATCTTCCTCCACTCAGTACTCTTGGCAAAATCGCTCGGCGAAGAGTTCAAGCCCGATATGACCGCCGGCCACTCGCTCGGCGAATTTTCAGCTCTCGTAGCCGCAGGCGCGCTGAGCTTCGAAGACGGTCTCCGTCTGGTATCTGCCCGCGCAAAAGCAATGCAGAAAGCATGCGAGCTGAAGCCGTCGACTATGGCCGCAGTGCTCGCCCTCCCCGACGAAAAGGTTGAAGAAATCTGCGCATCGGTGCCCGGCGTTGTGGTTTGCGCAAATTACAACTGCCCCGGTCAGCTCGTGATCTCCGGTGAAATCGAAGCCATCGACGCAGCATGCGAAAAACTTCTTGCTGCCGGTGCAAAACGCGCGCTCAAACTGAAAGTTGGCGGTGCGTTCCACTCACCCTGCATGGAACCCGCACGCGCAGAACTGGCCGAAGCTATCGCCAACACCAAGTTCTCTACTCCTACATGCCCCGTATATCAGAACGTTGACGCCAAGCCCCACACTTATCCCGAAGAGATCAAGGCTAACCTCATCGCTCAGCTCACAGCCCCCGTGCGCTGGACTCAGACCGTTCAGAACATGATCGCCGACGGAGCAACAACATTCATCGAACTCGGCCCGGGCAAGGTGCTCCAGGGTCTCGTTGCCAAGATCAGCCGCGACGTAACAGTTGAAGGTAAGCAGTAATACGCATATAAAATCCAAATATCAGATCAGCCCGCCGAACACGACGGGCTGATTCTTTTTATCTGCACAAGATTAATTGAATTACCAGATATTGAAGCGATAGCCTACCGAGGCCTCGGCCGAGAGGATCGAGGCGATGAAGGTGTGATCTTTGTCGTAGACCAGATTGGCATCAAAGCGGGCAGCAGCCCCGGCAAACCAACGTCCGTTATTCCAAACAACTGACATGCGGAAACGGTTAGAAAGGGCAAACGACGTGCGGTCGTTGACCGAATTGATCTTGCCTCGACGCACTCCTATAACGGGTGACTCGCTGACACCAAGCAGCCAGTGACGAGCAAAGACCCAGTTGTAACCGTAGCCGAGACGAAAAGCGTAGTCATAAGTAGACACATTGTAAACATTGCTTTCCCATATAGAGGAAAGATAGTCGAGCAAGTCGGCGGGCAACTGGTTGAAATCAAACGAGTATTTATGATTCGAGATCGAAATACCTGCGTAGAGCGAGCCTTGACTGCGCTCCTGAATCTTACTGTAATTAAATGCGGCGGCCTGAGAATAGCGTTTGTGGTTAAAGAAATAATATGTATCAAGAACCCATTCGGAGGTATTGATTCCGTCGAAAGGAATATTCGTGCCATAATGATGTCCGCTATAGTCGATATTCTTTATCGTTGTGCCGACATCGTTCCGGACATATTGCCATTCGGCTGAGAGCAGACTGCAGTTGAAGCCGAAATTATAACGGGTGCGGGTATTTGTAGTACCTGTAAAAATTTTGCTAATATTGATATCATAACCCGCTGACACAGCGAGATAAGTGACATAGGCACCTATGGTCGTCGACAGATCAGATGTCATAGTCATATCCATGCCGTCGGGGAGGCGAAAGCTATAGAAATCAGTCCATGTTTCAGTCTTTGCCTTTACATTGAATTTGCAACCTGTGCCGACGACGTAGGCCGAGTCGTAGGAGTTGAAAAATTTGTCGCCCCAGCGGTAGACATTGACACAAAACCGGGGAAACTTACCCCACTCTGCTATCGAATCGAGTGCGAACGATATCGCATCGGCCTTTAAAGAAGCCGAAACAAGCACGGTCAGCAGTACGATTAATCTACAGAGTCGTTTCAAACAGCCAAGATTTTACCGAATGTTAAAAAATAGCGTACAAAGTTAATAAGTTTTTTATCGTCGGCAAAGGCAAATGCGCAAAATAGAGTAATATTTCGTAACTTTGCAGCCACGATATCGAAAAAACCAATCAATGAGATTTGACGAATTTGATTTAGGCTATGATGTGCTTGACGCACTTGACGCCATGCACTTTGAAGAGTGCACACCCATCCAGGAAAAAGCCATAGGCCCGATACTCGACGGCAACGATATGATAGCATGCGCGCAAACAGGCACAGGAAAAACAGCGGCATATCTGCTGCCGATCATCAGCCTGATCAATGACGGTGGTTATCCGGAAGACGCAGTCAACTGTGTCGTGATGGTACCTACGCATGAACTCGCCCAGCAGATCGACCGCCAGATGGAAGGTTTTTCCTATTTCGTGCCCGTCACAAGTCTGGCAATCCACGGCGGCAACGACGGCAAGGAATTCGCGCGCCAGCAGCGCGGTCTGAAGATGGGCGCCGATATCGTGATAGCAACCCCCGGTCGCCTGCTCGCCCACATGAAGATGGGCTATGTCGATCTGTCGAAAGTGGGATTTTTTGTGCTCGACGAGGCCGACCGTATGCTCGACATGGGATTTTCAGACGATATACTACAGATCGCCAAGCATCTCCCTGCGGAACGTCAGACCTTGCTGTTTTCGGCAACGATGCCACCCAAGATCCAGAACCTCGCCCGAACGATACTGCGCAATCCCGTCGAAGTGAAGATCGCCGTGTCAAAGCCATCGGAAAAGATAGACCAATCGGCCATTGTCTGTCACGAAGCCCAGAAGCCGGGTGTGCTGAAGCATCTGTTCAAGACCTATCATTCGCAGCGCGTGATCGTGTTCGCTGCGTCGAAACTCAACGTCAAGGATCTATCACGCGATCTCCGACGTGCGGGATGGAAGACCGGCGAAATGCATTCGGATCTCGACCAAGCTGACCGCGAAAAGGTGATGCTTGACTTCAAATCGGGTCGAATAGATATACTTGTCGCCACTGACATTGTGGCCCGCGGCATCGACATAGACGACATCAAGATGGTGGTCAACTACGATGTGCCGCGTGAAGCCGAAGACTATGTTCACCGCATCGGCCGTACGGCGCGCGCCGGCAGCGAAGGCAAAGCCGTGACGCTCGTAGGCGGTCGCGACCAGCAGCGTTTCGGAATGATCGAGAGTTTTCTCGGCACGGAAGTCAGAAAAGACCCAGTACCGGAAGAACTCGGCGAAGCTCCCGAATACAGACCGAATTCACGTCAGCGTCGTGGATCGCAGCGTCGCGACAACAATCGAAGGAAAGGGCCGCGCAAACAGGGCAAACCTGCTGCCAAAACAGAAAACCAGACGACTAAAGCCGAATCACCGTCTGCCAAGACCGAGAACAAGACGACGGGCAAGCGACGCCGCAACTTCAACCGACGCCGCAAATCCGGCGACAACAACGGCAAACAACAGACTAATTAACCTTTTTTGTGAAGGACTAACATTGATAATTTGTAAATTTGTCACCGGATTTTTCCATTGAATATTGACCCGGCAAATGACACGATTGATCAGACATATAATTATCATCATCGCAGCCGTCGTCTCGGCAACCGGCATATCCTCGGCACAGATCAATACCAATCAGGTGATCCGTATCGGTCAGAATGCCTTGTACTTCGATGATTATATGCTGGCGATTCAATATTTCAATCAGGCGATACAGGCTAAACCATACCTCGCAAAGCCATACTTCCTGCGCGCTGTAGCAAAGTTCAATCTTGATGACTGCGAAGGCGCCGAAGCCGACGCATCGAAAGCCATAGAGCTGAATCCTTTTCTGACCGACGCATGGGAGGTGAGAGGTGTGGCCCGTCAGAGGTTGGGCCGCGACCGCGAAGCCATAAGTGACTATAGAGAAGCTCTGAACCTGCTGCCACGCAACCGTCAGATAATGTTCAATCTGGCGATGGCTCAGGAGCAGACCAAAGATTATGAGGAAGCCGATTCGACTTATCGGGAACTGCTCCGCTATTATCCGAACTTCGCCAACGGTTATCTGGGACGCGCTCAACTGAGACTCGCTCAGAAAGATACGACAGCCGCGACGGCCGACATAGACAAAGCTCTGTCGATCAACCGCAATTCGCTTAACGCTTACCTGCTGCGCGCCGATATAGCCATCAATTCTCACCGCGACTTCAATTCGGCTCTCGCCGATATGAACGAGGCTATAAAGTTGCAGCCCAAGCTGCCCGGATTATATATCAACCGTGCTTTCCTGCGCTACAATCTCGACGATTATTTTGGAGCGATGGCCGACTATGATTACGCCATAGAGCTTGATCCGCTCAACAATACAGCGCTGTTCAACCGTGGCATCCTGCTAACAGAGGTCAACGCCAACGACCGGGCTCTCAACGACTTCACACGTGTGCTGTCGCTCAACCCTGATGATTACCGCGCGCTCTACAACCGTGCGATCATCCTCGGACGTAAAGGCGAATATGCAGCCGGCATCGCCGACATAAACCGTGTGATCGACGTCTTCCCCGATTTTCCGGGGGCTTTCTATCTCAGAGGTGAATACGAGCGTCAAAGCGGAAACCTCCCGGCGGCCAAACGCGATTTTGACAAGGCGATGGCACTGGCTAAAGCTGCCACTCCGAATTCGGAATCGGCTGAAGCCGAACGTATAGCCGAAGCGCAGAAAGACCGCAACGGCGATGTACCGCCGGAACTGGTAGCCAACCGTTTCGCCTCACTTCTGACGGTCGACAATAATGTGCAGGTTGAAGAAGAATATAACAACTCCGCCATACGCGGCAATGTACAGGACCGCAATCTCCAGATCGAACTTCAGCCGCTGATCGAGCTGTCATATTACTCATCGCCCACCGAACTGCGACCCGGTACATATTATATAAAGGAAGTGGACGATATAAATTCGACACGCATGCTCCGCTTCGTGATTGTAGTGACAGGTTCGATACCGACTCTCGATGAAGATATATTCGATCGCCACTTCAAGTCTATCGAATATTACAACTCCTACCTCGCCACACATCAACCGAGAGCGATCGATTATATAGGTCGTGCGCTCGACTATATCACAGTACGCGACTACGATACGGCTCTACGCGACATCAACTCGGCTCTCCAACTCACGCCAGAGAACACGCTGGCGTATATGCTTGCCGCTCAGGCAGATTATCACCGTTACGAATTACTTAACAAAGGCGGGGAATCAATTTCAGACGACGGTCAGCATGCCGACGCCGCTACGCGCGCCCATTTCCGACGCAAATTGCTCGACGATGCTCTCGAAAGCTACACCAACGCCATCGCCCAATCACCCCGCAACGCACCGGCGTGGTACAACAAAGGCAACATCCTCGTCGAGCTTCAGGATTATCAGGGTGCAATCGACGCATATACCCGTGCCATAGATCTTAAAGCCGATCTCGGCGAAGCATATTTCAACCGCGGTTACGTCCATCTCAAACTCGGCAACCGCCGGGCAGGTGTCGCCGATCTCAGCAAGGCGGGCGAACTCGGCATAGTCGGGTCGTACAACCTCATAAAACGAATATCTAACTAATCAATAACTTAATAACCATGTTTGACACAAGCGATCTCGCACTTATGGCCTCAAAAGGCATAAGCAAAGAAACTGCCGAAGCCCAGCTCAAGCGTTTCGCGACAGGATTCCCCTATCTTAATCTCGCCGGATCGGCAACCGTAGGACGCGGCATCATGCGTCTCACTCCCGAAGAGGAAGAAGCTGCCATTGCTCGTTGGAAGAAATACCTTGCCGACGGCGGCGAAGTGATGAAATTTGTCCCGGCCTCGGGTGCTGCATCGCGAATGTTCAAAGCGCTATTCAGTTTTGTCGACGGCGACGAGGCTACTCCTGCACCGGGCAGTCCTGTGGCCGAACTGATCGACCATATCAGCGAGACTCCTTTCGCAGCAGAACTCGACGCGACCTGTCAGCGACTTCACGGCAAAACTGCCGCCCAACTGATAGCCGAAGGCCGTCAGAAAGACGTAATCGCAGCGATCATCCGTCCGGAAGGCATGAATTATGGCCAGCTCCCCAAAGCCCTGCTTACATTCCACCGTTATAACGACGGCGTCAGGACATCGCTCGAAGAACAGCTTGCCGAAGGCGCTCAGACTGCGGCAACCGACGGCAAAGTGAAACTTCACTTCACCGTCTCGGCTGATCACCGTAAACTCTTTGAAGAGAAAATAGCCGCCATCCTTCCCACAATCGAGAAAAAGACCGGGCTAAAATTCGATATCAGCATGTCAGAGCAGAAGCCCTCGACAGACACAATAGCTGCTGATCCCGACAACAAACCATTCCGCACGACAGACGGCAAACTCGTGTTCCGCCCCGGCGGCCACGGCGCACTTATCGAAAATCTCAACGATGTAGACTCAGCCGTAGTATTCATCAAGAATATCGACAACGTCGTTCCCGACAGCCGTCGCGAGTCGACCGTTCGCTATAAGCAGATCATCGCCGGCACGCTCATTCTCGTCCACGACCGTATTGCCGAAATCCTCTCCGCCATAGAGAGCGGAAATGTCTCGGATGAACTGCTTGCTGATGCCGTGAAGTTTATGCACGACACCCTCTGCATCTCCGATGCTCGACTCGACTCACTCAAAGGACTCGAACTCGCTGAACTCATCAAAGCCAAACTTGACCGACCGCTGCGCGTGTGCGGTATGGTCAGAAACGAAGGCGAGCCGGGCGGAGGTCCGTTCATCGCCGTAAATCCCGACGGATCAGCTTCACCTCAGATCCTCGAATCAACGCAGATCAATCCCTCGTCGGCTGAAGCAATGGAGATGATGAAGTCGGCCACTCACTTCAACCCCGTCGACCTCGTATGCTATCTGAAGCGTCTCGACGGTTCGGCCTATAATCTGCCCGAATATGTCGATCCCGATACCGGCTTCATATCGTCAAAATCATTTGCAGGCCGCGAGCTTAAGGCTCTTGAACTCCCCGGTCTCTGGAACGGAGCAATGAGCGACTGGTCGACCGTGTTCGTCGAAGTCCCCGCTGACACATTCAACCCCGTCAAGACCGTCAACGATCTTCTCCGTCCTGCACATCAACAGTAATGGGAGGTAAGGCTAATGACGCCCAACCGACATTTTTTATATAAGGAAAGTTAAATCGGCAAAGTTTTTTGCCGATTTTTCTTTTCAAAGAGCTTTATCTCGCCAAAAAAGTTGTAAATTTGCAGAATATAACCCAGTCGGCAAGATATATGCGCAATATATATTATAAAGTATTATCCCTCATCCTCGTTGTGGCGGCTCTTTCGTCGTGCGGCGAATACCAACGTGCCCAGAAAAGTACGGATCCCAACTACAAATTTGACTTTGCCAAGCGCGCCTTTGCGGACAAAAAATATGTTCAGGCAGCTACTATTCTCGAAGAAATAGTTCCCATATTCAAGGGTCACGAAAAAGCCGAAGAGTCACTCTATCTTCTGGCTATGAGCAATTACGAAAACCGTGACTATGAAACAGCAGGCGCTTACTTCCGCAACTATTATGTGCGCTATCCCAAAGGTAAGTATGCCGAGCTTGCACGCTTCTACTGCGGCTACGGTTACTATCTTGACAGCCCCGACCCTCAGCTCGACCAGACCGGAACGATCAAGGCCATCGAAGAGCTCCAGGGCTTCCTCGATTATTTTCCTCGCAGCGATAAAGTTTCTATTGCCCAGAACGCTATCTTCGAACTGCAGGACAAACTAACACTCAAGCAGCTCCAGAATGCCCAGCTCTACTACAACCTCGGTACATATATGGGCAACAACTACGAGAGTGCGGTCATAGTTGCCCGTAACGCCGTTAAAGATTATCCCTACTCCAAGTATAAGGAAGACCTCGAGTTGCTCATCCTCAAGGCCCGTTTTCAGGAAGCCGATCTTAGCGTCGACGAGCGCAAAGCCGACCGCTTCCGCGAGGTGCTTGATGAATATTACTCGTTTATCAACAACTATCCCGACAGTCCAAACCGACACGAAGCTGAAAATATCTTCAAGATCGCTTCAAAATATGTCAACGATTGATCGACCCCCATTGAAATAAGCAAGAAATATAACAACAACTATAAGTAAAGGAAAACTTAAGCATCATGGACTACAAGAAAAGCAATGCCCCTCTCAACACTGTCACTCGCGATATGATCAAACTCTCCGAAGACACCGGCAACGTCTATGAAACCGTGTGCATCATCGCTAAGCGCGCCAACCAGATCGCCGGCGAGATGAAACATGATCTTGAAAAGAAGCTCAAGGAGTTTGCTTCCCTCAACGACAATCTCGAAGAGATTTCAGAAAACCGCGAACAGATCGAGATTTCACGTTACTACGAGAAGTTGCCCAAACCTACATTGATCGCCGCTCAGGAATATGTCGATCACAAGGTTTTCTTCCGCAATCCCGTCAAAGAACGCAACACAATCGACTAAATAGCAACACTTTAGCCCACCCATTACAATATTCAACCAAATTTATTTCAAATTCGGAATAAATTTAGTAACTTTGCAGTCGCAAAATTTTCTATTATTAATAACCAATAAACATCTGTAAGAATGCATTTAAATTCTGAAGAAAAAGTACAGATCTTCGAGAAGTACGGTAAGGGCAAGACTGACACTGGCTCACCTGAAGCACAGATTGCATTATTCTCGGTCCGTATCGCTCACTTGACTCAGCACCTGAAGTCAAACCACAAAGATCATACTACAGAGCGCGCTCTTAAGATGTTGGTAGGTAAGCGTCGTCGCCTTCTTGACTATCTCGCCAAGAAAGATATCAACCGCTACCGTGCCATCATCGCTCAGAAAGAGCTTGGTATCCGCAAGTAAGCCGCTATCGCGCTCGCTTAAAGATTACAGCAAAGGCTGCCACACTCAGTTGTCGGCAGCCTTTGTTCTACCCTGCTATCTAACAATTATGCCTTACGCTTGTTATAATTATAAGTCATAACATTACTGCATAAAACAACAAAATTTCAACTATATGAAACTCACCTACCTGCTTGTAGCTGCAGCGGCATTGTCGCTGAGTTCATGCTCACTGATAAACTCAGTTTTGAAGACAGACACCAAAGATTCAGCCGAAACCGTTTCAGCCACTACGACCTCAGTCAAGGCTGAAACGCCATCCAAAGCTCAATCCGAGGACAAAAAATCCCAGAATAAAAAAGCTGAGAATAAAAAAACAGAAAAGAAAGACGTTAAGAAAATGAATCCCGACGGCGACAAACTTGACGAACGCATCGACGGCGAATGGGTCATCATCTCAGCCGGAGGAAAGACCGTTCCGGCGTCTGACGACATGCCGTATATTAACTTCATGAGATCTGAAGAACGCTTCTACGCCTCCAACGGTTGCAATGTGCTCAACGGATCATATATCATCAGCCCTGCAGGCGTGGTGACCTTTGACCATGTACTTTCGACTATGAAAATGTGTCCGGAGACAGACTATGAGATTCCTATCTCATCTGTTTTGTCAGGCAGCGAACCTGTCAAGGTCAAGATCACTGACATGGGTCACGAAACCTATCTCAGTCTTCTCGATTCAAAAGGCACGGAGATCATGGCCCGCAAGCATAATATGGACTTCCTAAACGGCAACTGGCGCATTATGACAGTCAACGGCAAAACTGTAAAATCAGAAGAAGCCACCATATTTATGGACATCAACGAATTGAAAGTCCACGGCAACACAGGTTGCAACTTCTTCAACGGCGATCTGTTTATCAACCCCGAGAAATCCAACGCGATTGACTTCAGCAACCTTATTTCGACACGGATGGCGTGTCCGAATATGGATGAAGAGTCGGCCATTATGCTTGCTCTCGAAGAAACGGCAAGCGCCATTCAAGGCTCAGACCGTAAAGTAATGTTACTTAGTGCTACCGGCAAAGAACTCATGACACTTATGTCGATTCCCGTTCAAGCAGAGGAGTAAAAGTCATGGATGCAAAAAAACGTATCGTAGTCATAGGCGCCGGATTCGGAGGATTGTCCTTCTGCAAGAAGATTGACAAATCGAAGTATGACGTGCTCATGCTCGACCGCAACAATTACCATAGCTTCCCACCGCTATTTTATCAGGTTGCCTCCGGTGGTCTCGAGCCGGCGAGCATATCATTCCCGCTCCGCCGTGAATTCCGTGCGAGAAAAATGCGTGGAGTGCGGTTTAACTACGGCGAAGTACGTTCGATAGATGCTGCAAATAAAACCGTGACGACAGAGTACGAGACCATCCCTTACGACATACTCGTCATCGCAGCCGGCACGACAAACAATTTTTTCGGCATCGACGGCTTGAAGCAAAGAGTCTGCACGATGAAATCGACTTCTCAGGCCATCCGCACCCGCAACGAGGTACTTCTTCGACTCGAACGGGCAGCTATCGAGCCTGATCCGGCTCGCCGCAGAAGACTGCTTACATTCGCCGTCATCGGAGGAGGCCCAACAGGCGTTGAGGTCGCCGGTGCGCTCGGCGAAATGAAGCGTTACATCATTCCCCGCGAGTACCCATCGATATCCCCTGACGAGGTCAAGGTCATTCTTATCGAAGGTTCAGACCGTTTGCTGCGCACTATGTCTGAAAAATCCTCGGCCGACGCCCTGCGTGACCTCGCCAAACTGATGGTCGATGTCCGCCTCAACAAGACAATGAAATCGTACGACGAAACCGGACTCGTCACCTTCACCGACGGCGACAGCTTCGAAACTGACACACTTATATGGACTGCCGGTATCACGGGTGAGCCGTTCAAATTCGATGGGTTCACTCCCGTTCTCGGACCGGGTGCTCGTTTCAGCGTCGATGCTTATAATCGTCTCGACGGATCGGATTCTATCTACGCTATCGGCGATATAGCCTATCACGCCGATGACGAGTGGCCGCGCGGCTGTCCTCAGTTGGCTCAAGTAGCCATACAGCAAGGCACATGCCTCGCCGCTAACCTCAATAAGCCTGACAATATCCGCCGGTTCAGATACAACGATAAAGGCTCTATGGCAACTATTGGTCGCAACCACGCCGTGGTCGACCTTCATAAGTTCCACTTCTCCGGATGGTTTGCATGGATCACATGGATGGCCGTCCACCTTATGAGTCTCCTCGGAATGCGAAACAAGACCGTTGT
The DNA here is from genome assembly GCA_964621135.1 of uncultured Bacteroides sp. GTDB lineage: Bacteria > Bacteroidota > Bacteroidia > Bacteroidales > Muribaculaceae > CAG-873. Next base: position 4,553 of record CAZULD010000035.1, on the reverse strand, counting down.
CCTTCTCAACTGGATGTGGTCTTACTTCACATTCTCGTCGTCTCTGCGGTTGATTCTGCGGGCAAGCCACAATCCTTCGGCGCCCATCGACCGTTCATAACCCATTTGACACACTGATATTATGAGTAAAAGCAACGACTTCCGCAAACTATTCACCGGTGGATTTTCAGAGTCTGCCGAATGGACTGACTGGTTTATCAATCATGTCTACACAGACGACAGCGCCATGATAGCCTATGGTGGTGGAGGTCCGGCCGCAGCTCTGCTGCTTGACAGATACTCGCTCAAGCTCGGATCTTCAGAAGTTGATCTGGGCTATATATCATGTGCCACAACCATGCGCCCGCTGCGCGGCCAGGGTTACATGCGCCGCTTGCTTACCGACGCTCTTCTTGAATCAGAAGCGCGTGGCTATGCCGTGGCATCGCTTATCCCGGCTTCTACACGATTATATTTTTTCTACGACAAATTCGACTTCGCTACGGTCTTATACGCCGACGAACAGCGCTACACCTCGCTGCACGTTTTCTCCCCCGACCAGCGTTTTAAGGAAGTCACGCCGACTTACGAAGATTTTCATGCACTTGAATCGCGTCTTGAAGCCGTCGTGCTCCACTCTGAGCGAGATTTTGACAATATTCTTACCGACAATGCCCTCGATGGCGGTTACGTCATCTCGGTTGCCGACGAGGAAGGCAAGCCGGCAGCAATGCTGTTTGCAAGTGTCGGATCAGAGGCATCGGTTGTGCGCTACCTGCTCGCCACGTCCGACGAAGCTGCCGAAACGGCTCTCGCTATGCTCAAGGAACGCATCGGCGAACTGATGATCATCGGCTGGGCTCAGCCGACGGAAGATCCTTTCTTCCTTAAAAGCCGCGGTATGCTGCGTATAGTCTCTGTCGAGAGACTTCTGGCTGCCATTGCAGCCGAGCATCCCGAGATGGATCAGGTAATCCGCGTCCACGATCGCCTTATTTCGGCCAACGATGATGTGTTTGTTGTTCGTCGTGGCCGTGTCGACCGCGGTGCGTCATCGGGCCGACGTGTCACTCTCGATGTCCACATCGACACGCTCGCTAAGATAATTTTCAACTCGCGCCGCATCGGCGAAACCTTCTCCATTCCGACCTTCCGCCCATCCATGTCGCTTATGCTTGACTGATCGCGACGACCGTCCGGCGGATCTATAATTACCGATTGAAGAAATACGGCCGAATGACATGTATTAGGAATATTTTAGCAATTTTCAATACTTTACAACAGCTTTAGCTTTTTACTCTCGAAAAAAATAGCTACCTTTGCACTTCGAAATAGCCGAAATTAGTATTCTATGGATAATTGCAAATCGGAGTTCGACCTGCTTTTAGAGACAAGCTGGGAAGTATGTAACAAGATTGGCGGTATTTATACCGTTCTTTCCACAAAAGCAGCGACGCTCCAGAAATTATATAAAGACAAAACAATTTTCATCGGTCCTGACGTCTGGTCTGACGATAACCCTTCACCATATTTCATTGAAAATCGCACTCTTCTGAAACAGTGGCTGCTCGAAGCCGAGTTGCCCGAAGGCGTTGATGTCCGCGTAGGCCGTTGGAATATCCCTGGTAAACCCATTGTTGTTCTCGTCAAATTTGACGGAATGTATGCCGTTAAGGATCAGTTCTATGGCCGCATGTGGGAGCTTTACGGTGTGGATTCGCTTCATGCCTATGGCGACTATGACGAAGCCTGCGCTTTCTCTCACGCTGCCGGCATCGTTGCTAAAAGCCTGTTTGACTTCTACAAGTCCCATAAACTCGTAGCTCATCCCCGCAGTCCGAAGTTTATCAGCCATTACGACGAGTGGACTACCGGCATGGGGCTACTCTATATAAAAGCTGAGTGCCCCGAAGTAGCGACAATATTCACAACACATGCTACCAGCATTGGCCGAAGCATCTGCGGCAACGGCAAGCCTCTCTACGACCAGCTCCCCAATTACAACGGAGATCAGATGGCCGGGGAGTTGAACATGGAGTCAAAACACTCTCTTGAGAAAGCCGCTGCCACTCAGGCCGACTGTTTTACCACGGTCAGCGAAGTTACTGCCCGCGAATGCGAACAGTTGCTCGATCGTCGTCCTGACGTCGTTACCCCAAACGGTTTTGAGAACAACTTCGTGCCTTCAGCGACCAAGTTCAAGGGTGCGCGTGAAGCTGCCCGCTGCAAAATGCTCTCTGTCGCATCAGCGTTGACCGGCAACACTTACGACGATTCGACCTTCATCCTCGTCACTTCAGGCCGTTGTGAATACCGTAACAAGGGCATCGATCTCTTTCTCGACTCTATGGCCCGGCTGTCATGCGAGGCCCTCAATCGCAAAGTTCTCGCTTTTGTCATGGTTCCCGCGTGGGTCGACACTCCCCGTGCCGATCTTACTGACGCTGTCAACGGTGGCACAGCCAAGCGACTCGACAATCCATATATCACCCACACGCTTCACAACTTCGACAGCGACCCGATTGCCTGCCGCATCCGGCAGATCGGCTTTGCAAATAATGTAGACAGCAACGTATCGGTCATATACGTCCCCTGTTATCTCAACGGCTCGGACGGAATATTCAATATGACTTACTATGATCTGCTGCCCGGCTGCGACGCATCGGTGTTCCCCTCTTATTACGAGCCGTGGGGTTACACTCCCCTTGAAAGCGTTGCCTTCGGTGTTCCGACAGTCACAACATCTCTTTCTGGCTTCGGCCAATGGGTTCTCGACACCTTCGAAGATTCATTTAAAGCCTGCGGCGTAAGAGTCGAACCGCGAACTGACAGCAATTACACTGAGGTCTGCGCCGGCATTACCGACGATGTCCGCTCTCTTGTAGAGGCAACTGCCGCCACGACTAAAAAAATATCCACAGCAGCCCGCGCAACAGCCAAGACGGCTGCATGGAGCAACTTTATCAGCTTATATCTGACTGCTTTTGACATTGCACTTGCCAATGCCAAAGCGCGAAACAAATAATAATCAAGAAAATAACATTCTAATTTACATAACAATTATGAAACTACCGGTAAGCAACACCAACGCCCCTGTCTGGCGTGACGTTACCGTTAAATCGGAACTCCCCTCTAAGCTAAAAGCCCTCGACGAACTCGCCAAGAATCTCTGGTGGGTATGGAACAGCGAGGCTAAATCACTTTTCCGCGACCTCAGTCCCGAGCTGTGGCGTTCGACTGGCGAAAACCCTGTAATGCTTCTCCAGCAGCTTAGCTTCGAGCGTATTCAGGAAATCATGGCATCTGAAGAATTCATGAAGCGCATCGCCACTGTATATGCTGATTTCAAGGCCTATATGAAGAAACCGATGCGCAAGGATGTACCTTCGGTTTCTTACTTCTCTATGGAGTACGGTCTCTGCAACTGCCTCAAGATCTATTCAGGCGGTCTCGGTGTCCTCGCAGGCGACTATATCAAGGAGGCTTCCGACAGTTGTGTCGACATGACCGCAGTCGGCTTCCTCTATCGTTTCGGCTACTTTACCCAGACACTCAGCGTCGACGGTCAGCAGATAGCTAAATACGAACCCCAGAACTTCAACCAGCTCCCCATCGAGCAGGTCCTCGACGAGAACGGCCAGCCGATGATCCTCGAAGTGCCCTACCCCGGCCGTATCATCTACAGCCACATCTGGCGCGTCAACGTCGGCCGCATGAAGCTCTACCTTCTCGACACCGACTTCGATATGAACAGCGAGTTTGACCGCTCGATCACTCACCAACTCTACGGCGGTGACTGGGAAAACCGTATCAAACAGGAATATCTCCTCGGCATCGGCGGTGTGCTCATGCTTAAGAAACTCGGCATCCGCAGCCAGCTCTATCACTGCAACGAAGGCCATGCCGCGCTGCTTAATCTCCAGCGCCTCGTTGACTTCATCCACGAAGACGGCCTTGACTTCAACGTTGCCCTCGAGATGGTTCGCGCATCGTCGCTTTACACCGTCCACACTCCCGTCCCAGCAGGTCACGACTACTTCGACGAAGGTCTCTTCGGCAAGTACATGGGCGAATATCCCGCCAAACTCGGCATCTCGTGGAATGATCTTATGAACATGGGTCGCGAGAACCCCAACACTGACGAACGTTTCTCAATGAGTGTTTTCGCACTCAACACATGTCAGGAAGCCAACGGCGTAAGCTGGCTCCACGGCGAAGTGTCAAAGAAAATGTTCTCAGGCATCTGGAAAGGCTATTCATGGGAAGAAAGCCATGTTGGCTATGTCACCAACGGCGTCCACATGCCGACATGGGCTGCCAGCGAATGGAAAGAATTCTATCTCAAGCGCCTCGGCGAACAGGTGTTCACCGACTCAAGCAACCCCGAAGCATGGAAAGGTATCTTCGACATCGCCGACGAAGACATCTGGAGCATGCGCTGTCAGCTCAAAGAGAAGTTCATCAACTTCGTTAAGCGTGACTTCAAGGCTAAATGGCTTGCAAACCAGGGCGATCCTTCTGCCGTAGTCAAAGTCCTCGACAAGATCAACCCGAACGCGCTTATCATCGGCTTC
>CAZULD010000034.1:15544-17300 GCA_964621135.1 uncultured Bacteroides sp. | reverse complement strand
CGGTGCGCATGAAGGGACTCGAACCCATACGTCGCGAGACACTAGATCCTAAGTCTAGCGCGGCTACCAATTACGCCACATGCGCTTTAGGTGTTGCAAATTTACGACCTTTTTATGAATTGCGCAAATTAATTGCAAAAGTCATGCTTGGTTTATGAACAATTCGAGCCCTCGCGGAGTTTTAATATCAGAAAAAATATCAACTAAACGAACTAAATTTATTATGGAAAAGAAAAGCATAAAAGGTACTCGTACAGAACACAACCTCCTCGCATCGTTTGCAGGTGAAAGTCAGGCCCGCTCACGCTACACCCTCTTTGCAGAAAAGGCTCTTGAAGAGGGCTACGAACAGATCGCCGCTATCTTCATGGAAACAGCCGAACAGGAACTCAGCCACGCCCGCCAGTTCTTCGCTCTGCTCGAAGGCGGCACAGTTACAATCAGCGCAGGCTATCCCGCAGGTGTTGTGGGCGACACGAAGACTAATCTCGCCGAAGCAGCAGCCGGGGAACGCGAAGAGTGGAGTGACCTCTATGAGAATTTTGCAAAGGTGGCCGAAGAAGAAGGCTTCCCCCAGATCGCAAATCTCTACAAGAACATCGCCAAAGTGGAAGTGATGCACGAGAACCGTTATATGCGTCTGCTCGAACGTCTCGAGAACGGTACGGAATTCGAAGAAGCCGAACCTGTTGAATGGATGTGCCGCCGCTGTGGCTTCACCATCAAATCTAAATCAGCGCCCAAACGCTGCCCCGTGTGCGGCATGGATCAGGGCTGGTTCGAGCGTAAAGCCAACAACTATTGATCGCCACGCATTATCTATACCTAATATATACACCAACGAGGCTGTCACTCAGATGAGCGACAGCCTCGTCAGTATTTCAGGGATCAAGTTTCGGGGAGAAACTTATTTTACTTTTTCAGAGAGTTCAGCACCTGCTTTGAATTTAACAACCTTGCGAGCGGGGATGTTGATAGTTTCTTTAGTGCGGGGGTTGATACCTGTGCGGGCATCTTTTTCAACTACACCAAAAGTACCGAAACCGATGAGAGCGACTTTGTCGCCTTCAGCGAGTGCTTTTGTGATTGCTTCGATGGTAGCGTCGAGAGCAGCTTTTGCGTCAACTTTGGTGAGGTTTGCTTGTGCTGCGATGGCATTAACGAGTTCGGTTTTGTTCATAATGAATTAGTTTTTAGGATGTTTTTGTAATTTCGATGCGCAAATATAATCCTTTAAAATGAATTTCCAACATTTTTTTCAAAAAAAATGCAATTTTTTGGGAAAAATTCTCAAAATGGGGGAAGTTCGAAGCATTATTCTTAAATTTGCAGTATAAAACAGCCTTATTTTTGTATTGACACAAAACCCCACCAATATATGAATCCCTCGTCAATCATCAACCGCATACCACCGGTAACGAAAAACCTCCTTGGCATCAATATTTTGATCTGGGCAGTGATGGCACTTGTGCCCAAACTGGATTTTCTTTTAACCAATCACTTTGCGTTATATTATATCGAGTCGCCGGCATTCAAGCCGTTTCAGCTATTGACTTACATGTTCCTGCATTCGGGTTTCACCCACTTGTTCTTCAACATGTTTGCCCTGTGGATGTTCGGATCGGTAATCGAACGTGCGCTCGGTTCGAAACGATTCCTACTTTACTATATATCATGCGGATTCGGCGCGGCTTTGATCCAGGAAGGCGTATTCGCCATAATGGTGCAGAAATATCATGAAATATTTACACCTGAA
>CAZULD010000034.1:4014-15444 GCA_964621135.1 uncultured Bacteroides sp. | reverse complement strand
GGCATGCTCTTCCCCAATCAGCCTATATATCTGATGTTCATACCAATTCCGATCAAAGCCAAATGGATGGTACTCGGCTACGGCGTCATCGAACTCTTCCTCGGCGCAAGCGGTCTGGCATCAGGAGTCGCCCACTGGGCTCACCTCGGCGGTATGCTGTTCGGTGTACTGATGATATTATATTGGAAAAAACGAGGAGATTTCGATAACCGCTGGTTCTTTTGATCAACGATGAAATTTCCGACCTACATAGGCCGTCCTGCTCTTCTGACATTAATCGGACTTAACTGTCTGTTGTTCATTGTAATGATAGCAGGCTCGCTGACCGGACACCATGGTGTGGCCGAAGCGTTAGTGCTGTCACCGTCACCTACAGCATTATTGTCGAGACCGTGGACATTCATAACCTATGCATTCGCGCAGGTCGACGTGCTGCATCTTGTGTTCAATATGCTGTGGTTCTATGCGTTTGGCTCTCTTCTGCTGACCCGTCGCAGCGGACGCGACCTGACATTGCTTTATCTCACCGGAGCAATAATCGGAGCTATAATTTTTCTTATATTCGCATCTCAGACAGGCGGCCCGCTGGTAGGGTCTTCCGCGGCTGTAATATCGGTGGCCGTGGCCGTGGCGTTTATCATGCCTGACACAGAGCTGTATGTGCCGCTTATCGGCATGACACGCATAAAATGGATCGTAGCCGTCGTTACCGTGCTGTTTCTCATCGGCTTAAGCGCTCCCAATGCCGGAGGAAACCTCGCACATCTGGGCGGCGTGGTCACAGGAGCCGTAGGAGGTATGATGATCCGTCGCAAGTCAGGCATACGGAAAGCTACTCCTGCGCAGGCAGCTGAATACGAATCTCTGAAGACAAGAATACGCCAATCCGGCTACGAATCACTGACCTCTAAGGAAAAACGCCGATTTTTCGAACTTTCAAGCACCCGCAAATGACAATCAAAAAAAACATACGACCGACCGCTACCATTGTTCCCGACTCGAAGGCCGGGAGTCGCTCTATATGGTGGCGCTTCGTCACTGTGACACTTATTATATGTAATGTAATCTGCGGGCTCGGTCTGATAGTGTCGGGCTATGCCGGAGCAATCAATCCGGTAAACCACCCCACGGCATCGGTCATCGGTATGACCTTCGCCATCTGGCTTGCGGCAACCATCGGTCTTCTTATACTCACCCTGCTGATCAGAAAACGGGTGGCGATCATCCTCGGCGTGGCAATCGTGGCATCTCTGCCCGCGATCACTGATTTTTCGCCGTTTCACCTTCCTGCCCATGCGTCTGAGGACGCCGACACATTTACGCTGATGAGTTACAACGTCTTCGGTCTGAAGGATCAGAAGAATGTCTATCCCGACGACATTAACCCTACAATCAGTTACATCATAAGTCAGGATCCTGACATCGTCTGCCTGCAGGAAATGGTGGCGCTGTCGCCCAACTCAAACATAAAACTTTCGGCTGCGCAGATTGATTCGCTCCACCGGCTCTATCCTTATGTCTACTACGCCAACCTGTCGCACGCGATATTCTCAAAATTTCCTGTCGAGCCCATCCAGACAGGCTTTGTCAGAGAACAGGTAAGCGGCGCGGCAAACATGGGATGTTTCCGCGTGACGATCCACGGTCGTAAAATAACCATCTTCGACATACACCTCCAATCGTTTTCACTCGGGCCGGATGACCGCGCGATGTTCTCGCGTCTTGCCCACCTTAAGGGCGACGAAGAGGAAATCACCGAAATGCGCACTCACCTGATGAATAAGATCCGCGCGGCTGCTCCGATACGCGTAGCCGACACAGAGGAACTGATACGTTATATCAAGCATTTCGGGGGGCCGAACGTAATCGTCTGCGGCGATTTCAACGATGTGCCCGGTAGCTATCCGCTGCGTATGCTCAGAAAGGAGCATCTGCGCGAAGTCTATCCCGAAGTTGGCTTCGGGCCGATGATAACTTACAACACCGGAGGCTTCTACTTCCGCATAGACCATATACTTTATCGCGGAGATCTGCGACCGATAGCGATGAAGAGAGGCAACATCAAATCGTCGGATCACTACCCTATAATAGCAACGTTCGAAATTACAGCTAAAAAATAAACCCAACCACCAATCTATCACATTATGCCAGTCAAGACCCCTTCAGAGGTAATCGAAACCGCCGTAGCCAACGGTAACGCCAAGACATCAACAAAGACCCCGCGCCTTATAACGCTGAGCATTTTAGCCGGAGCCTATATCGCTCTCGGCGGTGCGCTGTCGCTTATCGCCGGTTACGGATTTCCCGAATCGCCGGCTGCGCTGCAGAAGATCATCAGCGGATGTGTGTTCCCTATCGGCCTTATCCTCATCGTCATCCTCGGCGGAGAGCTCTTCACCGGCAACAACGCCATGCTTATACCGGCCTATATGAAGCGCAACTACGGGTTCGGTTCTGTAATAGGTAATTGGACAATAGTTTATTTCGGAAATTTCATCGGCGCACTCGGATTCGCGTGGTTGCTTATCTACCAGTGCGGTCTGTGTGATGCGGAGCCTTACAGATCGGCGATAATCAGAGTAGCCGAGACCAAGGTTTCATTGCCGTGGCTGACGGTATTTCTGCGCGGCATAGGCGCCAACTGGTGCGTATGTCTTGCCGTGTGGCTGGCCATGTCGGGCAGACGTCTGGCAGAAAAGATGCTTGCCTGCTGGGTGCCGGTGATGGCCTTCGTCGTATTGGGTTACGAACACTGTATCGCAAATATGTTCTTCATCCCGCTCGGCATGATGGAAGGCGCGGCGGTCACCACTGGCGCCTTCATTGTCGCTAACCTTATCCCCGCCACGCTCGGCAACATTGTCGGAGGAGCGTTGTTTGTCGGACTGCCCCACGCCGCCCTGCATCTAAAAAAATAGCCCGACGCCGAAGACGCCGGGCTACTCTGCCTGTATCATTTGGTATATAAAGATTAGTCAATCGCACGTTCGACCAAACGAGTGAGATCGCCTGCGGTCTTATTGCCGCTTTCGCGCATAAGTTCTTCTCCTTTTTTAAAGAGAATCCATGTAGGATAAACATGGACATTATAGAGATTTTTGAGTCGATGATCGGTTGAGGCATCGACACGCATCACATTCACGCGGTCGCCGAACTGCGCGCGGACACCGTCTGCGAGCTGATCGAGTTCATCCTTATCTTTTTCGTTAGCGTGGATAAAGAGCACTAATGAGGGTTTGTTTTCTGAAAGTTTTTCTTCGAAAGTTTTCATATTATATGTCTTATATTAGTTGTGTTAAATCATTAGAAATTATAGCCGACAGACACACTGATAGAGTTACGGCGCAGACGATCCTTCGAATCAGGAGTCTTAAAGGTAGCCATTGAAGACATGCCTATTCCGCCGCTGATAGCGATGTAATACTGTTGCTGGAATGTGGCTGAAATACCGAAGCCCCACTGAGCGTCAAAATGATGCCATCCGTAATCGAACATCGTCGGAAGATCGACGGGATCCGGCGTCTGGAAGTTAGGATTCAAGTGAGTGTTCGTAGCCAGATTGAAGTTGAATATAGGGCCGGTGAAGCCTGCAAGTTCAAAACCGTTGAACAACTCTACGCGGTAACCGACATTGAGAGGCACACGGATACCGGCATTGCGGATCGAACCGTCGAAGTAGCCGTTTTCATATTCGATAGGATTCAGACCCATCGTATTATAAAACACTCCGACACCCGGCTCGAAATACGCGTTACGGCTGATCGGAAGATTATAGATTCCTGTAAATGTAAAACCCGAACCGTTGTTGATGCCTTCGTTTGCTCCCGAAGGATGTGTAACGTCAAACGAAGCTCTTACTCCGAAATATGGACGACTCTGAGCATAAATGAAAGAGGGGGCGAGCACCACGGCTAACGCAATCATTATCTTTTTAAACATAGTAGTACTTTTTAAGAAGTGAAACATATAAATATTCAACAACCCAACTGCGGCTTTTGCTCACTGATATGTCAGAATATTTCAAAAATAATTATATTTGCACTATGTTGAAGAAAATAACCGCACTGCTCAAACGACTGCCGCATAACAGGATCTGGTTTATTATCCTCGTCATACTATCGTGTGCGAGCATAGCTGATGTGCCGGGTTCTCCCACATTCGGGATGCCATCGGCGTTGCAGGTTCTCTTTATCCTGAGTGTTGGTTGTCTGAAGGGCGCTATTTTGATAATCGTAGCAGCTTGGATGTGGCGGCATAAATGGCTGCGTGTCCCGGCTATAGCATTTTTTATCATTTACGCTTTAGCTGCAATAATCAATGCCGGGGCGCTGGCGTTCTACGGATTCGGATTCTCCCGAAAACTGATAACAGTTTTGGCTCAGACCAACCGGGCGGAAGCCTCTGAATTCTTACCCGACATATATTCACATATCCTAATTACGATATCCTCGGTAAAAACGTGGCTATGGATAGCGGTAGCAGCAGTGGCAGCATGGCTGTTCTGTAAAATTTCCCGTAAAGCCGCTGCAGTATTGACTGCAGGCTTGAGTGTGGTCGGTGTGGTAATGTACAGCTGGCTTGCCATAAACTTCAATGTAGGGCGCACCTCCGTGATGATGTCTCTGCGCATACCTAAATATTTTATCGAGCAGCGACGTACAAATCTCGAAATGCAGAAATTGATTGAACGCAAAAAAACGTTGCCGCATCCCGAAAGTGTCAGATCATCCAAGACGGCGACAAACGTCGTGGTAATTATCGGTGAGTCTGCCAACAGACCGAATCTGTCGCTTTACGGCTTCCCGTTGGAGACCTCTCCTTACATGGATGCGCTTGCCGACAGTCTCTTTGTCTTCACCGACGCACTCGCCTCATCTCAAATCACGAGTTCCAACATTGAAAGAATCCTGACTTTCAAGCCTGATGACCGAGTTTACGGCGACTGGTACAACTACCCCACCCTTATTGATCTTTTTAATGCTGCGGGATATCGGACATACTGGCTGTCAAATCAGGAGCGAGTCGGAGCTTGGAGCAACGGTGCAGGTGTGATATCAGCTACCGCCGATGTGGTATCGTTCATCGGATTGGAGTATTGCGAGGATGCTCTGTTGGTTGACAAGACTTTAGATGATGCTCTTCTGCCGCCATTTTATTCGGCTATCGCCGATTCAGCCGACGCCCGAATGATATTCCTTCATCTTCTCGGATCGCATAATATCTATAATAAGCGGTATCCGCCTGAGCGGACACATTTCACTGCCGACGACGTCTTTCGGAGCATCGACAGACCGTGGCTCAACCGCGACGGTGCACAGTTGCTTGCCGATTATTCCAATTCGCTTGTGTTTACCGACTCTATCTGGCATGAGACAGTAGTCCGCGTGGCCGAAAGTCCGGACCCGTCTGTCGTAATTTATCTGTCGGACCACGGCGAGAAGGTTTGTGAAGGGAATAATATCCGCGGACGTGACAACCGATCGGTTGAGATCCCCTTTGTGATTTATGCCAACGGGGCATATCGCGAAAATAATCCGGCGATAATAGAAAAACTTTCGAGTGCAGTCCAACGTCCGTTCTCCTCGGCAGCCCTCGTCCATATGCTGATGACTTTGACTGACACACAATATAATCTATATAACGGCGCAGATGATCCGCTGTCCGACTCATTTGTAGCGCGCAGGCGCTTTGTCGACGAAGAACCGTGGCCGTATGACCATAACTATGACGCTGAGTCGACCGATTAGGCCGATGGTTTGTTTGATATAAGAAAGATTGTTATTAAATTTGCAACACTATGCTACAATTTATCGCACAAACCAACGACCGCTACTCTGTAGCGGAGACCGTACAGATGGCTATTGAAGGAGGTTGTCGCTGGATACAGCTTCATCTTCCTGACCTTACCGACGAAGATATCAAGGCTATGACACCGGACATAATCGCTCTTTGCAAGGAGTCGGCCGCCTTCCTTATGATTGAAGACCGTCCCGAGCTGGCAAAGGAACTTGGGCTGCACGGTGTCCATGTAAAAACCATCACCGACCGATCGGCAGCGGCAATCCGCGAGGAACTCGGCCCTGAAGCCGTGATAGGTGTCGACGTTGCATCTGCAGCCGCCGTGATGGCTCTCCGAACCGCCGATATCGACTATGTCACTCTGCCGGCCGATATGCGTCCCGGCGAAATTGCCGAACTGGTAACTACAGTCCGCGACGCCGGTATCGAAACACCGATAGTAGCTACCGGCGACATAACTCCGGAGGATGCTCTCGTCTATATGGCTGCCGGTGTTTCAGGTGTGGCGACCGGGCGTCCGCTGATTGATGCAAAAGATCCCGTAAAGGAGGTCGAGATGATGCTCTCGATTCTTACCGGAAAAGAATAGATCAGGAACGATGAGCGGGGAACTGTCGAAGACATTGTGGAAGATGCTGCTGCCGATTACCATTGGTCTGGCAGTGGTCGTATGGCTCTTTCATGATGAATTTGATCCTAAGGTCTTCGCAAACTTTCATTTTACTTGGCGCACGGGCATAGCGATCATCGCCGCACTGATTTTTGTCGCGGGGCGTGACTTCGGACTGTCGTGGCGCTTCCATACCATCGCAGGAGGTGATCTTAGCTGGAATCGCGCGGTGAAGGTAGATCTGATGTGTGCGTTCACGTCGGCTATAACACCGTCGGTCGTCGGCGGGAGTGCTCTCGCGGTTTTTTACCTTAATCGCGAAGGCATAAAGGTTGGACGAGCCACCACACTGACTCTCACCACTCTTTTTCTCGACGAACTCTTCTTCGTGATATTTTGTCCCATACTTGTGCTGCTTATACCTGATTCAGAATTGTTTGCCGCAGCTGAGGCTCAATCTTTCGTAACAGGTATCAAGATAGTATTCTGGCTGGTATATGCAGGCATTGTCATCTGGACTGCCATACTTTTCGCAGGTATCATAGCCCGACCTGCGGCAGTGGCAAAAATCCTTCATAAGATATTCGGAATACGGCCGCTGCGCAGATGGCAACCCGCGGTAGATCGCGCAACTGATAATATGCTCGAGACGTCGGCATTCGTCAAAAACGCATCGCGTCAATGGTGGCTGAAGGTGTTCGGTGCGACGATAGTGTCGTGGTTCTCCCGCTATCTCGTTGTCAACGCTCTTTTCTGGGGCTTCGTACCGTCGGCTTCCGGTCTTCTTGTTTTCGGACGCCAGTTTGTAGTATGGGTCGTGCTTATGGTCAGCCCTACCCCCGGCGGCAGCGGCATCAGCGAGTGGCTCTTCACTAACTACTACGGCGATTTGATCGGCGATGTCAGCATCGCGTTGGTGCTTGCACTGATCTGGCGAATACTCAGCTACTACATATATCTTATAGCCGGGTGCTGTCTTCTCCCCTCTTATTTTTCAAAACGTAAAAAAACTAAGGCATGATGAAACGCATTTTCTCAGCCATATTGCTGACATTCATCACGATTTTTACCATGTCAGCCTTGCAGAAGGTCGTAGTGCTTTCTCTTGAAGATGAAATCGATGCACGCGCATGGCAGCACACCCGCCGCGCCTGCGACAAAGCCATAGAGGACAACGCCGCCCTGCTGGTGGTGAAAATGAATACTTACGGAGGTGCACTCGACGCAGCCGACTCCATCCGTACAGCCCTGTTGCGTCTCCCTGTGCCTACAGCAGCTTACATCGACCATAACGCCGCATCGGCCGGAGCTCTGATTGCACTCGCCTGCGACACCGTCTATATGACTCCCGGATCAAGTATCGGCGCTGCAACCGTTGTCGACGGTCAGGGTCAACCGATGCCGGACAAGTATCAGGCTTACATGAGTTCGATCATGCGAAGCACCGCGCAACACCACGGCAAATGGATTGCTCCCGGCGACTCTGTCGCAAAATGGCGTCGCGATCCGGCAATAGCGGCGTCGATGGTAAATCCTGAAAAGGTAACGGCCTTCTCCACATCGGAGGCTTACGAAGCAGGCTTTTCCGACGGAACTGTCAGCTCTATGGACGAAATGCTCGCCCAGCTCGACATGCCCGACGTCGAAGTAGACCATTTTCAGCCTACCCTCACCGATGACATAATCGGCTTTCTGAGCAATGCAGGGATCCGGGCCATACTAGTTATGCTCATTCTCGGCGGAATTTACATGGAGATGCACACTCCCGGTCTGGGGTTTGCGGCTGCTGTTGCCGTAGTGGCCACATGTCTTTACTTCCTGCCTATATTCATCAGCGGCACACTCGCCCCGTGGATAGTAATTGTCCTCATAGCAGGCATTGTGTTGGTTAATCTTGAGATTTTCGTCATTCCGGGCTTCGGTGTCTGCGGAATCACCGGCATACTATGTATACTCGTAGCGCTTTGTGCCGCCATAACACCGTCTTTTACAATTTCGCCCGACGATTCGATCATAAGTAATGTCGGCCGACCGTTGCTGACAGTAGGCTCGGGCTTGTTGGCAGCCATCGCACTGGTGGCATGGCTCAGTTCAAGCCGCGGCCCGAAATTCTTCCGACGCCACTCTGAACTCATGCTTACGCAAGATGTCAAAAAAGGTTATATCGGTGTAGACATGGGGCCGGCCCGACTTGTTGGCAGCGAAGCCGTCACGATGACCGACTTACGCCCTGCCGGTAAAATAATTATCGAAGATAAAGTTTTCGACGCAGTCTCGACAGGCGAATTCATCGAGGCTGACCGCCGCGTCAGAGTTCTCCGCTACGAGAACGCACAATTATATGTTGAACCTGCACATTTGAAACCTGAATGAAATTCATCGGAATTATACCCGCCCGCTACGCATCGAGCCGTTTCCCGGGCAAACCCCTCGCCATGATCGGTGACCGCACAATGATCGAACGCGTCTACCGTCAGGCGTCGAAGGAACTCGACGATGTAGTCGTCGCTACCGACGATGACCGCATCTATAACGCTGTAAATGCCTTCGGAGGCAAGGCCGTTATGACCTCAACCGCTCATCGCAGCGGCACAGATCGCTGCTATGAAGCATATTGCAATGTCGGATCAGATGCCGATGTAATCGTGAACATTCAGGGCGACGAACCCTTTATTGCGCCCGAGCAGATAGCGTCACTGAAAGGATGTTTCGATGATCCGAGTGTCGACATTGCCACACTCGCCCGTCATTTCGATCCATCGCGCGGTTTCGAGGCTCTCTTCGACCCCAATACGCCCAAACTCGTAATGGACAATGAGTCAAACGCGCTTTATTTCTCGCGCTCCATCATCCCCTATGTGCGTAACTACCCATGGCAGGAATGGCTCGAACATGCCGACTTCCATACCCACGTCGGGCTTTATGCTTACCGTGCCGACATTCTCAAGCAACTCACCCGTCTCCCGCAATCGCCATTGGAGATCGCCGAATCGCTCGAACAGTTGCGCTGGCTGCAGAACGGCTACAAGATCCGAGTTGCTATCACTGATCGTCCGACCATAGGTATCGACACATCTGATGACCTGAAGGCAGCCGTAGAATATCTTAAAACACTCGACCACGATGCTTGATCGTTCGCAAGCACCTGAAGTCAGACCGTTTGGTCACCTGACCTTACCTCCGGAAGAGGTCGTAACCCTGTCCAACGGCGTTGTCCTCCACACCTTCTACGGCGGCGATCAAGACGTTGTCCGACTCGATTTGTCGGCAGAAGGCGGTGCAGCCGACAGTTTCAATCCGTGCGTACCGTCGTTCGCGGCAGAAATGCTGCGCGAAGGCACAGCGCATCATGACAGCGACACCATAGCCGACATTGTAGATTTCAATGGCGCATGGTTCAATTCCGGAGCAGTAAGCCATTACACCTCACTGCGTGTATCATCACTCACGTCCAAACTCTTCACACTCGCCCCGCTGCTGGTCGAATCGTTTGTCGAACCGTCGTTCCCGGCAAAATCATTCGAAATTATCCGGGCTAAAGGCGTCGCACGCCAGCGTCTGAACCTAAGCAGGGTCAGTTTCCTTGCCATGGCTGACAACCGTCGGCTTATAGCAGGCGACGGTCATCCCGACAGTCTGGTGCCGTCGCCCGAATCAATCGAAGCCCTCACACTCGACAATCTTAAGGACTTCCACCGCTCGACTCTCGATGCCCGACGCACTCATGCCTATCTCTGCGGACACTTCTCGACCGAAGACACAGACAGACTCGCGCGCTTGCTCGAGACTATTCCTGTTTCAGACATTCCTTCTCCTCTAAACATCCGGTCTTACATCGCCGCTGAGCCGCAGACGTCTGTAATCGACAAACCGGGCTCACTCCAGAGCGCAGTAGTGTTGTCGATACCGGCTGTGCCGCGTTCACATCCCGACTATAATCCGCTCCGCATGGCAGTGACCGCGCTCGGAGGCTATTTCGGTAGCCGCCTGATGATGAACATTCGCGAGGACAAAGGCTACACCTATGGCATATCCGCTTCGCTGTCAGGAGCTCAAGAAGGGAGCTATATATCTATTTCGGCCCAGTGTGACAACGCTTACACCGAGGCGCTTGTCGAAGAGGTTAGATCAGAGTTGCGCCGGATGGTCACTGATCCGCTCACGCCCGATGAAATGTCGAAACTTAAATTCAACGTCGCGTCAGAACTCGCATCGACTATCGACTCACCGATGACGATAATGGACTACTACCAGCTTCAGCGCACGGTCGGGATCCCTGCCGATTACTTCGATTCCCGACAGGAAACGCTGGCCAACATAACGCCCGAAATCATATGCGAGCTTTCAGCCCGCTATCTTGATCCTGACCGCTTACGCATTAGCATAGCCGGCGACCTGAAACGATGACTCCATTGCGCCGAAATATCGCCGCCATAGCTTTTCCGGCGATCATATCCAACATCACCACACCACTGCTGGCTATGATCGACGTTGCTATCGTCGGTCATCTCGGATCGGCTTCATTCATTGCAGCTATTGCTCTCGGATCTAGCATGTTCAGCATGTTCTACATGCTTTTCGGCTTTCTCCGAATGGGTTCGAGCGGCGTAACGGCCCAAGCCTACGGTGCGAACGATTTAGAGGCAGCCTCAACCCATCTCTATCGCGGACTCGCTATCGGACTCGTCATCGGATCGCTTATACCGATCTTCGGAGTGCCGATCTCCGATATCATGCTCCACTTTATGGACGCCGAACCGTCGACTCTGCCTCTTGCAAAAAAATATTTTCTGATCGCTATACTCGGTGCTCCTGCCACACTCGGCACCTATGCCCTCTCGGGATGGTCGCTCGGCATGCAGAATTCCCGTCTGCCGATGTGGATGGCCTTAGTCACCAATATTGTCAACATCTGCGCCAGCCTCGTCCTTGTGTTTGTCGTCGGAATGGACATCGACGGAGTCGCCCTCGGATCTGTAATAGCACAGTGGAGCGGCTTCATCTTCGGATTGACCGGCGCA
>CAZULD010000034.1:0-3914 GCA_964621135.1 uncultured Bacteroides sp. | reverse complement strand
CCTCGGATCTGTAATAGCACAGTGGAGCGGCTTCATCTTCGGATTGACCGGCGCACTGCTTCGATTTCATCCCGGTCGACCGGATCTGCGCCGACTGATCCGGATGGCCGAACTGCGTCGCTTTTTCACCATCAACAGTGACATCTTCTTGCGCACACTATGTCTGGTCGCCGTCACTGTATGGTTCACCCGTTCCGGATCTGTACAGGGCAGTGTGATCCTTGCGGCTAACGCCTTGCTGCTGCAACTATTCCTGTTTTTCTCATATTTTATGGACGGCTTCGCATTCGCAGGCGAAGCACTCGCCGGACGATTCGAGGGCGCACGCGACTATGATGGTCTGCGTAGGCTGATCGGCTCTCTGACGCGCATCGGACTGGGACTGGCGGTAGTGTTCAGTCTGCTCTATCTGTTCGGCGGCAATATGATTCTCGGACTGCTGACCGACGACAGTTCGGTACTCGAACAGTGCAATCACTATCGCTGGTGGGCCGTCGCTGTACCACTTGCCGGCACGATGGCCTTTGTCTGGGACGGTATACTGATCGGTCTGACTTTGACACGCATTATGCTGCGGTCAATGTTCATCGCTACCCTCCTATTTTTCATAATCTATTTCTCAACCGTTAACGCGCTCGGCAATCACGGCTTGTGGTTCGCATTCATCGTCTATCTCCCTGTGAGGGGAATAGCCGAACTTCTCTTTTATCACAGCCGAAGGCTCTAATAACAAAAGCGGGATGCAACATCTTTGCTGCATCCCGCCGAATAGCTTTGTCCCTGAAGGTATTTTACTTGATCACGAAAAGAGTCTCTTCTTCTAGAACTTTACCTTTCTTATCAGTCTTTATGCTCTTCACTAAACCGATACCTTTGGCATACCATTCGGTGATAAAATCTTTTTGACCACCGCTGGGACCGTTCGAACGGATCACATAGCTGACTTTAGCGCATTCGAATGTTCCGGCTTGAGTCTCTACTGATTCTGTACCGAGATATTTAGCGTCCCATATATTCATCACCATTGTCATCTGGCCGGCATTTAGGCGAAGTGTCGACTGGGGGATCTTACTGTCTACTGCAGCTTTTGGATCGATTGAAATTTCAAGCTCACCTTTTACAGCCATCATTTTCTCCATATCTCTGAGCTCCTGTTCGCTGAGATGCTGATTGCTGGCGCGGGCTGCTTCACTGATAGTGGAGATAATCATTGTACGGAGATCTTCACCGGTCATCGGTATCACTTTGGTTACATCTGTTGCCGGATCATATATGTAATTTGTATATGTTTTAATTTCGGCAAGAGGATTGTCAGGCAGCGAACTTACATTCTCAACTCGCGAAGTCTGCATACCGTCTGCATCCTGCACTTCAACTACCGTTGCTTTGATAACATTCTCAACGGGTGTCTTCTCTGAATTGTCAACATTCTTATAAAGCATTACTTTGCCCTTTTCCGGACAGAATAACTGAGCCGACGCTGCCATTCCGCATGCGAGAGCCACTGCTAATAATACTATCTTCTTCATTTTCGTGAATTTTAAATTTACATTATCACAAAGGTAGCATTTTTTGGATAAATATTGGTGAGGATGTATTATTTTTGCAAATCAAAATTTCTAAGCCATGACTTTACGTTCGTTCATCATCACCGTTCTTACCTCGGTCTGCTGTATCTTATCCACCATTACGACTTCCGCCGCAGTGCAACTTCCTACCTTATTGTCCGATCACATGGTTCTTCAGCAGCAAAGCGATGTAAAAATCTGGGGTAAAGCTCTCTCCGGTTCTAAAATAACGGTAAAGCCCTCATGGACTCCCGACATTTATACTGCCGTGGCGTCGAAGGCCGACGGATCATGGGCTGTAACCGTTCCCACACCGGAGGCAACGACTGCGCCGCAGACAATCACAATCAGTGATAGGGACGGAGAGGTGAAAATCGACGATGTTCTAATAGGCGAAGTGTGGTACTGCTCTGGTCAGTCAAATATGGAAATGCCCATGCGCGGCTACAACCATCAGCCGGTCGACGGCGGTCTGGACGCTATTCTCGCAGCTCGACCCGATAAACCCGTGAGAATGTTTACGGTCGGCAAAGGTGTAAGTTCCGTGCCGCTCGATACTTGCGAAGGTCACTGGGGCACAAATATCCCTGAAGAAGTCGCGGAGTGCAGTGCGACAGCATATTATTTCGCTGATTTTCTAAGCCGAGCGCTCGACGGCACTCCTGTAGGCGTCATAATATCTGTCTGGGGTGGTACAACCGTGCAACCGTGGCTGTCAAAAGAAGTAGCTGCAGAAGCCGGTCTTGATTTAAGCAGCACTGATCAGCCTGTTGACCGCCGTACGCCCGACGTTCTCCTTATGCCGTCAGTGCTTTATAACTCCATGGCATCCCCTGTCTTACCCTACACCGTCAAAGGTATGCTGTGGTATCAGGGCGAGAGTAACTGTCCCGCACCGACAGAGTACGAGCGACTCATGCCCTCTTATGTCAAATGTATGCGCGACGGTTTCGGACGAGAGGATTTACCATTTTATTATGTGCAGATTGCGCCCTATGGAGGCTACACCGAGCCTGCCGACAGTGTGGCAGCCCTGCGGCTGGCGCAGTCACGCTTAATGGATCAGGTCGATCACGCGGGAATGGTCGTGACACTTGATATCGGCAATCGTCTCTGCATTCACCCGCGCGACAAACAGAGTGTAGGCAAGCGACTTGCATACTGGGCGTTGGCTAAAGATTACAGTAAAAACGACTATGCATGGTCCGGCCCGATCTACGACCGTATGGTGAGCGAAGGTAAGCGTGCGCTGATCTATTTCACCAACACCGGGGGCGGCGTCAGTCCTCTCGAGGAGGAACTCTCAGGCTTCGAAGCTGCCGGATCAGACGGGGTCTATCATCCGGCACGTGCCATTGTTGAGTGCGCCACCGGCACACTGACCGTTTACTGCGACAATGTAGACTCAATCAAAAAAGTACGCTACGCTCATGCCCCTTACGCCGAAGCCTCGCTCTTCGACAACTTCGGTCTCCCCGCATCGCCCTTCATCGCGACATCTACCCCTACGAAGGACTAAACAATAGATAAAGATTTTATATCAAAAAATAAGGTGTCTCATTGAGACACCTTATTTTAAACTTATTTCCTATTGAAGACCCATACTCCGTCTCCACCATAAATATTTAGAATGTTTCCAGTCAAAACAAATTGACGAGTCCATAAGACAGTAGTTGATTCTCCGGGGAACAATTCCGTTACTTTATCTCCGCTAACATAGCTGATTTTTAAGATTTCGTTTCCGTTTGAATCTGTTGAAGTAGCCCAACTAAAATTCATTTTGTAGTTTTCTACCGAAGATGCTCGTGATTCATATACCCAATTTTCTTCAATAGACCCGGTTCTGTCATTATTGAAAGTCAAAACCATCTTAATTGACTCAGTTACATTCTCGTCTTCATATGTTTCCATGTACTCCCACTTTCCTACAATGTTTACGGTTTTAGGTTCATCACCATCATCTTTAGAACAGGATGAAAACGAAATCCCTGTCATTAACATGATCAACATGACAGAGAACAATTTAGAAAATTTTGTCATCTAATTAATTTTTAAAGATTAAAAAATACATTTTTGTATATGACGACAAAATTACAAAATAAGTATAAATTACCCCCCCCCGAATACTAAATTATGTTAAAACACAATAGTTTCTTACTTGAGATTTTAGTTCTCCTATAAATATAGAATGATCTATGGAGTTTTTAACCTCATAGTAAAATGGGTGAAACATATAGGTGTAGATGGACTATATCACGACGCCGTTCAGACACATCGATTCAGACAGGCACAGCAAAACGCACAGGCCTCCGACCTCGGCCGGAGAAAGACCGGTTGTATCTATCG
>CAZULD010000033.1:0-18006 GCA_964621135.1 uncultured Bacteroides sp. | reverse complement strand
TTGGTGAGCAAAGAGAGTGTGAAATCGTCGAGACGTTCCACATCGCATCCTAATAGGAGCGGCGCAGATAATATCGCCCACAATGAAACATGAGCATACTGCTCGTCGGGGGTGAGCAGGGTAGGATGTTTGGGTGCACCCCAACCGCCGCCTACTTCGCCGACAACCATCATGTCCGGATCGTTGAAACGCCCGGGAGCCGTGGAAGGTGCGCATACGTCCTGACAATTACCGATAGCTTGAACTACATTCCAATGGTCAGTGATATCGCATGTCGTACGCCAATGGTTACCACCTGCATCCGATCCCCATACCCATACTCGGGGAGCTCCGTAGCCGATGCAGTAGACAATATCGCGACCTGTACTGTCAATGGCTGCCCGCATCAGATCGTATGGCGCGCGGATTGAGCCTTCGCTCGAATCTTTTTCGACTTGGGTGTGACTGCAATAATCATATTTTAAATAATCTACACCCCAGTCGGCCCATGTTGCTGCATCAATATACTCATGGCCGTAAGACGCAGGGAAATTACCGCAGGTTGTAGGTCCCGGAGATGAGTAGAGTCCAAATTTCATGCCTTTTGAGTGAATGTAATCTGTCAATGCTTTCATATCGGGCCAGTTGGCATTTCCGGGAAGAGAGCCGTCCTCTGCACGTTGAGCAGCTTCCCAACCGTCATCGACGCTCACATAGGTCCAGCCATAGGGGTGAAGTTTTTCGTGCATGATGTCGGCTGTACGTCTAAGAATCTCATCTGTAGCTCCGAAGCGCCAACAGTTCCAACTACTCCAACCCATGATGGGCGTGAGTGAAATACGGTCGCCTATTTTAATAGTGACTTGACGTTGGTCACTACCTTTGCTGTTTGACGCGGTCAATGTCACTTTATAGTCTCCGGGAGTGTTTACCTTACCTGATATTACGCCTGTCTCGGAGTCGATCTCAAGGCCTTCCGGGAGATCGGAAGCGGCGTATTCCATAGGAAGTTGTCCGGAAGCCATAACAGACCACAAGAAGTCGGCACCAGGGGTAGCTCCATAGACGGTCGGATTGTTGATCAAAGGCGTTTCGGGTGCTTCAGGAGTAAGTATGTACGCTTCTTTTTTGATCGGTTCCGGCCAGACAGGTATGGCTTTTACATCGGAGTCGGTTGTAAAACACACATTTACCCAATCGGCATGATCATACATAAACTCATCATCACACATATCGATGAGTAAAAGAACTTTGTCGATGCCGTTAAGGTCAACATTGAATGGTTTCGCTTCCTGGCCGCGAAGCATTACACCGCTGCTCCACAATTCACGGCCGTCACCGATGATTTTAAACTCAAGGCGTGTGGTGAAAAGATTTGCATCGTCTGCTCCGACAAGTCCTTCGACTTTCTTTGCTTTTCCGCCGAGATCAAACAGCATTCTGCTTATGGCGTGACCTCCTATACCGCGATCGAACTTTTTCCCTCCGATGCTCAATGGTGTTCCTACTACGGAACGGTTAACTACAGGTTTGCCCCAGTCTTGAATGTAGTGACCATTGGAGTCGATTTCATCGAGCCAAATGATATTATTGGCGGCATGGCTTAAAAAAGTTGCTGTCAGCATTAGAGCTGACAGCATAAATTTGTTTCTTGACTTCATCTTAATATAAGGTGGAGATGGAAGAACGATTAATCTTTAGTGAAGTTTAAGTTTCTGGCCTATCTGCAGTGTTGTTGAGGATGTGATGCCATTGAGCTTACACAACTTGCTGACAGTTGTGCCATTACGGGAAGCGATTTTTCCGAGGGTGTCGCCTTTCTTTACACGGTAAGTAGAGGCCTTGTTTCCGGACGAACCGGAAGATTTATCAGGCACATATGCCTTAGGAGGATTTTCAAGACGATACTTGGCGGCATATTCGGCATTAGCAGCAGGAGAGAAGTTTCGGGCCTGCTGATAAGTCGATTTATCGAAAGTATATTGGTCTGTGTGAGTGGTCTGATTGGGGAAATCGAATATAGCTGCGGGATTAATAGCATAACCCATGTAGCGTGTCTCGAAATGGAGGTGAGGTCCTGTCGAGCGACCTGTGTTTCCACCGAGGGCGATGGGATCGCCGGCTTTTACATATTGATCAGGCTCAACGAGGAATTTCGAAAGATGGCCATAGACAGTTTCAAGATCGTTAGTATGGCGCACTACGACATAATAACCGTAGCCGCGGCGTTCGAATTTAGTGAGGCGCACGCGACCGTCGAAAGCAGCGCGAACTGTATCGCCAACATTGAGCTTGATGTCAACACCTTTGTGCATACGACGGAAACGACGACGGTAGCCGTAAGGCGACGTGATATAACCGGGATGGGGCATCGCGTAATGGCTTACGTCAATAACGGCTGTCTGAGGCACAGTCATGCCGGCGTAGCAATTAACGGCCTGACTGTCCCAGCCTTCGGTATAAATGTCAAATTCGGGCTCTTCTTCTTCGCTGAAGAGATTTTCAAGATATTTTGTTGCTTTGTCGAGCTGAACGTGGGTGTTTGCTTGGCTTGCAAGAAGATCACCGTGCTGAGCCTGATGCTGACCCGGAAGACGGAGCGTAACTGCTTCCTGTGCTGAAACGGACGCAAAACTGCCGAAAGCAACAGCCAGCAAAGTAACGGTGGTTTTTAAGAATGATTTTTGAGAGAGAAACATTATTGGTTTTATGATACTTATGATTAATCTAATTCGTCGGGAGCGTATGTCGCTGTAAGAGTCAAC
The DNA here is from genome assembly GCA_964621135.1 of uncultured Bacteroides sp. Classification (GTDB taxonomy): domain Bacteria; phylum Bacteroidota; class Bacteroidia; order Bacteroidales; family Muribaculaceae; genus CAG-873. Next base: position 15,262 of record CAZULD010000033.1, on the reverse strand, counting down.
GGAGTGTATTCGAAGATTTCCTCCGGACTGAAGAAACGGTCAATTTCAATTTTTGCATTCTCAACCGAATCTGATGCATGGATTATATTTTCTTGACCGCTCATGCCGAAATCGCCACGGATTGTACCGGGAGCAGCTTTGCGGCAGTTAGTAGCGCCGGTCATAGCGCGAACCACTTCTACAGCGTCTTTACCGCGAAGACACATTACAATTACGGGAGTTGCCATCATCGAAGCAAGGAGCGAGGGGAAAAAAGGACGATCAACCAGATGAGCGTAGTGTTCGCGGAGAACTTTTTCGTCGAGTTGCATCATCTTGATGCCTGCAATAAAAAGGCCCTTTTTCTGGAATCGGTCAATAACTTGACCGATAAGACCACGCTGTATGGTCGAAGGCTTGAGGATGACAAATGTTTTTTCCATGTTTGCAGAAGAGATTAGTAGTGATTTTCCATGCTTTCGTCAAAGTTAACTATTTTTTTGGAAATAAGCTACATATCTCATCGCAAAAAAATCTAAAATAATGTTTACTGATATGCTAACATATTGAATGCCAATAGTGTCGCGTTATTCGCGAATATCGGCAAATTAAGATATTCTACTCCAGTCGAGAAGGCCTTTCGACGCAAGTGCAAGTTCGCGTGCAAATAGCGAATTTTCAGGTTGAGAAAGGTTAGGATCGTCGTCAATAAGTTTCTCGGCAGCGCGTCTTGCAAGCTGGATTATCTGGCCGTCAGTGGCAAGATTTGCAATATGAAGATCAAAGGGAATGCCGCTCTGCATAGTGCCCTCTATGTCCCCTGGTCCACGCATCTGCATATCGGCTTCGGCAATAACGAAACCGTCTGATGTTCTAGTCATGAGTTCGAGTCGCTGACGGGTAGTTTTTGATATCTGATGCTTGCTCATCAAGATACAATAGCTCTGATCTGCTCCACGTCCAACGCGTCCGCGAAGCTGATGAAGTTGTGAAAGTCCGAAGCGTTCGGCATTTTCAATAACCATGACAGACGCGTTCGGCACATTGACTCCAACCTCTATTACCGTTGTAGCAACCAGAATGTCGGCTTGATGTGAAGCGAAAAGATTCATCTGGTAATCTTTTTCAGCAGGCTTCATCCGGCCGTGAACAAACGCGACCTTTCGATCACGAAAAGTGTCGCATATAATTTTATATCCTTCTTCGAGACTGCGAAGGTCGAGTTTCTCGTTCTCCTCGATTAATGGATAAACTATGTACACCTGTCGACCGAGCATCAACTGAGAGTAGACAGCCTGATAAACCTGCATGCGCTGTTCATCATAGCGCAGGAGTGTCTCGACAGGCTTGCGGCCGGGAGGCAACTCGTCTATTACAGAGACGTCGAGGTCGCCATAAACGGTCATGGCAAGAGTTCGAGGAATAGGGGTCGCTGTCATTACGAGAACGTGGGGCGAGATATCATTTTTACTCCATAGTTTGGCGCGTTGAGCGACTCCGAAACGATGCTGTTCGTCAATGACGACAAAACCGAGATTGTGGAATGTCACAGTGTCTTCAATAACAGCGTGAGTACCAATGAGTATATTAAGAGTCCCGTCATTCAGACCTTCGTGAATCCTCTGACGATCCTTTTTCCCGGTCGAACCTGTGAGGAGAGCGACATTTATACCCAGGCCTTTGACCATGGTAGAGATTGTTTCGTAGTGCTGAGTAGCGAGGATTTCGGTTGGGGCCATCAGACATGCCTGCAGCCCATTGTCCACGGCAAGCAACATTGACATGAGAGCGACTAGGGTTTTACCGCTACCTACATCGCCCTGCACGAGTCTGTTCATCTGGCGACCCGTATTTACGTCGGCCCGAATCTCTTTTATGACACGTTTTTGAGCGCCTGTTAAGTCGAATGGCAGGCACTCACGATAAAAGCGATTGAACATGTCCCCTACGCGTTTGAGACGGTGGCCGACCGAGATACTTTTGCGTCTCTGGGAACGCCGGAGCATGTCGACCTGAATATATATGAGTTCGTCAAATTTCAGACGCACGCGAGCCTTCTGCAGTGAGTCTGCATCGGTCGGGTTGTGTATTTGACGAATAGCATCGTTGAGCGTCATAAGCCGATTGTCACTTATGACGGATTGCGGGAGAGGATCAATGATATTACGCTTGGAGTTGAGGAGGGTCTGAATCCAGACCGAGATCTGGCGGGAGGTAATGTTAGCGTTGCGGAGTTTTTCGGTCAGAGGGTAAACTCCGCGGATTTGTTGTTGGGCTGCGAGAGACTGAGGTGTGTCAATCTCGGGATGTGACATCTGTTTTGTGCCCATAAAACTTGACGGCTTGCCGAAGAGGATATATTCGGTGCCGGTATTCAGGCTTTCGCGAATGGCCTTTATTCGTCTGAACCATACGACCTCCATGGTAGCCGTGCCGTCAGAGAACAATCCGACAAGACGCATTTTTGCACCTTCGCCAAGAGTGTTAAATGTAATGAAACGCCCTCTAAGCTGCACATAGGGCATTTCATCATTCAGTTCTCTGACAGTATAGACTTTTGATCTGTCAAGATAATGGGTAGGATAATGGCGTACTAAATCATAGCCTGACGCGATGCCGAGTTCTTTTTTTAGAAGTTCGGCGCGGCGGGGTCCTACACCTTTGAGAAATTTTATATCATAGTTGCGGAGGGAGTTCATGGATTCACATCAGCAATTCAGCTACGGCTATATCACCGGGATTGGTGATCTTAATATTGGACGCTGATCCTTTGGTAAGTTTGAGATTTGTATAGCCCGCTGCTTCCATCACAGATGCATCGTCGGTGAAAGAGTCGCGATAAGGTAGGGAATAGGCTTTGCGCAAACGGTCGCCTCGGAATGCCTGAGGTGTCTGGACCGCGCGCATGACGCTTCGGTCTACACCCGCGCTCGATCCGTCCGGACGCAACTCCCTCAGGGAATCTGTAACGGGAATAGCCGGTATTGCACCGTCGACTGCTTGGTCAGACATTGCTTCATAAATATTCTCCATAACCGAATTATCGACAAGTGGACGCACACCGTCGTGTACCATGATAATTTCAGAGGATCCTTCGGAAGCAATGATGGCGTTGCGCACCGATTCCCAACGTGTGGCGCCACCGTAAGCTATTCGTGGTGATTCAAATGAATATTCGCGGCAGAGATCATGCCAAAAATCCTCCATGTCGCGGCTGATTACCAACATAAGTCCGGCATCAGGTGCAAGCGCTCTCATGCGATCGATAGTATGCATGATCAGCGGTCGGTTGCCTAATATGCAAAATTGTTTGGGCAGCGAAGCTCCGTAACGGAGTCCGCTGCCCGCAGCAACTATTATAATTTCAACCGATGGCATCAGTCTGCAAACATCGGATATTCGGTCATCATTGAGTTGACCTTCTCGCGAACAGAATTGATTACGGCAGGGCTGTCGACATTAGAGAGAACCGTGTCGATCATTTCAACGATTTCACCCATGCTTTCGGTCTTCACACCGCGGGTGGTGATAGCCGGTGTGCCGAGGCGGATACCTGAAGTCTGGAAAGGTGAGCGAGAGTCAAACGGCACCATGTTCTTGTTGGCAGTAATGTCTGCTTCGACAAGAACTTTTTCAGCCACCTTACCGGTGAGATCGGGGAATTTAGTGCGGAGATCGACAAGGATACAGTGGTTTTCGGTTCCACCGCTGACAATCTTATAGCCTTTGTCTTTGAGAGCATCGGCCATAGCTGCGGCATTAGCTTTGACACGTGTCTGATAGTCCTTGAATTCGGGAGTAAGAGCTTCACCGAAAGCGACAGCTTTGGCTGCGATGACATGTTCGAGCGGGCCGCCCTGTACGCCGGGGAAGACGGCTGAATCGATCAACTGAGACATTTTACGTACTTCGCCTTTGGGATTAGTCTTTCCCCATGGATTGTCAAAGTCCTTGCCGAGGAGGATCAAACCGCCGCGCGGGCCGCGGAGAGTCTTATGAGTGGTCGAAGTCACGATATGGGCATATTTGAGGGGATTGTCGAGGAGACCTGCTGCTATCAGACCAGCGGGATGGGCCATGTCGACCATCAGCAATGCGCCGATTTCATCAGCGATCTTACGCATACGGGCATAATCCCATTCGCGTGAATATGCACTCGCTCCACCGATGATAAGTTTCGGACGTTCGCGCAATGCAACTTCTTCCATCTGGTCGTAGTCAACGAGACCATTGTCTTCGCGTACGTTATATTCAAGGGCATTGAATACGAGACCTGAGAAATTGACAGGGCTACCGTGGCTGAGGTGACCGCCATGTGAAAGATTCAAACCTAAGAATTTATCGCCGGGTTTCAGAACTGTCATGAATACGGCCATATTAGCCTGAGCACCCGAGTGAGGCTGAACGTTGGCATACTCTGCTCCAAACAACTTTTTCACACGATCGATAGCAAGCTGTTCGGCTTCGTCTACGACTTGGCAGCCTCCATAGTAGCGGTGGCCGGGATAGCCTTCGGCATATTTATTCGTCAGACACGAACCCATAGCTTCCATCACCTGGTCGCTTACAAAGTTTTCAGAAGCGATCAGTTCTATGCCTTTTTTCTGACGCTTGTGCTCGCGGTTGATAATTTCAAAAATCTGATTGTCTCTTTCCATTACGGTTGTGTTGGTTTTTAGAAATTGTATTGTTATCGGATTATTATTTCTTTTTTTTGACAGAGAAACCGAAGCCGCCGATTTTATCGCCGAGCGGATAATATCCTCCATGACTGTAAGCAATGAGACCCGAAGCAGCGAGATCAAAGGCTCCTGTATCGGGATCAAGATAGCGTTCGTCGGCCATGACATTCAGGACGTCGGCTATAAACATATCATGACTGCCGAGCGCCAGAATTTCTTTAACTCGACATTCGATTGATAGAGGAGACTCTGCCACGGATGGACAACTAACCTTGACTCCCGGTTGAGGAGTGAGTCCGGTTTCTTTCCATTTGTCATAATCACGTCCTGAGCGTACACCGCACCAATCTGTGGCACGAGCCATGTCTGCCGTGGTGAGGTTAAGAGTGAATTCCATTGTCTCTTTTATGAGGTCGTAAGAAAATCTTTCAGGACGTACTGAAATGTAAAGCATAGGAGGATTGGTACAGATAGTGCCCGTCCATGCGACGGTAAGCAGATTAGACTTGCCCTCGGATGTGCCGCAGCTTATCAGAGCTGCCGGCAGAGGATAGACCATTGTACCCGGTTTCCAACTTTGCTTCATAATATCTGAGCGTCTTTTCCTTCTACAGTGTGATTGCAATAGTGGCAGCGAATTGCTACCGGATCCCGGTTTACAACCTCAAACTTCGTGAGCATGGGTTCATTATTGGAAATACATTTGGGGTTATCGCATTTTACGATACCTATGACTGTGTCGGGAAGTCTCACAGGACGTTTTTCGACAACCTCGAAGTCTCGGATAGTGTTGACTACAGCGCACGGAGCAATGAGAGCGATGCGGTTAAGCACACTTTCAGGAAACTCTGTATCGGCAATCTTGATAATCCCTTTTTTACCGATTTTGTCACTGTTGAGATTATTACCGATAGTGACATGGCGGTTTGATTTTTCGAGACCGAGAAGTCTGACAGCCTGAAACAAGACCGACGACGGTATGCGGTCGATGACTGTTCCGTTTCGGAGTGCTGCGACAGCAAGTTCTTTTTTATTTGTGTTCATATATCGTTGGCTTGTTAGTGATTATTTTCTGGGGTCGATACCAAGAGCTCGTGTAATTATGGCCTGACGTGCGAAAAGGCCGTTGCGCGCCTGCTCAAAATAATATGCTTTGGGGTTGTCGTCGACATCGCGATCTATCTCGTTGACGCGGGGCAGCGGATGAAGGATCTTGAGTGTCGGCTTTGAATTGTCAAGCATGGAATTGTGAAGCGTGTAGAGGTTTTTAACACGCTCATATTCCATGATGTCTGTGAAGCGTTCACGCTGTACACGAGTCATGTAGATTATATCACTTGAATTTATGACATCTTCCGAGAACTCGGTTGATTCGGTGAAGCGTATACCGTGAGTGCGGCAAAACTCTTTGTATTCCTCTGGCATCTGCAACTCTTTGGACGCTATAAAATTAAATGTAGGGTTGAAATACTGCATCGCCATAAGAAGCGAGTGAACTGTGCGACCATATTTAAGGTCTCCGACCATAGTGATTGTCAGATCGTTCAGTGTTCCCTGAGTCTTATAGATAGAGTAGAGGTCGAGCATAGTCTGTGAAGGATGCTGATTGGCTCCGTCTCCGGCATTGAGAATCGGAATATCAGTCACTTCTGTGGCATATCGCGCTGCACCCTCGAGGAAATGACGCATAACGATAAGATCGACATAATTGGCGACCATCTTTATGGTGTCTTTCAAGGTCTCGCCTTTAGATGTACTGGTTGAGTTCGCGTCGGAGAATCCGATAATGCGGCCGCCGAGACGGTTTACTGCGGTTTCGAAACTGAGGCGCGTACGGGTCGAAGGTTCGAAGAAAAGAGTTGCAACGACACGCCCGTCAAGGATTTTACTGTTAGGATTCTCTTCGAAATAACGCGCACGGTCGAGCAGGTCGAGGATCTCGTCGCGCGAAATATCAGAAATGGATACCAGACTGTTTGAGCTCATAGCTTTCATTGGTAGGTTTTCCGCAAAGTTACGCAATTTATATGGAATAGGCTGTTTCTTTCCCGTTTTTTTATTATTGTCTATATCCAAAGCCTTATTTGCACAGGCACTAAGTGTATATATAGCACATATCCGGCTCCGCAATGGATATTTCCATGAGGAGCCGGATGTGTGTTGAAGCATTAGTCTATCTAATCTTTAATTTTCTTGTCTATCGAGCGTGTGTGGTTAGCAATGCTTGCAATTGCGAGGCAAGATTCAGCAAAGAATCGGGCAACGAGAACAGTAAGGAATCCTGCAATCGGCATACTGATAAGACCGACAACGTTAATATAGCCGGGCAGTACATATGATAGTTCGCTACCACCGAATAATAAGGCAAAAAGCACTATGATGAAGCCTCCGACACCAATAAGATAGCCCATCCATTCGCCACAGGTTTGAATGATATTGGCTACAAGAGGTATTGCTACAAAGCGGGATCCATGAGCCACATCGTTATTGAAACTATTCCCTCGTTTTATCCAAATCATTGCGCCAAAGAACGCAAAAGGAATGGATATAATGATGAGCAGAATCATGCAAGTCATTGCTTTCCCGCTGAGATAGTCACTATAGTCGGAAGTAGTTGAAATCAGCTTAATGGGAATTACAATGTTGGCAACACCCAAGATGTAATACAGCCATTTGAACGGTTGACGAAAGAAACTGCCATTGTCGACATACTTGAGAACAGAGTCGATTAAATTAAATAGTTTGTCCATAATAAAAAATTGGATTAAAGTTGTTTCTCGCAAATTTAATCCAAAATTTTTTTATGTACTATGTTTTATAATGTGTTATAAAACATAGCTTTGCAATATATATATATTAGTATGCCGAGCCTTTGAGCATCAGTCCGACACGCTCGTGGAGACCGAAGAGGAGGTTCATGCAGTGGACGGCGTTGCCCGAGGCTCCCTTGAGCAGATTGTCAATAGCAGCGGTGATGAGCAATTTGTCGTCAGTTTTCTCAAGACGGATAAGACATTTGTTGGTATTGGTCACATCCTTTATGTCCACGGGATGATTGACGATGAATGTAAAATTATGGTCATCATAATACTCCTCATATAGCGCTCTAATCTGATCAAGCTCGATAGGAGTCGTCATATATGCTGCTATCAGCGTGCCGCGCGGGAAGCTACCTCCGAAAGACAAAAGATTGATCGGGGCGTTGAAGCTGGTCTGAAGTGTGCGCAGGGTAGTAGTGATTTCTTCGAGCTGAGGATGGACAAATGCGCGTGACAGGGATACATTGTCGTGGCGATATTCGAAGTCGATTACGCTTTCGGGCGCAGTTTCTGTGTCGGTAGTACCGGTTATTGCGGTGATGTGGATAGGGCTGTTCAACATCAGATTTTTAGCGAGAGGGAGCAGAGCCAACTCTACTGCCATAGCAACGCTACCGGGAGTCGCAACATACTTTGCTCCGCGCACCATAGGTTTTCGATTCATTTCAGAAATGCCATATATAAACTCTGACCCTTCAACAGGGGTACGGAAGTCGCTTGACAGATCGATGAATCGCAAATTTTCGGGGAGTTCTATCTGTGAAAGCATTTTTGCAGATTCTCCTTTAGGAAGACAACTGAACACGACATCAAGTCCCGATAGATCGATATCAGATGTAAAGCGTAAATCAGTTTCTCCGGTGAGGCCGTGATGAAGTTCGGCAACCGGACGCCCTGCGGCCTGAGGATTGTGTACGCTGATTATTTCTACGTCAGGATGGTTGATGAGCAGTCGTATTAGTTCGCCTGCGCGGTGTCCTGCACCACCGATGATACCGGCTTTGATCATGATGCGTTTTTTGAGGTGAGTGTTGTGTATTATTTATCGGCAACTTGTCCGAATATGTCATGGTATATTTTATCGCTGGCTCCGACACTTTTTCTGATAAAGTCTCCGGCAGCTTTGCCTGCTTTTTTTAGTGCGGACTGATCACGAACCAAAGTATTCATGACTGTGTCGAAATCCGTTGCGTTGGAATAGGTAAAACCACCGCCACATTTTTTCAGTTCAGCCGCCTCCTTAAATTTTTTATGATTAGGGCCGAATAGAACAGGGATATCGTAGACAGCCGCTTCGTTGAGATTATGGATTCCGGCTCCGAATCCTCCGCCGATTACCGCCACATCACCGTAGCGATATAAACTGCTGAGGAGTCCGAAGCAGTCGATTATCAGATAGCGGACATCATCAGGACGAAGACCTGAACGCGGATCCTGTAATTCAGACAAAAGGAAGGTGTGATCGGCACCGAGACGATTGCGCAGGTTTTCGAGCCGTGTTTCGTCGAATTCGTGTGGCGCAATTATCGCTTTTACGTCAGGATGCTTTTGTAGCCAAGGAATATATATATCTTCATCAGGCTGCCAGCTACTGCCCGCTATGAGTGTGAATGGGGAAGTGTTGACAAAGTTTTCAATCTCGGTTACTTTACGCGCGGAGGCATGTATATCCGTCACACGGTCAAAGCGAGTATCTCCGGCAACGGTTACATTCGTTACTCCTATTGATGCCAATAGTTCTCGCGAGGCTTCGTCTTGGACGTAAAGTCGGTTATAACAACCGAGCATATTACGGAACATGCCTCCCCACGGCTTGAAGAAGCGTTGTCCGGGACGGAAGATAGCCGATATAATATAAGTAGGGATTTTTCGTCTATGCAGCTCCTCTAAAAAGTTTCCCCAAAATTCATATTTGGCGAATATGGCCATGTGAGGGTCGGCGGCATCGATAAAAGCTTTAACGGAAGCAGAGGTATCGAAAGGGAGATATGCTACACAGTCAACTTTATCGTATTTCTTACGGATTTCGTAGCCTGAAGGAGAGAAAAAAGTCAGTATAATTTTTTTGTCGGGCATATCACGACGGATACGCTCGATGATTGGACGTGCCTGCTCGAATTCACCGAGCGACGCCGCGTGAAACCAGACATCAAACCCATTGGGAGCAACAGACGACCGACAATCTTTGATAATGTCTAATGTCTGACGCTGACCGCGGATCATTTTTGCAATTTTCGGTGAGCGCAGCGATGCAAGACGAGCTCCGACCGAAAATGCGTGTATACCGAAGTTATACAGCGGGTTCATCAGGTTTGATTCGCTCAATGGCTTTCTGGAGGCGTTCGATTGTTTTCTCTCTGCCAAGCAACTCGGTAATGTCAAACATATGCGGTCCCTTGCATTCGCCGACGACGGCAAGACGGAAGGCATTCATAACGTTGCCCATATGGTAGCCGTTAGCGGTTATCCAGTCAAGAATAGGTTGTTCGGCAGCCGCCGAGCTGAAATCAGGAAGTGCTTTGAGACGCTCTATAAGTTCGGTAATTATAGCCGGAGTCTGTTCGTTCCAGCGTTTTTTTATCGCCTTCGGATCATAGGTTTCCGGTGCAACAAAGAAGAATGCAGCCTGATCCCAAAGATCTTTGACAAAGTTTATGCGGCCTTTGACCATGCCGACTACACGGGAGATGTACTCATCGGAGTAATCATCGGGATTAACACCGTGTTCGCGAAGAACCGGTTTGAAAAGTTCTGCCAGAGTGGCGTCATCGAGTTCCTGGAGATAATGATGGTTGAACCATTTTCCTTTTTCATAGGCAAATTTGGCTCCCGCGCGCGAGCAGTGATCGAATGAGAAACGATCAATCAACTCTTGCATAGACATTATTTCTGTATCGTCGCCGGGATTCCAGCCGAGGAGAGCAAGGAAATTGACTACAGCTTCGGGCAGATAGCCGCTTTCGCGATAGCCTGATGAGATATTTCCGCTGGCGGGATCATGCCATTCTAGAGGGAAAACAGGGAAGCCGAGGCGGTCGCCATCTCGTTTACTGAGTTTGCCTTTGCCGTCGGGTTTGAGGAGTAGAGGAAGGTGGACGAAATGGGGCATAGTGTCTGTCCATCCGAATGCTTCGTATAGCAATACATGGAGAGGAGCAGAGGGGAGCCATTCCTCGCCGCGGATCACATGTGACACCTTCATCAGATGATCATCGACGATATTGGCGAGGTGATAGGTTGGCAGATCGTCAGCGCTCTTATAAAGGACTTTATCGTCGAGAATATCGCTCTTGATAGTCACCTTGCCGCGAAGGAGATCGTCGACAACAACCGGACGGCCGGGTTCGATTTTAAAGCGTACGACATATTTTTCCCCGTTATCGATCAGACGCTGCACCTCTTCAGCGGGCATAGTGAGCGAGTTACGCATTGATCCGCGTGTTGAGGCGTCATACTGAAAGTTAGGAGTGGCCGCACGGGCAGCTTCAAGTTCTTCGGGCGTGTCAAACGCGATATAAGCACGGCCAGTATCAAGAAGTTGTTTGACATATTTGCGGTATATGTCGCGACGTTCACTCTGGCGGTACGGACCGTTTTCGCCACCTACACCAATACCTTCGTCTATTTCGATGCCGAGCCATTTCAGCGACTCAACAATATAATCTTCTGCGCCCGGCACAAAGCGGTTAGAGTCGGTATCTTCTATACGGAGCAGCATTTTACCGCCGTTATGACGAGCGAAAAGATAATTATAGAGTGCCGTACGGACGCCTCCGATGTGGAGGGGGCCGGTGGGAGAGGGGGCGAATCTTACTCTTACTTCACGATCCATATTTTGAATATATTTCTGTCTGTTTAATTAATATGTGTCGCAAAATTAAGAAAAATTAGCCAAACAGCCTTATAACGGGGAGATAAATATTTATTAATTGGTGACAGATCTACATAAACAGCATTATGCCCGTTGAAAATTGATGGAAGTTAGGCTGACGGTGGCCGGTAAGAGCATGATATGGAGAATATCTTGCATATAGGCTCACACATTCCCATAAGTGGAGACTTGCGAAGAGATCTATTGTGAAAGGACGGATATTTATTCCATTGACTTTATATTCAGATGATCTGTCGCCATCGTGCCACGATGTCAGAACTGACGCATGCGAGTTAAGATTGAAGATCGGGCCGAATTTCAAAGCCATTCTCTCTTTCGATAATCCGAATGGTAAACTTTGAGTGTATAACAGCGGGAATTGTACGGAGAAGATCTTGATACGCGACAAACGTTTATCCACCCCCTCGGGATAATTGCCGACTTCAACCTGACCGTCATTGACAACAAAGGTGTTGCCGAGTGTCGTACGGTAGTTACGCCAGTTGATACCTACGCCGAGTGAGAAAGAGTTACCGTAGCGGTTCTTTGCTTGTACGGCGAGAATATTGAGCCACGATAATTCGAAAGATTTTCCCATTTCGATTCCTGCAGCTTGTGAGGCACCCGGCGCACTGCAGAAACCGAACCCAAGACCTCCGGAAATCATGTCCCATGAAACAGAGGATTTTGAATCCTTCCGATTCCCAGTCAGAGAGAATCCTCCTTGGCTAAGATGACTTACTACGTTTGTACCCGAGCTATATTTCTGTTCGATGACACGGTCGCCGGCTTCTGTTGTTACAACTGCTTTAAAACCGGTGGCATCTTCGGTTATAACTAATTGATCAGCTCCGAGTATTGTTGTTACGGTTGCCGGAGTTTCTGCCATTACTGACGCAGAACTGATAGCGACAGCTAAAATAGCTAATTTGTATATCTTATTGTTCATGACTTGTCTACGTTTGATTTAAATAGATTAAAAACCGATAGAAGCACCTATAGCAATGGCATCATATTGAGGTCCATACTGAGGTTTGAACTGAGTGGGAGAGTATCGCACATAAAAGGCGAATTCATCTCTCCAGCCGATGCGAGCTATTGCATCAAGTGTCAATATACGCTGGTGGAGATTCTTTAGAGGCAATTTAGAAGATATCTCTCCTTCTTTCCATGAGCAGTTAGCAGTGGTATAGGTATTCAGCATAGCTACGCCACCGACTTCTATAGCGAATTTCTTATAAATTTTCTGACGCAGAAGAATGGGAAACTGCAACGAGAAACTTTTCAACGACGATTTAACATCGTTATAACCTTCCGGAATCTGATTTAGAATCAGGGCCTGATTTTCGTTGCGGTTTAACATCATACCGTCGCCGACAGTAAAATGTCTGTATTGCCATCCCATACCGACTGAAAATTCAGTTCCGCATTTAGAAAGCCGCCATTTGATCTTGGCAACATTCAGCATGCCGATTTCCCAGCCTGCACGATCCATTCCTCGGTCTGCGTCTGTCGGAATTACGCCGCCTGCATAAATATCACATCCGACATCAGTTGACGGATTACGTCGCTTAGCAGATTTATGAGTCTTGGTTTTGGAAAAAATAGGGTTAAAGAACCATGACTCCTCAATCTCCGTAGTATTGCCGTCCTTGATTGTGGTTTCGTATTCAAGACGATAATCAGGATCTCCCTCTCGACCTTCGACAATTATTTTCTTGTCGTTCGAACTACTGATTATAGTAACGGATCCGGGACGGATTACCTCAGCGATTGAGTCCACGACTTCCCCGGCTGAGATCGTGACCGCTGTAAACATGATTGCGAGCGGCATCATGATGGCTTTTGCTTTCATTTCTATATATTTACTTACAGTTGATTATTTAATTTATCGAGATCGCCTTTCTTGACGATATAGATCACCTTTATCGTATTGCCTCCTTTCAGATGAGTGTTGAGAAAGAGAAGGTAGCGATTGTATTTATCTCCGGCCGTGGAGGGGAGGGTATATTTTGCGAAATATACATTTCCTCCGATTCGTTCTACTTCCCGACCTATTGCGTTAGTCGCACATCTTTTTACCTCATCAGCTATTGTTTCTGCTTCAGCAGGAGAACCGGTGATTACAAGGCTATGATAGGATTTGATATCAGTTCCCTTAAGGGCATCGCCACTGATTATGATTTCTTTAGCATTGTCATCCTGACGCGCGTGTGATGTGAAAATTCGATCAATGTCGGCCTGCGTCTGGCAAATAGCTGTCGCGGCACCGAAAATTATCAAGTTTAATATAACTATAAGGTGTTTCATATTGTCATAATTATAAGGATAGTATATCGGATATTGCGGCTATTTCCGCGTTGGCGTCAGTTCTTAGTGAAGTCGTAACTTCACTGATTTCTGCCAGATCGCTATGCATCATTGCTAAGACTGCAGAGTTATCGGTGACCTCAGTCGAACCAATGTATGCTATGCAACGATCTTCGTAGCGCTCAGCCGGTCGAGAAAATAATATGGCTGCACCAAAAACGAGAACTATGGCTATTGTCGCTGCTGCACGCATCCATTGTCGCCGGTGAGATAGCGCACGGGCATGGCGTTGCTTTGCGCGCCCTACGGCAAAGTAACTTATTACTGCACGCGCTTCGTCGATCTTTTCGCTCGACAGTTCGGTGGTTGCGAGGGCTGTCATCAGTTCTCGCTCTTCTTCAGCCGTAGCTATGGCATCGAAGTAACGGTCGATCAGACAATGGAGTCGCTTTAATTCAGTTGATGCGTTTATCGGTTTCATAATAAACTTAATCTTTAATTGAGGAAAGATATATTTGACGAACCGCTTTACGGGCTCTACTCACTATCATTCTGGCGTTTGTTTCAGTTATGCCGAGTTCGTCGGCGATCTCATCATAGTCGTAGCCTTGAATATCGTGCATCTTTATGACCACTTTTTCTCGTTCGCTCAACTTAGTGTCGATGATCGATTTGACTGCGTCGTAAAGATTTTCGCGATCATTATCGTCTTCTGCAATAATATCTGCCATCATGTCTACCGACGATGTCACAGGCTGTTTGCGTCTCAAATTATCGATGCAGGTGTTTCGTACGGCAATTATTGAAAGCCCTTCGGCCTGCGACGGATCTTCAATCGTAGCCCTGCGTTGCCACAGTCTACAGAAAGTTTCTTGAAGAGCATCCTCAGCATCGCTGTCGTAAGTCAGGAGACGGGTAGCCGAAGCCTTGAGTCGGCTGCGGAGTCTCATAAACGTGGATGTGAGAATGTCGGAGTTCATCAGTTCTAATTGTCTTTACACCTTTAAGACGCAGTCATCGATAGTTTGTGACAAACTTAGTGATTTTTTGTCGAAAAAAATGAACATATTTTGTCTAATAGCAGTTGAAAAAGTATCTTTGTAGAGCTTTAAACGAAGTTATTCATCACTCCATATTATACGATTATGACTGATATAAAACATATTGACCGCGATGAGCTACAGAAATGGCTCACAGAAATGGAACTTGAGCCTGTCGTAGACAGCGAAGGTCGCCTTTACATATATTTGCCAGGCGACACCGAGTTTCCCCACGATGTTGTTTTCCATTTTACGCATGACGACAGCGGATGGTTTGGCATAGAGGCTATTGCTGACGGATTCGAACTTGATGAAGACGACATGTCTCTGGCGCTTGCCATAGCCAACGATTTTTCGCGGAAGGCTCGAATCCCGAAAGTTTTTGTGCGCAATAACCGTTTCAAAATTGATCAGTGGAATATTTTCCCGTCTGCCACAAGGTCAGAATTCATTTGCGATTATATAGAAATGGTTATTTCAATCACATGGCGCTTCTTTGTAGAGGCATACAAGGCAATAAAATTTAGATAGAAAAATATGAATGTAATAAATACTAAGCCG
>CAZULD010000032.1:0-18433 GCA_964621135.1 uncultured Bacteroides sp. | reverse complement strand
CGCGGACTTACGTTCGGCGGAGGCTATAAGATAGTCAATTTTAATAGTGTTCTCAAGATTAAGGGTTCGCAACAAGGCGTGAGCAACGACCTTGATCTCGACGCAAATGTTTCGATTCAGAAGAATCAAGCCCTCATACGCCGCATTGAAAGCAATTATACTCAGGCAACCTCAGGTACGAACACCGTTAACATCAGTTTTACTGCGAAATATATTCTCAGTAAACGTGTGACGCTTTCCGCTTACTTCGACCATCAAGTCAACACCCCGATCGTTACCAACAGCGCTTTCCCCACAACTAACAGCTCATACGGAATTTCAATGAACATCTCTCTTGCCCGCTAAAAATAGCTTCACGGGACGTCTTGGGTAAGATTGTTTAACGTTATTGATCCTTTCGCTGCGAAATAAATTTGCGTAATTAAAAAAAACGAATTAACTTTGCACCGCAAAAGCCACTATAGGGTTCCTTGGCCGAGTGGTTAGGCACCGGTCTGCAAAACCGTTTACAGCAGTTCGATTCTGCTAGGAACCTCTACAAACCAAAGACTATGTCAATTCAGGCATAGTCTTTTTTATTTACCCTACTTCACTTACTGTATGCTGAGAGATGTAATTTTCAGAGTCTTACACGGCGATTTGCATATCCACCACAACTTTACTAAATTTGCTCTAAAATTATTACGATGACGATTCTAAGATATCTGTACATAATATTATTATGTTCACTTTCGGCCACAGCCACAGCTAAAGATGCTGTAGACTCTGAAGGGTATCCCATTATGTATATTCGCGGAGCTATGACCGAGAATTGGGCTGCGTTAAATGATTACCGAATGAACAGAACCGGTGACACATACACCATACACCTATCGTCACTTGACGGTGAATTTAAGATCTCCGGCTCAACATGGGAATACAATTTCGGTGCCGAAGGTAACAAACTGAACGTAAACGGTAACGTAGATCTCACCGGAGTGCAGAACGGCGCGAATTTCATAGCTGCCACTTTGACCGACGTAACCATCAGATTTACTCACAGCAAAGAAGATTTTTCTGCCTATAAGCCGGCAATAATCAGCATCACTGGGCGTAGTGTCGGGTATGAGCCGTCAGGTACTCTTCCTGTACTGTATATAAATGTTTATACTACCGCCGGGGACTTTAACAACGAGATCATAGACCGAAATCTAAGTCACAAGAATTATTTCAGTGGCGAATATTGGGTCGATATGAACGGATGCACGGGCGAAGAATGGGCTAACGCAGAGTCGATAGGTTCAGAAGTAAGCCCTCTGCCTCTTGAGATAAAAGCCCGCGGCAATTATACACGCACCGGATTTGCCAAAAAGCCGTTCAAAATAAAACTTGGCAAGAAACAGACCATGCTCGGTCTATCTAAAAGCAAACATTTCGCTCTATTGGCTCACGCTGACGATAATTTCGGTTACATGCGCAACTTCTGCGGATTCAATCTCGGACAACGCATCGGATTACCATGGACTCCTCGCCAGCAGCCTGTTGAGTTGGTCATCAACGGAGACTACAGGGGACTGTATTTTCTAACAGAATCAATTAGAGTAGAGGACGGACGTGTCGAGATAGCCGAACTTTCGGACAATGAAACTGACGTGTCTCTCGCATCGGGTGGGTATCTTGTAGAACTCGACAACTATGACGAGACAAACCAGATCAGAATTCCGGAAAAAAGCTGTGTAAGCGGACATCTCCTTGATGATCTAAGAATCACGTGGGACACACCCGAAGAATACTCTGAGCTGCAAAGACGTTTCATCACGGATCAGTTTTCCAAAATGAACAACTATGTTGGCACGAACGACGACAATCTATGGTGCTATATCGATCTTGATGATCTGGCGCGTTACTACATCGTTGAGGAAATAATTACTCACACAGAGGCTTTTCACGGCTCTACCTATCTTTTTAGAGACAGAGGTGAAGGTTGCAAATGGCATTTCTCGCCCTTATGGGACTGCGGGAACGCATTCAACGGTTCGGCCCAAGACTTTTTCTACAATAACGACAGTTTTGGCAACACATGGATCCCTTCAATTTCAATCAATGATAAATTCAAGGCCAAAGTACGCGAGACATGGCTATGGTTCATGGGGTCAGAGTTCGAAGGTTTTTTTGACGACATAGATCTATATGCCGATCAAATATCAGCCGCTGCGATAAGCGATCGTGCTCGATGGAAAAATGCACCTCGTCCCGATAGCGGCAACGCAACCGACGTGGCTGACAATTCCGACATGAATAACCGACGAAAGGCTGTAACGGATTTTATAACTCGTAAGTTACAGTGGCTTTCCAAGGTGTGGGCACAATACGGAGAAAAATTATCCGAACCGCTACGCGACACCACCCCTGCAGCTCCGTTACCATCATATCTGTCGGCAGGGATAGCAGAAATAGAGGCTGATGAGGATAGTGCCCCACTCTACTACAATATTCAGGGTATTGAGGTCACAAATCCGCAGCAAGGGTCTCTATATATTATGCGCCGTGGATCACGAGTCAGCAAGATTATCTATTGAGGGCATTTACTTAGACTGAGCATGATGCAACCCCGTCTCCGTGATTTTTCCTCACCAACAATGCCATCCAATAAAATATAATCGCTACTTTTGCAGGTATGATTAATCGCTTCTCAAAACTGGTTACATTATGCACGGCTTGCAGTATGTTTGTATTTGGTCTTACAGGAGTTGGATCATGTACAACGACCAATGCGACATATCGCCCTGCTCCTCCGGTCGGTTACCACTATTATTACAAGATCATCCAAGACGAAGGATATACCAAAATGGGAGTATCCATTAATAATTCTGATAAATGGGTTGATCTAATTCCGTGCGTATATGACACAATATATTGTATAGGCGATTGCCGGCCATTTTTTTACATTGCTATTGACGGTAATGTACCTAAGATTTTTCATATGGGAGGGACCGAAATAGTTCTGGATGGATATTCAATACACAATATAGGATTAATTTCAGATACTGATTCAATTGATTCAAAAAGCTATTTATCTCATAAATTATTACGGGCTACCACTGATAACGGAAACTTGTATATTTATGGGACAGTAACAACTGAAGACAATACCGATCAAAGTTTTTATTTCGGACCTTACGATAAATTTGTAGAAGGTAAACAGGGATATTTTTTCGAATCTGACGGCAAATGGGGATACGCAAGCATTAAGCCTGAATGCGGATATAACAAAGACGATTATTACCTTATGTATGGTCAAATCATTGATCCCGAAGCTGACCGGATTATCCAAATAACGGATAGTGATCTTTACGGGGGATTCTGGTTGTACCTGAAAGACAATGAATGGCATATTATAGATCGTAATTTAGATGATAGAATGATCGATCATGCATATGCAGAACTTATGCTTTCCGATTTTCCTCCAGAGAGACCTGTTGGGACATTGAGTTTGGAACATTTAAATGAATACTTGAACGATAAACAATAGTTATGAAAAAACTGATTCTCGGCATATTGCTTGCCATGATGATTCTGCCCGCCGCGGCAGTATTTGCTCAGAGCCGCAAAGGCGTATCAATCTTGGGTGACTCCTATTCGACATTCGAAGGCTGTGTCTATCCCGACTCTAACGCTGTGTGGTACTGGAAGAAATCAAACAGTGCGACCGACGTGCGACGTGCAGACCAGACATGGTGGCACAAACTGATCACCGACAACGGCTATCGTCTGTGCAAAAACAATTCTTTTTCGGGTTCGACTGTCTGCAATACAGGCTATCGTGGCAACGATTATTCGACATGGTCATTCATCGCCCGAATGAAGGATCTCGGAGAACCTGATATCATTTACATATTCGGAGGCACAAACGATTCGTGGGCCAAAGTACCTGTAGGTGAATTCAAGTATTCTGACTGGACCAAAGAGGATCTTTACAGCTACCGTCCCGGACTCGCTTATCTCCTGTCTTCAATGAAGGAGTATTATCCCGGCGTGGAGATAGTATTCTTGATCAACAACGGTCTGAGCGACGATGTGACTCTCTCGACCCAAGCCATTTGTGATCACTATGGCATAGATTACATCCAACTCGTCGATATCGACCGCATTGAAGGACATCCCTCGGTGAAAGGCATGCAGCAGATTGTAGATCAGATCAACGCCCACTCTTCGCGTTAATGATTTTTAATTTGCGGTTATAGCTTATTGTCGTAAATTTGTATCTCAAAAATCTACATATACATCCGGATTATGAAAAAAGCGTTGTTCTTAGTGCTGGCTTTCGTAGCCTTAGCATTTGCCGCGCAGGCTCAGAGCCCTGTGCGTTGGCGCACATCAGTGAGAATGTCATCTCCGACCGAAGGCGAGATTACCATAAAAGCCCTGATTACCGAGGGCTGGCACCTCTACGGGTTCGACATGCCCGAAGGCGGCCCCAAATCAACCCGATTTGACTTCTCGAATTGCATTGGCATATCACTCGAAGGCACAGTCCGTCCCTCAGAGCAGCCCATCACACAGATGGACCCGCTGTTCGGCAAGAAGCTATCATGGTGGGATCGCAACGTCACTTTCACTCAGCGTTTCAAGGTCGACAACAGCAAGGACGCACGCATCAAGATTGAAATTTACTTCATGTCGTGCAACGGCGGAACATGCACTCCTCCCCGCACCGAGACCATAACTACCACTATTCCCGCCTACAATCCCTCTGAACTGAACACTCAAAAGAAGTAAAAATCAACCAGCAGTAATGATTTCAAGACTTGCCCGCATAGCTCTATCGTTTTTTATAGCGTTTGTGATTCCTGCATCGGCTGTGGCTGCATTGCCGAGCAACGTAACATGGACCACCGATGTCGAAACCTTGTCGCCCACCGAGGGTGTGATAAAATGGCACGCTGATATTAACGAAGGTTGGCACATCTACGGCCATGTGATGCCCGATATGCCCGATACTCCCCTCCCCCCTCCAACCACGTTTGAGATCAACCCAACTGAAGGACTCGAACTTATAGGCGACGTAGAAGCGTCGACGGTAATCGCCGAGCACTATGACGATCTGCTCAAGCTCAACATCCCTTGGGTGGCCGGATCGGTAACCTTCTCTCAGAAATTTCGCGTTGACCCCTCTGTTAATGGTCTAACCATCACCGGTACTATCAACTATATGGCATGCAATGACGATGCCTGCACTCCTCCGGCTCACGAAGATTTCAGCGTGACGTTCGGCGACGCAGCGGCTGCACCTGTCACTACTCCTGCTGCCGATGTTGTGGAGCTTAATGTTCCTGCGGCTGTAACATCTGCCGAACTGTCGGAATGGTGGCAACCGGTAGACATGGACAACGAAAATTCGACCGAAGGGGCAAGCTGGCTGAGCATCTTCCTGTTCGGCTTCCTCGGCGGTCTGCTCGCGCTGCTCACACCATGCGTGTGGCCTCTGATACCGATGACGATGAGCTTCTTCCTTAAAAAAGGCAAGAACCGCAGCCGTGCGATTGCCGACGCTGTGACCTATAGCGTCAGCATCGTCGTGATCTATCTCGTCATGGGTATAGCTATCACACTGATCTTCGACGCGGGCAAGCTCAACGAGATAGCCACAAGCGCCGTGTTCAACCTGATCTTCTTCGCCCTGCTTGTGGTCTTCGCCGTGTCTTTCTTCGGAGCATTTGACATCACGCTTCCCGAGAGCTGGCGCAACAAGATGGACAACAAGGCCGAATCGACCACCGGTATGCTCAGCATCTTCTTCATGGCATTCACCCTTGTGCTGGTATCGTTCTCTTGCACGGGCCCGATCATCGGCACTCTCCTTGTCGAGGCTGCTTCGCAGGGCAGCATACTCGGTCCGGCATGCGGTATGGGAGGTTTTGCCATAGGTTTGGCTCTGCCCTTCGGACTTTTCGCTTTCTTCCCCTCTCTGCTGAAGGAAATGCCCCAGTCCGGCGGATGGATGAACTCTGTCAAGGTTGTCTTGGGCTTCATCGAACTCATTCTGTCGCTCAAGTTCCTCTCTGTGGCTGATCTGGCCTACGGTTGGCGCATACTCGACCGCGAGGTGTTCCTCGCAATCTGGATCGTGCTTTTCGTCCTGCTGGGCATGTATCTGCTTGGCAAGCTGCGCTTCTCGCACGACGCTGAACGCCACCATACAGGCGTACTCGGATTCTTCCTTGCCGTGATATCGTTCTCATTTGCCGTTTATCTTGTGCCCGGTCTGTGGGGCGCACCGCTCAAGAGCATTTCTGCCTTCGCTCCCCCGCTGACGACTCAGGATTTCAACCTCTATGGCGGAACGTTCAAAGAGTTCCACGACTACGACGAAGGTATGGCTTACGCCGAGGCTAACGGCATGCCCGTGCTCGTCGACTTCTCAGGCTACGCCTGCGTCAACTGCCGCAAGATGGAAGGCGCTGTGTTCGACACTCAGGCTGTGCGCGACGCTATTGAGAACGGCTATGTGCTCATTAAGCTGATGGTCGACGACAAGGCCCGTCTGGCTACGCCTTACAAGGTCGAGGAATACGGATCGACGACCGTTATCAGCACCGTAGGTGACCGCTGGAGCTATCTGCAACGCCACAAGTTCAACATCAACTCCCAGCCTTACTATGTGCTGCTCGACAACGCCGGTAAGCCTCTCGCCCCCGCAAGAGCCTACGACGAGAATGTCGATGCTTTCCTTGACTGGCTCAACCGCGGAGCTGAAGAATTCAAGAACCGTTAAACCGAATCACAATGTCACATACACGCGATGAACGCCTTGCCGCACTCGGTAAGGTGATGGATACGCTCGACATTTTGCGAGTGAAATGTCCGTGGGATGCCAAGCAGACCAACGAGAGCCTCCGTGCCAACACCATAGAGGAGACCTACGAACTCGCGCAGGCTCTGATCAACGACGACACCGCCGATATCAAGAAGGAGCTCGGCGACGTGCTGCTCCATATCCTGTTCTACTCCAAGATCGCCGACGAGAAGGGTCAGTTTGACATAGCCGATGTCGCCACGGCGCTCAACGATAAGCTCGTGTTCCGTCATCCTCACGTATTCGGTGAGGTGAAGGTCAACGATTCGCACGACGTAGAGACCAACTGGGAGCAGATCAAGCTCAAGGAGAAGGGCGGCAACCGCACTGTGCTCGCCGGTGTGCCCGACGCTCTGCCGGCACTGATCAAGGCCAGCCGCATTCAGGAAAAGGCTGCCAACGTAGGCTTCGACTGGGAGAAGCGTGAGGACGTATGGGCCAAGGTTAAAGAAGAGCTTGGCGAAGTCAGCGAGGCCGTCGAATCAGGATCGGCCACCGACATTGAGGCTGAGTTCGGCGATCTGCTGTTCAGCGTCATCAACGCTGCGCGTCTCTACGGCGTCAACCCCGAGAATGCGCTCGAACGCACCAACCGCAAGTTTATCCGCCGCTTCAACCACATCGAGCAGGCTGCCACAGCCGCCGGGCGTAAGCTCAAGGATATGACGCTCGAGGAGATGGACGAGCTGTGGAACGAAGCTAAAAAATCAGAGTGACACTGTGGCGACAGTCTGCATTACCGAGAAACCCAGCGTAGCCCGCGACATTGCCGCCATCATCGGAGCCAATACGCGCCGCGACGGATTCTTCGAGGGCAACGGCTACAAGGTGACGTGGACTTTCGGTCACCTTTGCTGCCTCAAGGAGCCTCACGACTACACGCCCCTTTGGCGACGTTGGTCACTCGGAGCACTGCCGATGCTTCCACCCAAGTTTGGCATCAAGGTCATCGACGAGGATGGCATCCGACGCCAGTTCCACGTCATCGAGACCCTTGTGGCCGACGCCGACGAGGTGATCAACTGCGGTGATGCCGGCCAGGAAGGAGAACTGATCCAGCGATGGGTGATGCAGAAGGCCGGAGTGAAATGCCCGGTCAAACGCCTGTGGATCTCCTCACTTACCGACCAGTCGATACGCGAAGGCTTCGAGCAGCTTCAGCCCGAATCAAAATTTGACAACCTGTATTATGCCGGCATGTCGCGTGCCATAGGTGACTGGATCCTCGGCATGAACGCCACCCGACTCTACTCGCTCAAATACGGCGGTCACGGCAACGTTCTGTCTATCGGACGCGTCCAGACTCCGACGCTCGCCCTGATCGTGCGCCGACATTTCGAGATAGCCAACTTCAAGCCCGAGAACTTCTGGGAGCTGAAAACCGTCTACCGCGACGTCACCTTCAACGCCACAAAAGGCCGTTTCAACGACCCTGCCGAGGCCGAGGCTACGCTTGCATCGCTGGCCGAAGCACCGTTTGTCATCACTTCGGTGACCGACAAGAAGGGACGGGAGGCTCCTCCGCGACTCTTTGACCTCACTTCGCTGCAGGTAGAGTGCAACCGCCGCTGGGGCTGGTCAGCCGAGGAGTCGCTGCAACTCATCCAGTCGCTCTACGAGAAGAAGGTTACCACCTATCCGCGTGTCGACACGACCTATCTGAGCGACGACATATATCCCAAGATTCCCGACATACTGCGCCAGATGACGCCTTACGCTGACCGCACGGCGCCCATCCTCGCAGCCAAGATACCCAAGAGCAAGAAGGTCTTCGACAACTCCCAGGTCACCGACCACCATGCGATCATCCCCACCGGTCAGTCGCCCTCGTCGCTCGTAGGCAACGAACGCAAGCTCTACCATCTGATAGCGATGCGCTTCATCGCAGCGTTCTACCCCGACTGTGTTTTCCTCCAGACGACAGTTCTGGGCGAGGCTGCCAAGACCGAATTCAAGGCCGTCGGCAAGGTGATCGAGTCGCCCGGATGGCGCGCACTCTACGCCGGAAACCAGACCGACGCTGACAAGACCTCGGAGGACGGCGACAGCATTATGCCGGCCTTCACCGAGGGCGAATCAGGACCACACACACCGTCGGTCCAGCAGAAGACCACCCAACCGCCCAAGTATTACACCGAAGGCACACTGTTGAGAGCTATGGAGTCGGCAGGCAAGACCGTCGACGACGAGGCTCTGCGCGAAGCGATGAAGGAGAACGGCATAGGCCGTCCGTCGACCCGTGCGGCCATCATCGAGACACTCTTCAAGCGCCGCTACATCTACCGCGAGCGCAAGAACATCATGGCTTCGCAGGCAGGCATTGACCTCATAGCGACCATACGCGACGAGCTGCTCAAGAGCGCCAAGCTCACAGGTCTGTGGGAGAACAAGCTCCGACGCATAGAGCGAGGCGATTACGCTGCGGCCGACTTCATCGGCGAGCTCAAGACTCAGATCAGCGACATAGTGATCAACGTGCTGACCGACAACTCTGCCCGC
Source organism: uncultured Bacteroides sp. (assembly GCA_964621135.1). Classification (GTDB taxonomy): domain Bacteria; phylum Bacteroidota; class Bacteroidia; order Bacteroidales; family Muribaculaceae; genus CAG-873. Next base: position 9,099 of record CAZULD010000032.1, on the reverse strand, counting down.
CATATCTCCACAGCCGTCGAGGAGGAGAAGAAGCCTAAGTCAAAGGCCAAATCCTCAGCTCCGAAGGCCAAGCGTGCGCCCCGCAAGAAGAAGGTAGAGACCCTCGACGCCATCAAATGTCCGGTCTGCCGTCAGGGCCATATCATCAAAGGCCGCACGGCTTACGGCTGCTCGCGTTACGCCGAGGGCTGCACCTGCCGCCTGCTCTTCACCGAATATCCCGACACACTCACTCCGGCCGAACTCGCCGAAAAAATAAGCACTGACAGCAATGGCAAATGATGAACTTTTTCCCGTCGTAGACCCCGACGGACGTGTGATAGGCTCGGCCACCCGAGGCGAATGCCACTCCGGGTCGATGATACTCCACCCCGTGGTCCATCTCCACGTTTTCAGCCCCGACGGAGCGCTCCTCCTCCAGAAACGGTCTGCCGACAAGGACATCCAACCGGGCCGCTGGGACACATCGGTTGGCGGTCACGTCGACTATGGCGAAACAGTCGGGCAGGCTCTGCGACGCGAAGCCGCCGAGGAGCTCGGTCTGACCGATTTCGAGCCAGTCAAGCTGACGCCCTATGTGTTTCAGTCAGCCGTTGAGCGTGAGTTGGTCAATCCCTTCATCGCCGTGGTCAGCCGCGACTACCCCTTCGCTTTCCAGCGTGAGGAGATCAGCGAGATAGCCTTTTGGACGCCTGCAGAGATCGACGCTGCCATAGGCCGCGGCATCCTTACTCCGAACTTTGAGCAAGAATACACCCGCCTGCTTAAGAAATGAGCCTCAACGACGTCATCCAGCTCGCTGCCGTAGCCGTCATCCTGATCGGGTGCATAGTGTGGGTGATCGCCCGCATCCGCCGCCGCAAAGGCTGTTCGTGCTGCGACTCAGCGTCGTGTCCGCTGCGCGGCAGAAGGCAAAAATAGCTCTTGCAGCTACCTTAGCTCCTCATACCAACTTTTGAGTAGATAATTTTGAGTAAGCTGTGCGATTTTTTGCGGGTTTTGTTGTAGAGAAATAAAAATAAACATTAAATTTGCACCGTAAAACTAATCGAACTCGTATAATCATTTAAAACAATCCAATCATGGCTTACGTAATTACCGACAGATGCGTGGCTTGCGGAACATGTCTTCCCGTTTGCCCCGTTGAAGCAATCTCAGAAGGTGAAATCTATCACATCGATCCGGACACCTGCATCGAATGCGGTTCGTGTGCAGAAGTGTGCCCCAGCGGCGCAATCGAGCCGGGCGCATAATATAAACCTGAGCTTGTCGCAGACATTGCCGATAAGCCTCGTTTGAATTATCGCATAGAGGAGTCTGACAGCATACCGCCGTCAGGCTCTTTCTTTATTTCTTTATATGCGTTAAAATCGTCGGTAAATAGCTGAAATCCGACATAGTTTTAGTAACTTTGTCAACTATTATAGCCTACGCTTATAAGGTTGAGAACGTCAATACTATATATCATCCTGCTGCTGTTTGTCACTGCGCTCTTTCCGGCTTTCGGCCGAGAGGGCGACGAAACGCCTGCGCCCCAACTATCTCCGGCGGTGACTGACAGTGTAATGGGCGACGCGTTTCCCTCATCTGATACGCTCGCAGGGCTAATCCCCGAGGACACGGCTGCTGCCGATGCCTCTGACATCGTCCCCCCTGTCCCTCCCGTGGCTGCGTTCGACAGCCTGCCTCCTAAAAAATCACGCATCGTCCGCAACAAGGTCGACCTTGAAACGGCGATCGACTTCTCGTCGACCGACTCGATGATCATCGTGCGCCGCGACTCAGCGTTCATGTACGGTCAGAGCTCGGTCTCATACGGTGCCATTCAGCTCGACGCCGCCACTATCGAAATGGATCTCTCGGACAACACGGTCTATGCCGTCGGTCGCCTTGACTCCCTCGGAGAGGTGGAGGGTAAGCCGGTGTTCACTGACAACGGCACTACCTACGAGGCTGCTACCATGCGCTATAACATGTCATCCGAGAAGGGCTTCATCACCAACGTCGTCACTCAGCAGGGCGAAGGCTATCTGACGGGCGGCAACACGAAGAAGGCCGCCGACGGATCGTTCTACACCCAGAACGGTTTCTACACCACCTGCGACGACCATGACTGCCCTCACTTCGGTTTCCAGCTCACCAAGGCCAAGATCACTCCGGGCAAAAACATAGTCACCGGCCCCGCCTACATGGTGCTCGCCGGACTGCCGCTGCCGCTGGCTGTGCCGTTCGGCTTCTTCCCGTTCACTGAAAGCTACTCGTCGGGCGTGATCGTGCCAACGTTCGGCGACGACTACAACCGAGGCTTCTATCTGAGCAACGGCGGCTACTACTTCGCCATCAGCGACAACGTCGACGCCGCCATCACCGGCGAAGTCTACACCAAAGGATCGTGGGGACTCCGCGCACAGTCAAACTACGTCAAGCGCTACAAATACTCGGGCAACTTCAACCTCAGCTACCTCAAGACGATCAACGGCGAGAAGGGCGACCCCGACTATTCGACCGGCACAAACTTCCAGATCATCTGGAGCCACAGCCAGGACTCCAAGGCCAACCCCAACATGAACCTCTCGGCCAGCGTCAACTTCACCACCAGCGGCTACTCGCGCAACGACCTCGGATCGTACTATTCTCCGTCGTTCACCGAGAACACCAAGAGCTCGACGGTCAACATGACCTACCGCATCCCCAACTCCAAATGGTCGTTCTCGACGACGATGAACGTTTCGCAGCGCACACAGGACTCTACGCTCGCCGTGTCGTTCCCCAACCTGACGATCACCATGTCGCAGCTCTACCCCTTCAAGCGCAAGAAGAAGGCCGGCGACGAACGCTGGTACGAGAAGATCAAGATGTCCTATTCGGGTCAGTTCCAGAACTCTCTTACGGCCAAGCAGGACGAATTCTTCAAGAAAAGCCTGATCAAGGACTGGCGTAACGGCATGCGCCACGAGCTGCCGATTTCGGCTACGTTCAACGCTCTCACCTACGTCAACATCACACCCTCGCTGCGCATCTCTGACCGAATGTACACCCGTAAGGTGCGCCGCCATTGGGACGAAACCCGCGGCATAGAGGTCTGCGACACCAACTACAGCTTCTACAACGTCTATGACTTCACCGCCTCCATCTCGGCCGACACCAAGATCTACGGCTTCTTCCAGCCGATCGGCTTTCTCGGCAAAAAGGTCAAGATGATTCGCCATGTGCTGACGCCCTCACTGACGTTCAACTACTCGCCTGACTTCTCTGCTCCGCTCTTCGGCTACTACGGCAGCTATCAGTATCTCGGCACCAACGGCGAGATGATGCAGAAGAAGTACAGCTACTTCCCCAACGCGCTCTACGGCGTCCCCGGCGAAGGCAAGACCGGTTCGCTCGGCTACTCGCTCAGCAACAACCTTGAGATGAAGGTCAAGAGCGACAACGACTCAATCGGCGAGAAGAAGATTTCGCTCATCGAGAATCTCCAGCTCAACCAGAGCTACAACTTCGCCGCCGACTCAATGAACTGGAGCGACATCAACTCGTCGATCCTCATCCGCGTCACCAAAGGCTTCAACCTCAACCTTTCGGCCGTGTGGGACGTCTACACCTATCAGCTCAACGAGTACGGCAGCCCCGTCCGTGTCAACGTGCCCCGCTGGAAGGCCGGCAAGGGCATCGGCCGACTTCGTTCGACAGGCACATCGTTCTCCTACACGTTCAACAACGACACCTTCCGAAAGAAGAAAAACAATAGCGGCAAAGGCTCATCGGACAACGCTCAGGACGAGACCTCGGGCGCCGGTCAGGAACGCAACGTGCGCGACCGCATGTCGGGCAACGACAGTGGAGGCGGAGATTTTGACGCCGACGGATATATGCGGTGGACCGTGCCGTGGAACCTGTCGGTCAACTACTCGATCAGCTACGGCTACGGAGCCTTCAACAAAGAGAAACTCGAATTCGACGGGCGCATAACGCAGAATCTCAGCTTCTCGGGCAACATCCAGCCGACCAAGAACTGGAACTTCTCCTTCTCGGCGTCGTACAACTTCGACACCCACAAGCTCGCCTACATGAACTGCAACATCAGCCGCGACCTGCACTGCTTCGCGATGACCGCAAGTTTCGTGCCTGTCGGGCCCTACAAGAGCTATAACTTCCACATCGCCGTCAAGTCGTCGCTGCTCAGCGACCTCAAGTACGACAAACGCTCGTCGCGCTCCAACGGCATCCTCTGGTACTAACCCCTCTCACCCAACCATAAGCGCAATGAAATTCATATCATGGAACGTCAATGGCCTGCGCGCCGTCTGCGGCAAAGGCTTCGAAGATATATTCAAAGACCTCGACGCTGACTTCTTCTGCCTGCAGGAGACCAAGCTCAGCCCGGGCATCGCTGTCCCCGAGTTCGACGGCTATCACTCTTACTGGAATCTCGCCGACAAGAAGGGCTATTCGGGCACGGCGATCTACACCCGCCGCGAGCCGCTATCGGTCAGCTACGGCATCGGCCATGACTGCCACGACCATGAGGGCCGCGTGATCACTCTCGACCTCGGCGACTTCTATCTGGTGACCGTCTACACGCCCAACTCCAAGGAGGAGCTGCTGCGACTGGACTACCGCATGGAGTGGGAGCGCGACTTCCGCGACTATCTCATCAGTCTCGACAAGGTCAAGCCCGTAGTGGTCTGCGGCGACATGAACGTTGCCCACAAGGAGATCGACCTCAAGAATCCCAAGACCAACCGCCGCAACGCAGGCTTCACCGACGAGGAGCGCGGCGAGTTCATAAAGCTGCTCGAGGCAGGCTTCACTGACACGTTCCGTCAGATCCATCCCGACCTCGAGGATGCATATTCATGGTGGAGTTATCGGATGCGTTCGCGTGAGAAGAACGTCGGGTGGCGCATCGACTACTTTGTGGTCTCTGACCGCCTTGCGCCCAAGATCACCGACGCCAACATCCGCGCTGACATCTACGGTTCGGACCATTGCCCCGTAGAGCTTGACCTCGACATCTGATCACCGTGCTTTCCACTTTCCTGTTTCCCGTTTCCCGAGGCTAGTCACAGGGAAACAAGGAAAACAGAATTACAACGGGTGAGGGCGTTTCAGCGATAGTCGGCGAAGCGTTCCTGAAGTTTTTTACGGACATAGAAGATGCGGCTTTTGACCGTGCCGAGGGGAATGTTCATCTTCTCGGCAATCTCGTCGTACTTGTAGCCGATGACGTGCATCGAGAACGGCTCGCGGTACTCGTCGGCAAATTCGTTGATCGCAGCGCTGATCTCGCCTGCCTCGTAGAGCCCTTCGGGGGTCTCCAGTCCCGAATCCTGCGAGAGATTGAGGTGATAGAGATTGTCTGTGGTGTCGATGACGGTCGCTGCGCGTGCTGCCCGACGGTAATTACTTATGAATAGATTGCGCATAATGGTGAACAGCCATCCGGTGAAATTCGAGTCGTCGACAAACTTATCCTGATTGTCGAGAGCCTTGAGGGTGGTATCCTGCAACAGGTCGTAGGCGTCCTCACGGTTGGAAGTCAACATGAATGCGAAGTTGAACAGTCTGCTCTGATGACTCATAAGATTTGATTGGAATTTGGTCTTCTCCATAACAGCAATGATAAATTCAAGGGTGTAATTTTAGTCGGTTTTAATCTCTGAATTTGTGATGATATTGTTGTTTGTTTTTTGTTTACACGACAAAGCTACAACCATTTACGCCGATGTCAAATTTTTATCGCTGCAAGTGAGATGTTTTTTTCAAGAAAATCCCATTCTTGCAATAACACACTGATTAACACACTGTTACCACTACTCAATTTATTACACATTTGTTACATCAGCTCGATTTTTGTAACATTTGTAATCTCGGCCCCACTTTCCTGTTTCCCGCGTTTTCCTGTTTTCCTGTTTTCCTGTTTTCCGAGGCCGGGAGGTGGAAAACAAGGAAAACACCACGAGCGGATAACAAAGTTACTTCTCGAGGTAAGCATTTTTTCGCAGAGGGTATAGTTGTAGCATGCCTCAAATAATTTTACTGCATTTATTGCAATTTATATTGATATTTTGCTTATCTTTGCAGCACGGAAACAATATCACGCGATATAACATCCGAGACACTGTCGCTCGTTTTCCGTTTTCCACGTTTTCCATCCTCCTGCTTCGGAAAACAGGAAAACAGGAAAACACGGAAAACAACAAAGACAAAGTGACTGCGACAGCCCCTGACATCGATGGACACACAGCGTTAGTAGTAGTTATATTATAATTATTATAGGGTGAGTATTATATAAATCTTTATACTAAAAATTTATATCTTCAAATCGGCGGAATAGCAACGTATCAGACATGTAGCGCGGAAGCATTGTGGGTGATATGGCGGTGCATTGCTGCTGAACCCTGCCTCTGACAATCACGCCTGACGCATCAAGTATCGCCGACGAGTAAAGCCTCGCCAATAACGTATCGCTGACACAGTAGCGCCAAACAGTCATCTCCGCCACAGCCACAGCTCACCTCCAAGATCTGCGTCCTTGCGTTTTCCTTGTTTTCCGTTTTCCTTGTTTTCCATCCCCCTGCCTCGGAAAACAGGAAAACAGGGAAACAGGAAAGCGGGGAAACACTGCTTTAAGGGTGAGGAGGCAGACGGATCAGTGCGACGTGCTGTAGGTGCGCCAACGCTCGATGAGAGCCTGCATGTCGGCGGGAATCTCGGCCGAGAAAAACATTTCCTCGCCGGTGCGCGGATGGACAAAACCGAGTGTGCGGGCATGAAGCGCCTGACGGGGACACACTTCGAAACAATTCTCGATGAAGGCCTTGTACTTGGCCGACGGCACACCGCGGAGCACCTGATCGCCGCCGTAACGGGCGTCGTTGAAGAGCGGGTGACCGATGTGGCGCATATGGACGCGTATCTGATGCGTGCGGCCTGTCTCGAGCACACATTTCACCAGCGCCGTGTGGCCGAACGATTCGAGCGTCTCATAGTGGGTGACGGCGTGTTTGCCCATGTCACCGTCGGGGAAAACGGCCATCTGCAGACGGTCGCGCAGCGATCGGCCGATATTGCCTTCGATGCGTCCGCTGCGGGGATCGGGCACGCCCCAGACGAGGGCATTGTATTCGCGCTTGGTCGTTTTGTTGAAGAACTGCTTGCCGAGGTGAGTCTTGGCGTCGGGAGTCTTGGCGACGACGAGCAGCCCCGAGGTGTCTTTGTCTATGCGGTGGACCAATCCCATGCGGGGATCGCTGACGTCGTAGTCGGGATTGTCCTTGAAATGCCATGCGAGAGCGTTGACCAGCGTGCCGTCGTAGTTGCCGTGACCCGGATGGACGACGAGACCCGCAGGCTTGTTGACCACGAGCAGGTCATCGTCCTCATAGACTATGTCGAGGGGTATGTCCTGAGCGATGATCTCGCACTCGTAGCGCGGGCGGTCCATGACGACCTGCACGACGTCGAGCGGCTTGACGCGGTAGTTGCTCTTGACGGGCTTGCCGTTGACGAGGATGCAACCTGCCTCGGCTGCCTGCTGGACACGGTTGCGCGACGACTTCTCAAGGCGCGCCACAAGGAATTTGTCGACGCGGAGCAGAGCCTGCCCCTTGTCGGCCTCGAAGCGGAAATGCTCATACATCCCCGAGCCGTCCTCGGGCTCATCGTCGACGATCTGAGCGTCGAGTTCGTCATCGACGCCGTCGGGCAACATGTTTTCGGGATCGTCAACCGGCAGCATGGCGTCAGTCCTCATCTATGAAGTCAACCTGATCGATAGCATCGCCGACAGCAATGTCGAGCGAATCGGTCTCGAAGGTGTCGATCGGAGCAGAGCCGACCTCAACGGTCACAGATGCCGTAACGGGGATGGCCGCACCGACCGTAAGGGTCTTGCCGTCGGCGTAAGCGTTCTCGACGAGATCAGGATACTGCGACGGTACGCTCACTATGCGGATCGACGTGATGCCGAGCCCTTCGAGATAAGTGACGGCCTGTCGCGACGACACACCGATCACGGGCATGCCGATAGTCACCAGCTTGGGTGAGAACGCCGTCACGGTCACAAACACCTGACGACCCTTCTTGACGACAGCTCCGGCCTTGGGCCACGATTCGAGCACTGTGCCCGGGGCAGCGTTGCGGTCGAAGATCGAATCCGATATCTCGATCGACATGTCGTTCTCGGCCAGCACGAGCTTGGCTTCGTTGTAGGTCAATCCTTTTATCTGAGGCACGGTCGAGTTCGAGCCGTGGTGAGTCCACACATCAAGAAAAAGCATCACGGCCCATATCAGGGCACATGCTACGATTACCATCAGAACAAGGTTGGCGATGATCGGATGGCGGCGGCAAAAGTCTTTTATTTTAGAGAAAAAATCATTCATACGGCAAAGTTAAGAAGTTCGCAACAAATACGCAATATACCTATTATATAATAAAGCGAATTTGTTAAAATAACAAAATATCGCGATCGGCGGTTAAACCGTTTAGAACTTTCGCGGTCAAAGATGCGTAACAATTAGAAAAGTATTAATCTATAAAAACTAAAAACAACGATTAAATCATGAAGACAAAAGCATTATTACTCGCAGCCGTTCTTTTTGCGGCAGGTACAACTGTAAGTTTCGCAGCAAACGACAACAAGAAAGACAGCAACTGCAAGGATAAGACCGAATGCACGAAAGGCAACAAAGAAGGCCGCAAGGGCAAATGTGGCGAAGGCTTCAACCCCTTCGAAGGTCTCAACCTCACCGAAGCACAGCAGACCAAACTTCAGGAACTCCGCAATCAGGAGTGCCCGATGAAGGCTCAGATGAAGGGTGAAAAGAAAAACGGTCAGAAAGTTGACAAAGAGCAGGCTCGCACAGACCGCAGCCAGGCTAAGCGCGAATTCCTCGGCAAGGTGAAAGCCATCCTCACTCCTGAGCAGTATGTAACCTTCCTTGAGAACATGGCTGTCAACGGCCAGCAGCGTGGCCACGGCAACAAGCAGATGATGAAACAGAAAGATCAGAAGCAGAGCCGTGATCAGAAGCAAGGCCGGGACCGCGACCAGAAGCAAAAAGCAGACCGCAAGTAAGCAGCAATATAAATCTTAAA
>CAZULD010000031.1:0-18732 GCA_964621135.1 uncultured Bacteroides sp. | reverse complement strand
GACCGTCTGCTTAGAAGGCAGATGCTCTATCCAGCTGAGCTACCGGACCGACCTTATTTGTTCTGCAAAGTTAAGGAGAATTTTCGATTTTGGCAATGCTAAATTGCTATTTATTATCTTCTCAAAAATCAAGACTCTCTAATTTAACGTGAAGACTAAACATTAACTCTAATTTTGGTGTTATAATAGTATCTAAAACATAAGTGAAATTTTAAAACATTACAGATATGAACGATTTTAACAGCTTGATTGGCGAAGATAAACCTACATTGGTTGACTTCTATGCAACATGGTGTGGACCCTGTAAGATGCAGGCTCCTATTATCGAAAAAGTAAAAGAGGAAGTAGGCGATAAGGCAAATGTTCTCAAGATAGATATTGATAAGAACGAAGAAGTAGCACGACGCTACAATGTTCAGTCTATTCCTACTCTTATTCTCTTCAAGAACGGCGAACCCGTATGGCGTGCCGTTGGTCTTCAGCAGGCAGACATCCTTGTTGATAAAATTCGTGATTATGAGAAGACCAAGAGTGACGAACTCTTTAATAAATAATTTCTCATTCTCCGTTCTCTCCATGTAAAGTATACGGGTCAGGGAAATCTAAGCCGTATTACGAAATAAAAGAAGTTCGATTATGCCGCTTGGCGGCGAATCGAACTTCTTTCTTATGTATTATTTATGAGCTTACGCGAGACAGAGTATGAGAGCTTGGGCTGCAACGACTCGGAGGAACATCGTAAGAGGGTATACTGTAGAATAAGCTACCGCGGGTGCATCGTTACCGGTCGAATTGTTGGCATAAGCGAGAGCAGGTGGATCGGTACATGCGCCTGAGAACATACCCATAAGCGTAAGGAAGTTGATCTTGTCGCGTCCGCGGGCAAGCAATCCAACCAAAATCAGAGGCACGACAGTAATGACGAAGCCCCAGATTACCCACCACATACCTGTAGTGTTGAACACAGCGTCCGCAAAGCCTTTACCTGCAGAGATGCCAACAGAGGCAAGGAAAAGACATATTCCTAATTCGCGAAGCAGCAGAGATGCAGAGGATGATGTGTAAGTGATGAGTTTTGCCTTATATCCGAAGCGGCTTAGCAAGATTGCAACAACGAGCGGACCACCGGCCAGTCCGAGTTTCATGCCAAATCCGAGGTCAATCGATCCAAGTATAATACCGAGTATAATACCGACGAATATAGTTATAAGGTTGGGTTGATTGAGACGCTTCATAGAGTTGCCGAGGCGTGCTGCCAGACGATCGATATCGTCGAGATCGCCTACAACGGTAATTCGGTCACCCATCTGCAGGCGCAGGTTCGGCGAAGCGAGCAGATCGACACCGGCACGATTGACGCGGGTAGCGTTGAGTTGGTAGCCGTTATGTAGACGCAGTGATCCGAGAGCCACACCGTTGTATTCACTCTTGGTGATAAGAATACGGCGAGAGAAGACGGGAGTAGGAGTCGACTCCCAGTCCATTTCTATTTGAGGACCAAGAACGGTTGTAAAGCAGCCCGTATCTGCGGCCGAGCATACTATCAAAAGCCGGTCGCCAACATGGATCTGAGTCGAAGATTTAGGAATTGTGATCTCGTTATTCTTGTTCATCACACGCGAAACAACGAAGTTGCATACGATGACGTCGTGAAGTTGCAACAAGGTACGACCGTCAACTAACTTGTTTGTAACTTCGATTGAGAGAAGATAAGGTTTCAGTTGGGCATTTTCCTGATCTTCCTCAATCTTCTTGATTTCGCTGTCTGTTGAAATGCGAAAGATACCTTTGATAACGAACATCGAGAGGATAATACCAACCACACCGAGGGGATAGGCTGCCGCATAACCCGACGCCATCAAATTAGCCTGTTCTGGACTTTGGTACATTTGACTTACAGTTTGCTGTGCGGCTGCAAGACCGGGTGTATTAGTCACCGCTCCGCTCATAACACCAACGAGAGCACTGATATCATTGATATTACCGAAGTAATAGATTCCGAGGACAATCAGAACATTGAGTGCAATGATCAGAACAGCCATGAAATTAAGACGCATACCGCCTTTTTTGAATGACGAAAAGAAACCCGGGCCGACCTGAAGACCAATAGAGAAGATAAATAGGATAAGTCCGAACTCTCTGACAAATTTCAGTATATTATCATTAATGATATAGCCAAAATGGCCCATTAAAATACCGACAAAGAGAACGAAAGTAACACCAAGCGAAACACCAAAAAATTTGAGCTTGCCGATGTAAATACCCGCCGCAATAACAAACGAATATAGCACCAATGTGCTTGCTATCGATTCATTGCCGGGCATTAGCAGATCAAGAATCCAATCCATAGGATAAGTAAAATATATGAAACCTTAAGAAATTGTGACGCAAAGTTACGGAAAAATTTCCGTATTTAAATAAGAAATAGGATACAATTACAAAAAGACTCAGGAGGAGTATAACTTTATTTTTCCCTCCATGATAGCATATAAAATACGGGAACACATATTTGATTGCATATTTTTAGTAGTTTTGTGCAATTTGTTGGTCTGTGATTTGGCAGGACCGAAACTAATTCGGATATTTGCAAAAAAATCTACGATAGATGGAAGCACTAAAGAGTTTCGAGGACTTAGTAAAGCGGTATGTTGACCGTGGTGAGCGTAAGAAGGTTGCCATTGTCTGCCCCAATGACGATCACACTGAGTACGTCGTCCGCAGATGTATGGAAGGTGATCTCGTTGATCTCGTTCTGATGCTTGATGGAGGAGAATCAAAGGAATTTATAAATTGGGCTAAGAAATATCCTGTATCTAAACTCGAACTTGTAAAGTGTACTGACACTGTCGATGCTGCGCGTCAGGGGGTACGATTCGTCTATACTGGTGAAGCTGACGTTTTGATGAAAGGTTCGCTTAATACCGACACGATTCTTCACGAAGTAATAGATAAACAGGGCGGCCGCGGTCTTCTCAAACCCGGCAAGGTGATGAGCCATCTGACTTTGGTTGAGTCTCCGGTGTATCATAAACTTCTTATGTTCTCGGACGCTGCGGTAATTCCCAATCCGACACTTGAGCAGTTCGACGCCATGATCCATTATGATTGTGATGCGATGAGAAAATTAGGCGTGGCGCGTCCCAAAGTTGCCTTGATCCATTTTTCAGAAAAAATCAATCCTCGATTCCCAGTAACTGAAAATTATGTTGAACTGATCAACAGAGCCAGCCAGGGAGAATATGGAGATGCAGCCATCGGTGGTCCAATGGATGTGAAGACTGCTTGTGACCGCGAAAGTGCCCAGATCAAAAAAATTGAATCTGAGGTGGTAGGTGATACAGACATTCTCATCCTTCCGGATCTCGAGGCAGGAAATACTTTCTATAAGACGGTATCATATTTTGGGAAAGCTATTATGGCAGCGATGGTTACCGGAACAATTCGCCCTGTTGTGGTCGCTTCGCGCGCAGATTCGGCCGAATCTAAATTCTATAGTTTAATTCTTGCCTGCATGGCTTCTAATAAGTAAAATCTACATGAGAATCTTTGTCATAAATCCGGGTTCAACATCGACAAAGTTTGCCGTCTATGAAGACGAACAGATAAAGTGGAAAGGTTGTGTCCATCATCCGGTCGAAGATCTGGCTCGATTTGAACATGTCAACCAACAGCTCGATTATCGTACGGCAGCGATGCATAAGTTGCTGGAAGATGAAAAGATTGACAAACATTTTGATGTAGTGATCGCGCGTGGAGGTCTATTAAAACCTACTCCCGGTGGAGTTTACAAAGTTGATGACAGAATTAAGCATGATCTCATTAATGCCGAGATGGAGCATGCTTGCAATCTCGGTGCACTGATGGCCGACGCTTTTGCCAGCGAATTGGGATGTCCTGCTTTTATTGCTGATCCGGAAGTAGTAGACGAACTTATGCCGGAGGCACGTCTCTCCGGATTGCCGGGTATGAACAAAAGGTCCATATTCCACGCCCTGAATAGTAAAGCCGTCGCTCGTCGTTATGCAAGGCTGAACGGTCTCAAATACGAAGAGCTTGATCTGATCGTTGTACATCTTGGGGGTGGAATTTCAGTGAGCGCGCATTGTCACGGACGTGTAATTGATGTCAATAACGCACTAAACGGCGACGGACCATTTAGCCCCGAACGTGCCGGATCTCTCCCGACTGCCAATCTTGTAGATCTCTGCTTCAGTGGAAAATACTCTCAACGCGAAATTCATAAACTTCTCAATGGTAAAGGTGGCCTTGCTGCCCATCTTGGCATCAATGATGTCGCTGAGATTGTAGGTTTAGCTGAGGCCGGTGAAGAACCATACAAAGGCGTGCTGGACGCAATGATTTACAAGGTAGCGGAGTATGTCGGTGCTCGAGCCGTCACCCTGCGTGGTCACATTGACGCTATCATCCTTACCGGCGGGATTGCCCACAGCACATATTGCATTGAAAAACTCAGTTCTTGGATCCGTTGGATTGCACCTATCTCGGTGCGAGCCGGCGAAGATGAGCTTGGTGCTCTCGCCTCAAACGCTTATCTTGCCATGACCGGTGAAATCTCACCGACCGTCTACGACCCTGATTAACGGCTGCATCAACAGATCGTTTCCAAATATTTGTTTATAAAGTTAGCCATTCAAAAAAGATTTGCTAACTTTGAGTTATGAAAACAAGTTATATGGCTATGCGATCAGTCTTGCTGACCCTTGTTGTGTTAGCTTTAAATATTTCAACCCTGTCGGCGGCTCCGCTTGACGAGGCTAAGAAATTATATAATAACGGATCATATGCTGAGGCAGTAACTCGTCTGCAGCCGTTGTACAAGGCTTCGCCCCGTGATGGTAATATCGGCTACTATCTCGGTGCCTCACTTCACGCGCTAGGACGTAACTCCGAGGCCGTCGCTCCGTTGAAGGCTGCTCAGTCTAAGAATGTCGCAGATGCGTCTCGTATCCTTATGGAAATAGCACTGGCCGACTATGATGTAGATCTTGCCGATGAATGTCTCGACGCATGGGAAAAGGCTCTTAGTAAATCAAAAAAATCAGAGCCGGCTCAGATGGATGATCTCCGTAGTCAGCTTGTGATGTTGCGCAACATGCTCCAGCGCGTGGAAAAGATCGAAATAATTGATTCGATCAATGTCGATGCTGCTGATTTCTTTACTCATTACAGACTTTCACCGGAGTCCGGTCGCCTCATGTTGCCCGAAGAAACAGATGTTAAGGCTCGTACACTGGTATACGTTCCCCAGAACCGTAGCGAAATGATATGGGCAGAAAGCGATTCTACCGGTCGCTCCGTGTTGATGTCTGCATCAATTCTCGACGACGGAACTGTTGATAGTCCGGCGCCACTAAAGGGTGATTTTTCACAAGGCGGAGATGCTGATTATCCATTCCTTATGCCTGATGGCACTACCCTATATTATGCCGCGACTGGTGAAGGTTCTATCGGCGGCTACGACATTTTTATGACTCGCCGCAGCGATGATGGGTTCCTGCAGCCTCAGAACGTCGGTATGCCTTATAATTCAACTGCTAACGATTATATGCTAGCCATAGACGAAACAACAGGTGCAGGATGGTTCGCCAGTGACCGAGCAGGCATCGAAGGCAAGGTTACGATTTACATATTCGTGCCGTCGCAGACACGCGTCAATTATTCACCTGACGATCCTGATTTGGCTGACAAAGCGCGCATCACATCGATTGCCGCTACCCAAACCTCAGATCCCTCGCCACTTCTTGAGCGAATTGCTTCGATCAGCGAGGTCGGAGACAAACGCTCGAAGATCTACACTTCTTTCATGTTGTCGATGGGCAACGGAAAGGTGTATACGACTCTCGATGATTTCTCCGACCGTCAGGCGCGCCTCGAAATGGCCAAATTGCTCAATGAGCAAACCGAACTCGATTCCCAGATCGAACGGCTCGCTAAACTCAGAGACCGCTATCGTGCGGGGGATCGTACCGTTGCCGATCAAATCCTCGACGCTGAAGCTGCTATTGAATATGGGCGCCAGACAATCAGCGAGCATCGCAATAAAGTGATCCGTCTTGAAACAAAATAGATTCAAAATCTAATCCTTATATCCTATGGAAATGACTCTTATAATCCTGATCGTTGCAGTTGTAATACTGTTGATCGTTTTTTTCTATTACTGTCCATTCTTCCTTTGGATTTCAGCGCGTGCAAGCGGGGTGCGCATATCGCTCATCCAACTTGTGCTGATGCGAATCCGTAAAGTCCCTGCGGCCTTGATTGTCCGCGCAATGATCGAGGCGCACAAAGCCGGTTTGAACGACATAACCCGTGACGACCTTGAGGCTCACTATCTTGCCGGCGGCAATGTCGACAAAGTAGTTCACGCTCTGGTTTCTGCCGCTAAAGCAAACATCGATCTCGGGTTCAAAATGGCCACAGCTATCGATCTCGCCGGCCGCGACGTTTTCGAAGCCGTTCAAATGAGTGTAAATCCTAAGGTTATTGATACTCCGCCAGTTACGGCCGTTGCGAAAGACGGTATCCAGCTAATTGCCAAGGCCCGAGTTACCGTCCGGGCCA
The DNA here is from genome assembly GCA_964621135.1 of uncultured Bacteroides sp. Lineage (GTDB taxonomy): Bacteria > Bacteroidota > Bacteroidia > Bacteroidales > Muribaculaceae > CAG-873. Next base: position 12,150 of record CAZULD010000031.1, on the reverse strand, counting down.
ATATCCGACAGTTGGTCGGTGGTGCCGGCGAAGATACTGTTCTTGCCCGCGTAGGTGAAGGCATTGTTTCATCAATCGGTTCTTCTGTAAGTCACAAGCAGGTTCTTGAAAATCCTGACTCTATATCCAAACTTGTTCTAAAGAAGGGTCTTGACTCAGGTACAGCTTTCGAAATACTTTCAATCGACATTGCTGACATTGACATAGGCCGCAATATCGGCGCAGCCCTCCAGATAGATCAGGCTCAGGCCGACAAAAATATTGCACAGGCTAAGGCCGAAGAACGTCGCGCAATGGCTATCGCTCTCGAACAGGAAATGAAAGCCAAAGCCGAGGAAGCTCGTGCGAAAGTAATCGAGGCCGAGACAGAACTGCCGCGTGCCATGGCTGAAGCCTTTGTCAAGGGAAATCTTGGCATAATGGACTATTACCGAATGAAAAATATTGAAGCAGACACCGAAATGCGTGAGAAAATCATCCGTCCCGGTGAATCGCCTCTTAATCATAAACAATAATCTGACCTATGACATCATTTCTTATCGCATTAGCCGTTCTGATAGGCGGTTATGTAATCTATGGCGCATTTTGCAGCCGTATATTCGGCGTCGATTCCTCACGTCCTGTCCCCTCCCAGACAAAAAGCGACGGCGTCGACTTTATACCCATGCCCGCATGGAAAGTTTTCTTGATCCAGTTTCTTAATATCGCCGGACTCGGTCCGATTTTCGGCGCGATAATGGGGGTGATGTTTGGCCCGGCTGCATTTTTGTGGATTGTAATCGGTACAATTTTCGGCGGAGCTGTCCACGATTTTATGTCCGGAATGATGTCGATCCGCAGTGGCGGCGACTCACTCCCCGAACTTGTCGGACGCGAACTTGGCCCATCGATCAAACAGACGATGCGTATCGTTTCAGTTGTGCTCCTTATTCTTGTAGGTGCTGTGTTTGTGATCAATCCTGCCGATCTGCTGGCGGGCATGACTCCCGACTCACTTGACCGCACTTTCTGGATCGCTGTTATTTTCATCTACTATGTTTTAGCCACGCTTCTACCGATCGACAAACTTATCGGTAATTTTTACCCTGTCTTTGGACTTGCTTTGCTCTTCATGGCTGCCGGTTTGCTCTTTGTGTTGATTTTCGGTGATTATAAGATACCCGACGGATTTACTGACGGTTTGTTTAACCGCCGCGCTAATCCTGCGGCGACTCCCATCTTCCCAATGATGTTTGTCAGCATCGCTTGTGGAGCGATCTCTGGTTTCCATGCCACGCAATCGCCTATGATGGCGCGTTGTCTCAAGAACGAAAAACTTGCACGCCCCATTTTCTACGGTGCAATGGTTGCCGAAGGGATTGTCGCTCTCATTTGGGCTGCGGCAGCAATTACCTTCGCTGGTGGTTATGACCAACTTGCAGACTATATGGCTGCAAATGGCGGTAAACCCGCAACGCTTGTCAACGATATATCGATCTCATGGCTCGGAAAAGTAGGCGGTATTCTGGCTCTGCTCGGTGTGATTGCTGCACCTATCACTACCGGTGATACCGCACTCCGTTCAGCTCGACTCATAGCAGCCGACTTTATGAAATTCGACCAGAAAAAAATCTGGAAACGTCTCCTTGTCAGTCTCCCCATATTTGCGCTTTGTTTCGCTGTGATGCTGATTGACTTTAATGTCCTGTGGCGCTATTTCGCATGGGTCAACCAGACTCTCGCCGTCTTCACTCTATGGGCGGTTACGGTTTATCTTGCGCGTCACAACAAACTGTATGTCATTTCTCTTCTTCCAGCCCTGTTTATGACCATTGTGAGTGTAAGCTACATACTGTTTGCCCCGTCACCGGAAGGATTTGGACTCAGTTTGCCGGTAGCATTGTTGGCGGGAGCTGCAGTGGCTGCTCTTACACTTGGTCTTTTTGCCCGTTATGTGCGTGGATTAAGATCCGGTCGCATTATCCACGAAGTAGGATACTGATATATAATCAAGTTAAATTATGGATATAATCCGTGAGTTGGGTTCGTCCCGAAAATATACGCTTCACAGTCACACTCAGTTCTGCGACGGCCATGCGCCTATGGAGGACTTTGTGACCGCCGCGATCCGCGACGGCTTTACTCACTATGGATTTTCTCCACACTCTCCTATACCTATCGAATCACCGTGCAACATGTCGCTGGAGGCTGTGCCGCTTTACCTCGCAGAGGTTGAACGTTTGCGTAGGCTCTACGGTGATCATATCCGGCTTTACGCCGCAATGGAAATAGACTGGCTCGGGCCGGAATGGGGGCCCGCAAATGATTATTTCCAGTCGCTACCGCTGGATTACCGTATCGGATCAGTGCATTTTATTCCCGATAAGTCAGGACGATATATTGATGTCGACGGGAGTGCCGAACGATTCGCCCGCAATATGGTTGAATCTTTTGACGATGATATTGACTATGTCGTTACAACTTTCTACGAGCATTCAATCGACATGCTACGCGCCGGAGGCTTCGATATTATCGGACATTTTGACAAGATCGGTCAGAATGCATCGGCTTATTGTCCGGGAATAGAAGATAGCGCGATGTACCGCAGTCTTGTCAATCGGCTGCTCGATGAAATCATTCTCCGTAAGCCCATTGTGGAGATCAACACTAAGGCTAAAACTCTCCACGGTCGAATTTTCCCGTCTGAACGATATATCCCGGCACTTATTGACGCAGGTGTACCGCTAATTGTTAACAGCGATGCTCATTGGCCGGATCTGATCAACGCTTCGCGTGACTATGCTTTCTCACTTATTGAATCCTACAAGAAAGTAAATGACTGAGACTCGTCAACTTGAATTATTAGCACCGGCACGAGACCTCACCATTGGATGTCAGGCTGTTATCCACGGCGCAGATGCAGTCTATATCGGTGCCGAGGCTTTCGGTGCACGTGCTGCCGCAGGCAATTCGGTTGACGACATTGCGTCGTTGGTCGACTTTGCTCATAACTACGACGCGCGCGTGTATGTGACATTGAACACACTGATTTATGATCATGAACTGCGCGAGGCCGAGAATCTTATAAAAAGACTTTACCGTGTCGGAGTGGACGCTCTTATTGTTCAAGACCTGTCCGTCCTTAGGATGGATATCCCTCCGATCGCTCTTCATGCAAGCACACAGTGCGACACCCGGACACCCGAAAAAGCCCGGTTCTTACAGGATTGCGGCTTTTCGCAGATTGTTTTGGCGCGAGAGTTGTCGTTGGAGCAGATTCGCGCCGTGGCCGATGCCGTAACAGTACCGCTCGAAGCATTTGTTCATGGTTCAATATGTGTAAGTTATAATGGCGATTGTCAGGCGAGTCTTTTAGCAACCGGCCGAAGTGCCAACCGTGGTGAGTGCGCCCAGATGTGCAGACTGCCTTACACTCTCGTTGACCGTGAGGGCCGGACAGTCGCTCCGGAGGCACATTACCTTTCTTTGCGCGATATGAATCGAGTTGATCGGCTTGCTGATTTGGTCGCCGCAGGTGTGTCGTCGTTCAAAATCGAGGGCCGTCTAAAGGAAAGTGACTATGTTCGTACGACAGTCGGTGCCTACCACAAAGCGTTGGATCAGATTGTCAGTCAGTCGGACGGTCGCTATTCACGTTCTTCGATCGGAGAGGTGCGGCTCAATTTTGAGCCTGACCTAAGTAGGGTATTCAACCGTAAATTCACTTCATACTTCCTCGACGGACGACCGGCAAATACTCTCCGTATGGCTTCGCTTGACACTCCTAAATGGATCGGCCGACCTGTGGGAAAGGTTATTTCAGCCAAAGGCCGTCGTGTGCGGCTTATGGCAGACGAACCTCTCCATAACGGAGACGGTGTAGGTTATTTTGCAGCCGATGGACGCTATGTCGGCTTCCGCGTAAACCGAGTCGAAGGTGACACTGTTTTTACTGCTTCCGATGTTGATATTCCGGCTGGGACACGTCTTTTCCGTAACCGCGATAAGCAACGCGATGATTCCATGGCTGGAGTAACTGCTGTGCGTCGCATCCCTGTTACGGCCGTTTTACGTCTTGTAGGCGAAGACCGCATCGCACTCAGTCTCAGCATTTCCACCGGCGCATCGGCCGAAGTCATCGTTGACTGTCCCGCTCAACCGGCAAGAACACCGCAGGCCGATTCGCGCCGCAGAGTTATTGATCGACTTGGAGACACCGTCTATTTGCTCCAAAACCTTGAGGATAATATTCCCGAAGACATATTTATTCAAGCGTCAGTGCTTACAGATTTACGTCGGAAGACAGTTGTTGCGCTTGATTCAGTGCGCAAAGCTCGTTATATCTACGACTATCGTCGTCCTGAAAAACAGGACATCAAACCGTTCAAGAGCGCGCCGCTTGATCGTCACGATAATGTATCCAACAATCTCGCCGGACGTTTTTATGCAGATCATGGCATCGCCGTTGCGGAACCGGCGACGGAAGTTCGCATCCCGGACAATAACTGTGATCAACGTGTTATGACTACACGCTATTGTCTGCGTCGTGAACTCGGGGCTTGTCTTAAATCACCCGGGGCATCGAGTCTGCCCTCTCCTCTATTTTTACAGGCTGCAGGCATCCGTTATCGATTGGATTTTGATTGTGACAACTGCTCGATGAAAGTCATTGCACCTGCCCGCTGACCGACTTTATAAAAATACATTAAAAAAGGTTATCATAATTTCGGATTTGGAATAAATTCGTTAACTTTGAACCATATTAATAGACCTATGCAATTTGTCTTAGACAACCGATGATTTCTGTCCGTTCTCTCCCGGAGAATAATGAATCTGGCGCATAGGTCTGACGACCTTTTTATTTGAACTTTAAAACCTATTACTATCCTGTTATGAAATCCAGTAGAAGGACATTTCTGAAGACTCTGGGCGCCGCTGGTCTCTTTACGATCATCCCGCGCCATGTCCTCGGCGGCAACGGTCACATTGCGCCGAGCGATCAACTTACCCGTGGTATTATCGGCACCGGCGGCATCGGCCGTTCGGAGACTCACTTCCGCAGCGACAAGAGCTGTCGTCTCGTTGCTCTCTGTGATGTCGATTCCAATCACCTTAACTCTGCTGCCAATTTGGCCAAGGAACGCTTCGGCGAAAACGTGACTAAATATCACGATTTCCGTGATCTGATCAATGATCCGAACATCGATATCGTTCATATCGCTACTCCTCCGCACTGGCACGGTATCATGTCTGTCGAGGCAGCTAAGGCCGGTAAGGATATATGGTGCGAGAAACCTATGACGCGCACAATCGGCGAAGGTCAGCGCGTGATGGAAGCAGTTCAGCGTTATAACCGCATGTTCCGTCTGAACACATGGTTCCGTTTTAAAGATACATTCTACGGTCTCGGCACAGAAGTGCGTCCGCTCAAGAAACTCGTTGACAGCGGTATGCTCGGTTGGCCTCTTAAAGTGACTGTTTCAGGTGCTACCGGTTTTGCTTGGAAGTTCTTCTGGGTCGGCCGTGAGAATCTCGTGCCTCAGGGTGTTCCCTCTGAACTCGACTATGATATGTGGCTAGGTCCGGCCCCCTACAAACCCTATAATCCTCATCGCGTTCATCAGACATTCCGTGGATATTGGGATTATGACGGCGGCGGTCTTGCCGACATGGGTCAGCACTATCTTGACCCCGTGCAGTATTTCCTCGGCAAAGATAACGAACTCCCGCTCAAGATTGAAGTTGACGCTCCCCAGCAGCATCCCGATGCTGTAGGCACATGGCGCAAGATTACTTACACTTATGCTGACGGCTGCCAGATCGTCCTCGAGGGCGAAGGCTACGAAAGCCCGGGTAAAGTTCCCTATATCGAAGGCCCCAACGGAAAAGTTTACAAGGGATTCGAGTGTACTATCCCCGACGTGATGAATAAGATCGCCGAGATGCCTGAGCCCGAACCTCAGCGCACTGACTTCCTCGAGTGTGTACGCGATCGTCAGAAATTCGCGCTCAACGAACAGAACGGTCACTATAGCTGTACGCTTGTCAACCTGGGTACTATTGCCCTCCGTCTTGGCCGTAGCGAACTTGCTTTCGATCCCGAAACCCAGACATTTATTAACGACGATGCCGCTAACGCACTGATCAATCAGCCCATGCGCGGCCCCTGGACAATCTAATCCCAAACCGCTAACATAGAACTCAGATGAACAAACGTTCCCTATCTTTAATATTCCTGTCGCTGTGCCTGTGCATCGGATTCAGCGCATTCGCCCAGCTTGACAGCCGAAACCGCACTGCTGAGACCATCATTTCTGATGGTCTCGCGCAGTTGCCTGCAAAAAATCAGGCTACTTACAATGAAGTGATCGGCGAAATGGCCGCAACCGGTCAGAAAGGCATTTTAATGCTGGCCGATAGGCTCAAGCCTGCCGATAATAATCAGAATGCACTCTTTGAGTATGCTATTGACGCTATCGCCAGCTATGCAACCCGTACAGATGACGCTAATCTTCGCAAAAGCATTCACGATGGTTTGGTCGAAGCGCTCAAGAAATGCACTGATGATCCTAACCGTGCCTTCCTGATGACTCAACTTAGCAAGCTCGCTGCTTCCGGCGACGCTGAGGTGTTTGCATCATATCTAAGCGATCCCTACCTTCGTAACTTCGCCATCAACGGTCTCGCACTTGTTCCCGGCGACGAAGAAATGGTTGCTGACATCATCAATTCAGCTTCTGCCCCTGAAGCCGAACTCGCTTATGTGGCTTACTTCAAGAAACTCAAGAACGTTGAGCCTACTTTGATAAGCTGGACCTTAAGCACTGATCCAAAAATCCTTGCTTCTGTCTATAACGCTCTCGCCGTCTGCGGCACCGATGCTTCGATCGCTCCGCTTAAGAAAGCTGCCAAGGCTAAGAATTATGTAAACGATCCTACAGGAGCTAACGATGCTTATCTCCGTCTCCTCACCAACCTCGACAGCAAAGCCGCTCTTGCTGCAGCGAAGGAACTCACTAAAGTTCCCGCCGACTACACTCGTTGCGCTGCACTCGCTATCGTTCTTGACAAGGATCGTACCAATGCAACTAAAAATGTTCTCACCGCTCTTAAGGACAACAACATCGCCTATCGCAATGCCGCTTTGCTCGTTGCACCTAAGTTTGCAGGTGACGGTATCTTCGCTGAAGTAGCAGGCAAATTCAAATCACTTTCGCCTGCAGCTAAGATAGATGTTCTAAATTGGCTCGGTAATAATCACGCTGCCGGTCAGATTGATGTTGTGACTGGTGCTTTCAACGATAAGAACCCCGATATCGCTATCGCCGCTGTCAAAGCTGCTTCGAAAATTGGTGGAGACAAGGCGCTTGTAGCGTTGACATCTCTGCTCGGTCAGGAAAATGATCTCGCTGCAGCAGCTCAGAATGCACTTCTCTCTTTCAACGGTGACATTGCTTCAGGAGTTCTCAAGGCTCTTGATTCTCCCGATTCAAAAGTTGTTGCTAAGGCTCTCCAGCTTGCTGCGACACGTCACATCTACGGTGCATATCCTAAGACCGTAAAACTGATGACCGAAGGCAATTCAATGGTTAACGGCGTAGCTCTCTCAGGTCTTAAGGGTGTCGTTCGTCCCGAAAATTTCGAGGAAGTCTGCACATTCCTTGAATCATCCAACGATCCCGCTGCCGTATCAGAACTTCAAGCTGCAGCTAAGCAAGCTATTGTAAGCCTTACCCCCGACGAACAGTTTGCAATGATCAGCAAACGTCTTGCCGCGACCAAAGACGCAAACAAAGTTGCACTCTATTATCCGCTTCTTGCTCAGGCCGGCACTCCTGATGCGGTCAGCCGTCTTGTAGCGGACTACAACGCTGATAAGAATGCTGCGGCTTATGCGGCTATCATGCAAGTCAACAATTCTGCGATGGTTCCCGTACTTTACGAGATCGCTGTTGCAAATCCCGATAAGAAAGATGATATCCTCCGTCGCTACGTACAGCTCGTGCAAGCAGCAGGCTTCCCCGCGATCGACCAGTATCGTCTCTACAACAATGCTCTCGCTCTTAATCCCTCTGTGCCCGTCCAGAATCAGATCCTCGGAGCAATGGCCGTAGGCCGTACACTTCCCGCCGCTATGCTTGCTGCGCGTTATCTCGATAACAGGGAAACCGCCCTTACAGCAGCAAACACTGTAAAATATATCTTCGCTAAGGAAGAAGGTCTGCGTAAAGGCGCGATGGTTAAAGGTGCTCTTGAGAAAGCTCTTAAGGTATTTGATGAACACAAAGCGAATAATGCAGACGCAGGATATGCCTCTGACGAAGTTAAAGGTATCTTGAACAGCTTTGACGCTGAGGGTGGTTATGCTCTTGTGGATAATGCCGGCCCTGCTGGAGAATTTGAAAATATCGACCTCTACTTCGATTGGAACGGTGTTGATCCTCTTGTGCTCACACTCCGCTCTATGCCCCTCGTAAAAATCGATCCCACCGGCCTTACTGTAGGCAATGGAATTCTGCAGGCTCTTCCCGCAGGTCCTCAGCCTGTTCACGTACGCATGCTTAACGATCGTATCTTCGTTGAAGTTGGCTCTGTTCCCTTCGCTGTTAACGAGGTTGTTGTCAATCCCGAAGCCGGCAAGGACGCTCCCTTCCGCGGTACTGTTTCCGTAAGCAACCCGGCTGCAGTTTCTAATTTCTACTTCAATGCTCTTCCCGACACTCCTGTCTTTACCCTATCACCCGAAGAAGAGGCTGAAGGATTTGAAGTACTTTTTGACGGTCGCTCACTTGACAAATGGCATGGCAACACCTCTGCTTACGTTCCGGTAGACGGTAATATTTATGTTACTGCTCAGTACGGCGGTGGCGGTAACCTTTATACTAAGAAGAACTATAGCGATTTCATCTACCGCTTCGAGTTCTGTTTCGATGTTCCTGGAGTGAACAACGGTATCGGTATCCGTACAGGTAAAGACGTCACCGGTGTAGACGCTGCCTTCCACGGCATGGAAATTCAGGTGCTTGATCACGACCATCCCATGTATGGCGGTTATCCCTTCGGCTATACCGGTATCAAACCCTACCAGATCCACGGTTCAATCTACGGCGTTGTCGGTGCAAAGCATGTTGACTTCGGCCCAATCAAGCAGTGGCACACTGAAGAGATCAAGGCTATTGGCGATCATATCACAGTCACTGTTGACGGTGAAGTTATCGTTGATGCCAATATCCGCGAAGCATGTCAGGGTCACGCCGTTGGCCCGGAAGGCGAACAAGGCAATCCTTATATGATTGACCATCGTAATCACCCCGGTCTTTTCAATAAAGAAGGCTATATCAGCTTCTGCGGTCATGGGGAAGGTGTGAAATTCCGCAATATCCGTATCCTCGACCTCAGCGATAATAACAAAACTGCAAAGAAAACCAAAAAGGCTAAGAAAAAATAACAGCCACTTGATAAATGACTGAATACTCAGACAGTTCACGAAAGCCGACTTCGATAGTTGCTATCGGAGTCGGCAATCGTATGCGCACCTATATGCAATATGTCGCAGCTCATCCTGATGAGGCTCGTCTTGTTGCAGTAGTTGAACCGGATGCCATTCGTCGGAATGCGATGGCAGACCAGTTCGGAATCCCTTCCGAGCGTCGTTTTAACGACTATCATGACTTTTTCAATAATCCCGTCAAGGCAGATGTTGCATTTATTTGCACTCCTGAGCGCTTTCACTTTGAACCTTGCATGGAGGCTATCCGTAGCGGTATGCATGTATTGCTCGAAAAGCCGGTGGCTCAGAATTATGAACAATGTCGGCTGATAGACAAGGCTGCGCGGCAGGCCCGTCGCGTAGTCGGTGTTTGTCATGTGTTGCGTTATCATCCCGCCTTCATCAAGATCAAGGAACTTGTGTCTTCGGGGCGTTTCGGTCGCATCATCTCTATTACTCATACAGAGGATGTCGGCATTGAACGTACGACTCACAGTTATGTCCGTGGCGTTATGAATACCGAGAGCGGCAATAATCCCATGCTCCTCGCAAAGTGTTGTCACGATATCGACTTCATAGCGTGGTTGACTGACGCAGCATGTACTCGCTTGTCATCCTTCGGCAGCCGAGTGTGGTTCCGACGCGAAAATGCTCCCGCCGGTTCTGCCACCCGTTGTGTGCGTTGCTCAGTGGAGAAAAGTTGCCCATACTCAGCGGTTGATCTCTATCAGCGTCGCCGCCAATGGATTCGCAACTTCGACGTAGCCGACGGAGAAACCATCGACGATGCCATACGTCGCGAACTCGAGGATGGACCGTACGGACGTTGTGTTTACCATTGTGACAACGATGTTGTCGACAATCAGGTACTCACTATGCAGATGGACGACGGCTCAATCATCACCGTATGCATGGACATCTTCACCCGCCGTGACGGACGCAGCACAGACATCAAGATGACTCATGGAGAAATTGTCAGTGACGGAATAAAGATTTTCGCTACGGATTTTCTGACAGGTAAAAGAGAAGTATATGATTATACAGAGGTATGCAAACAGCCATACCATGCCGGAGCTGACCTCCAGATTGTTGATAGCTTCCTTAAAACTGTCCGTGGCGAGAAACCTTCAATACCGTTGACAACAATCACGGACGCCCTCCGCAGCCATCGCCTCTGCTTCGAAGCCGAACGCAGCCGCCGCTCCGGCTCCACCATCACCCTATAAAATAAATTACGAATTACAATTAAGAAGAAGACGGTGATTCAGAGGAAATCTAAATCACCGTCTTCTTCTTTGTGGGGTAACGTAAATGCCTTAAATATTAATTGTGAAGAGAGGAGCGGTGAGGGGACCGGAGGTGTAGGTGAAGCCTTGATGTTGGAATGCCGTGAGATCGGAGGGGTTGGAAATTAAGTTGGATACTATAAAGCGAGTCATAGCTCCACGACAGATTTTTGAATAGACCGTTATGGTCTTCAACCGACCTAGAGTCTCAACTTTAAATTCAGGCGAAATTACGTTTAACTCACGTTTGACACGTTTCCAGTCGAAAAGTTTTTGCATTTCGTTGCTTGCAAGGTTTACAAGGATTCCGTCATCATCCTTAGTGCGAGTGATCAGCAGATCTGTAAGTCTGGATTTCCAATAATCAAACATGCTGATTCCTCCGGTCACCGGGAGCGCTACACTACCTTCCATGCGATATGGATTGATAGCGTCGAGCGGCCGCAGTATACCGTAAAGAAAGGAGCAGATATTAATATGCTTGTCGGCAAATTCGAGTTGGTCGCTCGTCAGCGTTTCAGCGTCGATATTTTTGAAAACGATACCATCATACCGTGCTATGGCCGCCCGTCGCGTTGAAGGCTCGAAGAAATCATTGTAGCGCTGGTGAGTAGAGATGGCAATTTCCCGATTGATATGGAGAATGTCAATGAGTTCAGGAATGTCGTAGCCACACATGCAGGCGGCAATTTTATCGGCTTCAGTTTGAAATATCGGAGTGTGACGACCATCGATCGGGCATAGTTGCGGATCGTCGATCATGAGTTTTGCCGGGGCAAGGAGGATCTGCATACGTAATTATTCGAATTTCTGCATAAGTTTTTGCATCTTTGTCGCAATTTCTGCGTTGCAAAGATTGCCTATACTCCCGATATGTGTATGGTTAACTCCTTTGGTCGGTCGGTATTCACCGTCAGCGACTTTGTGGCCTATCGTCCGATATGCTTCTCGGAAAGGTGTGCCGTCAAGAACCATACGATTGACATCTTCGACTGTGAAAAGATAATCATACTTTGGATCGTCGAGAATGTGGGTGTTTACACGAATGTGCTGAAGCATGAAGTCGCACATGTCGAGACATGCAATTAGTTCGTTCGTAGCCGGGAAGACGATGTCTTTCAAAAGTTGCAAATCTCGATTATAACCGAGCGGCAGATTTGCCGTAAGTAGAGCAATTTCATTAGAGATGGATTGGAGTCGGTTGCATTTTCCGCGCATAATTTCGAAAACATCCGGATTCTTTTTATGCGGCATTATGCTTGAGCCTGTCGTAAGTTCATCGGGAAAACTTATAAATGCAAAGTTCTGGCACATGAACATACAAACATCCATCGCGAAGCGTCCGAGAGTGGATGCAACTGCTGAGATGGCAAACGAAGCGGCGCGTTCGGTCTT
>CAZULD010000030.1:11987-19147 GCA_964621135.1 uncultured Bacteroides sp. | reverse complement strand
GGAAAGTGTGTAAAAGAAGCGGCGGCGTACAGACACGAGATCCATACACCGCCGGTAGGGTGATATTGCCGATGAGGGGATTATTCTTCGACGAAGGTGAGCTTGGTGAGTTCGTCGAGCATGGCGGGAGCATCGGTGGTGATATAATGTACACCGAGACCCATGAAGCGGAGCATGTCAGATGCGCCGTTGACGGTCCAGACGTTGACGGTCATGCCGAGGTCGCGGCCTTCTTTGATCCACTGGAGGTTGCTGTTGAGCACGGGCGAGCTGTAGTCGATGCTGCGGATGCCGTCGTTGAGCACAGTGGCTGGAGCGAGATTGCCGTAGAGGTAGCCGACCATGGCATCGGGATCTTTGGAGACGATGCGCTTGCAGGCGTCATAGCTGAAGGCGATGTATTCGACGCGGTCAGTGAGGCCTTCGGCCTTGACGATGTCCATGACCTTGTCGACGGCGGCATAGGTGCGGTTGAGGTTAGAGTGGCTCTTGATCTCGATGATGAGCTTGGACGACGATGCGGCCATCTTGCTCTTGAACGTTTCGATAAAGGAGTCGAACGTCGGGAGTGACTCGCCGTTTGAGAGCTTGATATTCTTGATGGCGCTGTAGTTGACGTTCTGGAAGTAGGTACCGTTGACTACGCCGTCGTGGTGCACTACGAGCTGGTCGTCGGCAGTGATCCACACGTCAAGTTCGATGCCGTAGTAGTTGGCGTCCATCGCTTTTGAAAGGGCGGCGATAGAGTTCTCGCTGGCGCCGTCGGTGTGGGCGCCGCGGTGAGCGATCACCTTTACAGCCTGCGGAATTGCGGGCGACGATGCAACAGCGTTGAGCTTGGCGATGAAGAGCGGAGCCTGAGCTTCGCCGCGCTTGAGGATGAGGCTGTAGGAGCCGGTCTTGAAGTCGGCGGGGATGGTGAGGGTCACGCGTTCGCCGTCGATGGTTGTGGCGGGTTTGATGGTCGCGCCTTCGCTCTGGAGTTCAACGACGTCGCCGTCGGCGAAGCCTTTGCCGTAGAACGAGTATTTGCAGCCGGGCGACACCTCACACTCTGAGAGATATTTGAGATCGGTTATGTTGATGGGATTCTCTTCCTGATCGAAGGCTTCGTCGGCCCAGAGTTCGGCTACCTCGTCGGCGGTCATGGGCTTGTCGTAGATTCTCACGGTGACAAGTTCGCCGTTGAAAGCCGATGCGGCCGTTGTCTGGTTTGGTTCAGAGTCACCGCCGAGGACAAATGATTCGGCGCCGTTGGCTACGGGCACATAGTTGCCGGGGGCGGCAGCGGTGCCGCTCAGACGACCGTTGACATATATATATGAGCGGCCTTCCTCTTTGTTCCACACGCCGACAACGTGATAGTATGTGCCGGGCACGGGTTCGACGTCGCTGTAAGTCCAGCACCAGTTGGACGATCCTGTGGTCGAAATGTTGGGGAGGAAGGTGAGGCAGCGTGTGCCGGGTTTTGCGGCCTGATGCATCGGAAGGATGAAACCTACGCCGCCTGCCTGCATGGAGCTGAACCATTTCACCTCCTTGCCGGGAGCGTCAGCCTCGTTGAGCTTGATGATGGTCTCCATGGTGCAGCCGTCGGCGATGCGGTTGATGAAGTCGCCGCCTTTGGTGTAGTTGACGCGGTAGTAGCTGTGGTTGGTCGATTCGCCCATGGTGTTGCGGAAGTTTGCAACGTAGCGCTTGTGGAGGTTGCTGTAGTAGGTCATCAGCGACGATCCGGCGTTGGTGATGACTTCGTGCTGCATCGGCGAACGGTCTACGGCCGTGCCGTCGGGAAGAAACTCTATGTCGAGCAGGTCGCCCTTGGCGTCGCCGGTCTGCTGTTCGACGAATTCGATTTTAGAGATGTCGTTGGTCGGGATAACGACGGTCTGACCGTTGTTCTTGGTGACGGTGAGCTTATAAGTCTGCGCGCCTGCCATGAGGGCCACGAGCGCGAATGTTGCTAATAGCGAAAGTCTTCTCATTTGTTATGGAGGATTTTAAATGTTTTTTCTTTGCATGAAATGATATAGACGCCGTCGTTGAGTCCGGCGAGCGAGACCTCGGCTGAGCCGGTGTCGTCGGCGGCATAGTCGCCGGCCTTGATGCCGTCGAGTCTGTAGAGGCTCACACGGCTGCCTGCGTCGAGCCCGCGCACGGCGATCAGCTCGGGGGTGATGTATTCGATCGTCAGCGCCGTCATGGTCTCTTTGACCGATGCGGGATCATAGTCGACGATGTTGGCAAAGTCGATGTCGGGGATGTCGTAAGAGCTTTGGAGCGAGGGCGAAGTGATGTTGCACTTCTGACCTTCGAAGGTGACTACGGGCAGCTCGGACAGTACATAGTAATGTGTGTCGCCGGCCTTGAGCTGGACCATAAGCGCCTTGACCGTGCCTTCGGCAAAACCCGCCGTTGAGCCGAGAGCGCAGACACAGACTGCGGCCATCAGCCTCCTCAGACGAGGGATTGTCTTCAGATTTAAGGTAGACATAGGATTATTGAATTTAGGATTTATACTCGGATTACAGTTGGTCAGCGGCTTCGAAAAACCACTATGAGCCACGAAGATAGTGACATTATCGCTAATACCAAACAATATTAGGGATTTTTTACGATTTTTAAATATCGGGGCGCGTGAATCGTTTTGCCAGCACGCTTATAGAATATTTAGCAAAAATGCGTCCATTTGCTCAAAAAAGCGTTAAACGTGCATCATATTCGAAGAAAAATCAGTAACTTTGCACCTCATCATCAGATAGAAGAAGTAATTAACCAACGCCGACGGCTGCGGGTCAATGTCCGCCCCTCACTCCGGGGAGCGGCAGGGATCATAAACCGCCCGGCATTTTTGAGTATATTTAAAAGACATGTTCTGTAACCGACATTTTATAACACGATTATTTTCAGTTGCACTACTAAGCCTTTCGCTGGCAAGCCCCTGCATCGCATCAGCAGCGTCGCCTCTCGACGATGCGTCTGACCGTGCGTTTCTTTTCTTCGGCAAAAAGAAGAACAAAAAGCAGGCAGCCGACGCTGACACCGTGGCGCCCAAGAGCGACTACGACAAGCTCGTCGGTGAGGCCGAGTACACGTCGGAGGGTCTCTTCAACGTGCTGCGCAAGGGTCAGAACTATTATTTCGAGATCCCCCGCAAGCATCTGGGCAAGGCTATGCTTGTGATCAACAAGTTTGTCAAGGTTCCCGCCGAGCTCAACGAAGCCGGTGCCAACCGCGGCCTCAACTATGCCAACCAGCTTGTCAACTTCGAACTCGACACCATCGCCAAGAAAGTCAGAGTGCGCCAGTTCCGTCCGCTCCCCGATATAGACAAGGCCGACGCCATGTCGCGCTCGGTCGCCGAGAACTATATCTCGCCGATCATAGCGTCGTTTGACATCGAGGCTTACAGCAACGATTCGTCGTCGGTCGTAATCCGCGTCAACGACATCTACGACGGCACCAAGACCAGCTTCAACAACGTATTCTCAGACATCAACATCGGCACGTCGCCTAACACCGACCTCTCGAAGATCAACCGCATCAAGGCCTTCGACAACAACATCTATGCCCTCTCGGAGCTGACGACCCGCGTCGTAGAGCCCGGCGGCACGGTCTATGTCACCGTCGAAGTCGGCTCGACCCTGCTCCTTCTGCCCGAAGAGCCCATGGCGCGCCGCTATGCCAGCCCCCGCATAGGCTATTTCACCGAATCGAACCTGCGCTACGCCGACAACCAGCAGCGTGTCGACCGCGGCCACTATATCACCCGCTGGCGTCTCGAACCCAAGCCAGAAGACCGCGAGGCCTATCTCGCAGGCCGACTCGTTGAGCCCGCCAAGCCAATCGTATTCTGGCTCGACAACGCTACTCCCCCCGTGTGGCGCAAATATCTCAAAAAAGGCATCGAGGACTGGAACTCGGCCTTTGAGCTCGCAGGCTTCAAGAATGCCGTGCGCGTAGAGCAGATCCCCGACGACGGCGACATCGACCGCGACGACGTCAGCTACTCAGTGCTGACCTATGCCGCCTCGACCAAGTCTAACGCTATGGGCCCGTCGATCACCGACCCCCGCACCGGTGAGATCCTCGAGGCCGACATAATGTGGTGGCACAACGTTATCGACATGCTCCATGACTGGCTCGTCATCCAGACCGGAGCCGTTGATCCCCGCGCACGCAGCGTAGAGCTCCCCGAAGAGCTTATCGGCGACGCCATCCGTTTCGTGGCCTGTCACGAAGTCGGTCACTCGCTCGGTCTGCGCCATAACATGATGGGCTCCGCCGCCATACCGACCGACTCCCTGCGCTCGCCCTCCTATATCGAGCAGCTCGGCGGCACAAGTTCGTCGATCATGGACTATGCCCGCTTCAACTATGTCGCCCAGCCCGGCGACGGTGTGAAGAATCTTTCACCTCAGATCGGTCCCTACGACCGTCTGGCCATAGAGTACGGCTACCGTTGGTTCGGCGACAAGACCCCCGAGGAAGAGTATGCTGACCTCCAGCATCTGATCGACCTCCACAACACACGCCTCTACAGCTACAGCGAGGCTCAGGACTCACGCGAGGCTATCGACCCGCGCGCTCTCAGCGAAGACCTCGGCGACGACCCCATAAAATCGGCCAAGTACGGCATTGCCAACCTCAAGCGAATCGTGCCCAAGATCATCGAGTGGACCACCAACGGCGAGCCCGGTCAGGACTATGACGAAGCATCGCGCCTCTACTACGCGGCCATCAACCAGTGGGATCTCTACGTCTATCACGTTCTGGCCAACATCGGCGGTATCTATGTCGACAACACAACCGTCGGCGACGGCAATCCAACCTTCCGTTTCGTCGAGACTCCCCGCCAGCGTCAGGCCGTGCAGTTCCTCATCGACGAGGCTCTGACCCAGCCGTCGTGGCTCTTCGACGCCGATGTGTCAAACTACACCTTCCTCGTCCGCAACACACCCTTCGGACGTCAGGAAAACTCGCCTAACTATATCCTCAAGAACGCTCAGAGCTTCATCCTCTGGGATCTTCTGTCCGACAACCGAATCATACGCATGTATGAAAACGAAGCCATGAACGGCGACAAGGCCTTCAAGGCGTCGGAGATGATGGATATGCTCCATAACAGCATCTTCGCCTCGACCATCAAGGGCGGCGCGCCGAACGTGCGCGAACGCTCGATGCAGAAAAACTTTGTCGACGCGCTCATCATTGCCGCCAGCGAGAACCAGGGCGTCAAATCAGGCGTCACCCGCACTCTCGACGCTGATCCGGTCGGCATGCTGGTCAGCAATCCCCTTGAAGTGGGATGCTTCGGCGGAATGTGCGGCCACTCCCACGATCACCAGCTCGGCGAACGCGCTCCCGGACGTCGCTCGCTCAACTTCTACGGAAGCCAGGGCAACCGTGTGTCCGACGCAATCTCGCTCAAGCGCGGCGAACTGATGCGAATCCGAACCATGCTCATTCAGGCTATGCCCCGCGCCACACGCGCATCGCGCTATCACTACGAAGACCTCGTGATGCGTATCAACACCGCCCTCGGCATCGCCCAGCTTAAGAACTGATCCTACCGCTCCGGCCGACAGAGGTCGCCGGCGCTGACTTGATAAAAACAATACTCATTCTTCTCTCTCCAACCCAATTAATATAAAACAAACTATTCAGTCTATTCCTATCAGCACTACAACGATGAAACAGTTATTTATCAGATTGACGGCCATGATATTCTGTCTGGCCATCCTGCCGGCGGCCGCTGCGACAGCACAGCGCACCATCTCCGGCGTCATAGTTTCGTCAGAAGACAACGAGCCCCTTATCGGCGCGTCAGTGACTGTATCTGAAACACAATTAAAGAAAATCGGCAGCACGGCCAAGCATCTTGGCACCGTCACAGACATCGACGGCCGTTTTTCATTAGCCATTCCGGCAGGCGTCACCGAAATCGAGTGCCGCAGCGTCGGATATAATCCCCGTACGATCGAACTCGTCAACGGCGTCAACAGCTACGACCTCGTGCTCGACCCCTCGTCGGTAGTCCTCTCGGATGTTGTCGTGACAGGTTATCAGGCCATCGAGCGCCGCAAGCTGACTGCCTCGATCACCAAAATCGACGTCGACGAGAACAAGATCGGCGCCATCATGAACATCGACCAGGCTCTCGCAGGTCAGATCGCAGGTCTGTCGGCCATCCAGAGCAGCGGTTCGCCCGGTGCGCCGCTGAAGATACGCATCCGCGGTACGGCCTCGCTCCAAGGCACTCAGGACCCTCTGTGGGTGATCGACGGTGTGCCTATGAACGGCACCGAAATGCCCTCGACCGACGAACTCAAGGACATCGACAACCTCTATCAGTCGTCGATCGCCGGCCTCAATCCGGCCGACATCGAGAGCATCACCGTCCTTAAGGATGCGGCTGCAACGGCTATCTACGGTACGCGTGCGGCCAACGGTGTCATCGTCATCACCACCAAAAGCGGAAAGCAGGGCAAGCCTCAGGTGTCGTTCTCCACGCGTCTGACCTATTCGCCCCGTCCCGACATCGACCGCCTCAACCTCCTCAACTCTGACGAGAAAGTCGACCTCGAACTCGGGCTGCTCGGCTCAAACTTCACCTATCGCGAGAACAAAGGCGCAGTGTCGCGCATCATTCAGGCCGCAGGCCAACTCGAAGCATTCAAAGCCGGCGGCTGGAACGCTCTATCGCCTCAGGTACAGGCTCAGATCAACGCCCTCCGCGGTGTAAACACCGACTGGAACGACATCCTCTTCCGAGATACATTCAGCCAGGAGTATAACCTCAGTGTGTCAGGCGGCGGCGATAAGGCGACCTACTACACCTCGCTCGGCTATCAGGACGAGAAGGGCAATGTTCCCGGCGTGTCGATGGACCGTTTCAACATCGTCCTCAAGACCAACTACCGTCTGTCGGAGAAATTCAAGGTCGGAGCGTCAGTGTTTGCCAACCGTCGCAAGAAAGACTCCTATCTGACCGACAACGACGGCTTCACCAACCCCGTCTACTACTCGCGCCGCGCCAATCCCTATCAGCAGCCTTACGATGAGTATGGCAACTATATCTACGACACAGACATTCAGGGTCGTGAGGACAGCGATCTGAAGTTCAACGTCTTCGAGGAGCGTAACAACACCTCTTACTC
>CAZULD010000030.1:6532-11887 GCA_964621135.1 uncultured Bacteroides sp. | reverse complement strand
GAGTTCAGCAAGCGTCTCGCTCCCAACCACGAGCTTGAGGCTATGGCCGGTACTGAAATCCGCAAGACTTGGTATGACTACTTCTCGTCGACCGCTTACGGGTACGACCGCAAGACGCTCACCTCTAAGCCTGTCATCTTCCCCAACGAATCATGGGCCCGCACGTTCCCCCTCCACACGGAAAGTGTCCTCGAGAACGCTTACGCGTCGTTCTACGCCACGGCGTCTTATTCGCTCATCCGCCGCTACACCTTCGGAGCGTCGGTGCGTTTCGACGGCAGTGATCTCTTCGGCGTAGACAAGAAGTACCGTTTCCTCCCGCTCTATTCGTTCAGCGGCCTCTGGCGCATCTCCGACGAGCCCTGGCTGCGCGACGTTACGGCTGTCAACAATCTCGCTCTCCGTGCCAGCTACGGTATTCAGGGTAACATCGACAAGTCGACATCGTCGTTCGTCATGGGCGACTATAACAACAGCTCGATCCTCCCGGGTGTGAGCGAGGACGTCATCGTGCTCGGCACTCCCCCCAACCGCCGTCTGCGCTGGGAGAAGACTCACACGGCCAACATTGGTCTCGACGTTGCCCTCTTCAACAACGTCCTCACCCTTTCAGCCGATGCTTATTACCGTAAAGGCAACGACCTCATCGCACTCAAGATGCTCCCCCTCGAGACCGGCTTCACCTCTACGATGGTCAACTGGGCCAGCATGCGTAACCGCGGTATCGAATTTGCCATCTCCACCCGCAACATCTCCAACAAGGATTTCCGCTGGACGACCAACCTCAACATCGCATACAACGAGAACACCGTCCTCCACGAAACCGTGCCCTTCAACCAGACAACTCCCTCGCGTGAAGGCTATCCGGTCAGCGCAATCTTCGCTTACCGCACCGCAGGCCTCGACTCTGACGGTTATCCTCTCTTCCTGACCAAAGACGGCCGGAAAGTGACAGCCAAAGAGTTCCTCAAGCTCAACGGCGCCGGAGCAAGCACCCTCACCGCCGAAGAGCAACGTGACCTTTACACCTACATGGGTTCGGGCGATCCGCTGTGGACCGGAGGTTTCATCAACAACTTCTACTATCGCGACTTTGACCTGACGATCAACTTCGCCTACAATCTCGGCATGTACACCCGCATCCAGCCATCGTACAACAGCGTATGGTTTGACCGCGGCATGAACACCAACCGCGACATCCTCGACCGTTGGACTCCGGCAAATCCCAACTCAACTCTGCCGGCACTCATGCCCGACGGTTACCGCACCGACGAACGCACCCAGTACGGCGAATTTACCCTTTATTCGATGCTCGACACTTGGGTCAAGCGCACCAACTATTTCCGCCTTCAGAGCGTCAACCTCGGCTACAACATCCCGACTCCCGTCGTGGCCCGCATCGGCCTGCAGTCAGTCCGTGTGGCGTTCGAAGCACGCAACCTTGCAGTATTCGGATCGAAGTACCGCAACTTCCTCGATCCCGAAACAATGGGCAATCCTTTCGCTCAGCCCATCCCCAAATCATACACTTTCAATCTCCAAGTCAAATTCTGATAGTCTGACAGTATTATGAAGCTCAACAATATATTATCTTCTCTCCTTATCGGCGCTGCTGCCGTATCGTTCACGAGCTGCGACAGTTTTCTCGACATCCAGCCCGTCGGCAAGGTCATCCCGACGACTGCTCCCGAGTTCCGTGCGCTGATCACCGAAGCATATCTCACCGTGCCCGATGACCGCGGTCTCGCTTCGTTCCGCAGCGACGAGATCCTCCTCGACGCCACCCTCTCGTCAAACGACCTCGGATCGTATCTCGACATCTGGCGCTGGAACGACTCTACGCCCGACGAGAATACCGCATCATTTAGCTGGCGTCAGTTCTATCATGTCCTCTTTATCGCCAACTATGTCATCGAGAGCGAGATGCTGATGACCGACGGTTCGACCGCCGAGATAAAGCAGATGGTCGGTGAGGCATACATGCTCCGCGCCTATATGCACTTCATTCTCGCCAATCTCCACGCTCCGGCTTACACAGCCTGCGATCCGGCGACTACCAAGGCCATTCCGCTGAAGCTCGACAGCGATGTCGAGGGCGTCCTGTCACGCGACATGCTCGCTGACGTCTACGCCGCGATCCAGAATGATCTCGATGCAGCCGAACGCAACCTTAACGTCGATTCGTGGGATCTCGGACTCAACTATCGCTTCACGACTCTTTCAGTCGACGCCCTGCGCTCACGCGTGATGCTCTATATGGGTGAGTGGGCCAAGGCACGCGAGGCTGCTGACCGCGTTTTGGCCGTGAAAGGTTCGCTCTCCGATATTAACGCCGAGCTCCCCAACGCCTATAACTCAGCCGAGAATATTCTCGCCCTCGAGCAGGTCATGACCGCCCAGTATGCCCGGTCGTTCAAGGTCAACCGCGACTTCTACAAACTCTATTCGTCGTCTGACCTCCGTCGCCGTGCCTACTTCAATCAGGTCACAACGTCAAACATTCTTCTTACCAAAGGCGGATCAAATACCTATACATGCTCCATGCGTGTGGCCGAGATGCTGCTCAATGCCGCCGAAGCCGCCTGTCGCATGGGTGATACCGAAGATGCCGCCGAATATCTGCTGACTCTCCAGCGCACCCGCTACAACGACGGCGGCGCAGCCAAAGAGGCAGCCGTTGCAGCGATGGACGCCGACCGGCTTATCACCGAGATCCTCGAAGAGCGTGCCCGCGAACTTGCCTTCGAAGGTCACCGCTGGTTTGACCTCCGTCGCACAACCCGTCCGCGCATCGAACGCACCTACCGTGGCGAGACCTACGTCCTCGAAGAGAACGACTCACGCTACACTATCCGCATCCCATCCGAGGCGATAGCCGCCAATCCCGGCCTCGCCGACTGATCTATGCTGATGGCCTTCGGGTCATCGGCATATTCCTTTTGTACTAATTCATCTTTTTATAAACTTAATAATTTATTGTATGAAAAAAATTCTACTCACTCTCGCAGCCGCATGTGCCGTAACAGCCGCATCGGCTTCCGTTGCCAACCTCAATCAGGTTTGGACTTCATCGGTTGAGAACGCCTACAAGGCAGATGCTCAGGTATGGAATGCCAAAGTTGCGCTTGACGCTGACGGCAACGTGATCGCTGCCGGTTCTTTTACCGAAGATATTACCCTTGCCGGAGCATCTCTCGAAGCAATCGGCACAAGCTCTTACATCGTAAAGTACGATAAGACTGGCGCAGCATCGTGGGCCGTAGCTCTTACCGGTTCTGCATCGGTAACTGCCATCGACACTGACGCTGACGGCAATATCTATGTAGCCGGTCTGCTGGCTGACGTCGTATCATTCGGCACTACAGCAGGTGAGCCTGTTGAAAAAGAAGGTCTGATGATTGACGGAGCTGCTACTCAGAAGCAGAACGCTTCATTCATTGCCAAATATTCTGCAGCCGGTGAGCTTGTCAAGGTTGAGACTTTCGTACCTCAGGTTCTCGCTGATCTCGAAGCTACAGGTATGTATTATCCCGAAGATGGTGATGTTTACTTCCGTATCAACCATCTTTCAGTTCAGGGTTCAAAGATTTATGTTTCTGCAAACTACACCCACCTTACAACCTTTGACGGTGTAAAGTTCGAGGGCACATACAATGATCCTTGGGGTGGTTTCTACTTTGTGCCTCTTAACACATGCTCGATCTTTACTATCAACAAGAATCTGTCTGATTGCATGAGCGTGGTTCGTTGCGGCACAGAAGGTAATCTTGCTACCGATGACGGTTACAAAGCTGAAAACGTCAATTTCACTGTCGACGGCGGTAAGGTCTACGCCGTCTTCACCGGTAACGGTGCTCTCGAGCTCAAGGCAGGTCCCTGGGCCAAGAAAACCGTCGACGCTACCTTTGCTGACTACAACTACATTCTTGCTGTAATTGATAACTCTACCATCCCTCAACTTGCAACGCTTCCTTGTCCTGCAGCCGGTTTCGGTGCAACTTACAATCCTGCACTTGTTAAGGTTAACGGCACTGACCTCTATGTTGTAGGTAACGAATCATTTACAATTGAAGGCGAGGGAGAAAGCTACTCTAACGAACTCTTCGTTATCTCCGCTCCCGCAAATGCTCTTGCTTCTGCAGAAAAGAAAGTGTTTGAGCAGCTCGCCGGTGACGTAACATATTATGATGTGACTTCGGCTGCATTTGTTGGCAATGAAGTAGTCATCAACGCTCTCGGTTACTACAACAAAACTGTCGGCGATAACAAAAACGGCGACTTCGCATCTGCATCCAAGACAGTTGTATTCTCAAATGACGCATTCGCTGCCGCTGAGATCGTAGCAAACGCTTACGGTGTCGCAGCAAAAGAAGCAAATGTTGCGTTCGGTGCTATCGGCGAAACCGGTGCTACATTTGCCCTCTACAACGATCCTGATGCAGCCGGTATCGACGACATCACTGTTGACAACAACAATGCTCCCGCCGAGTACTTCAACCTCCAGGGTGTTAAGGTTGCCAACCCCGAAAACGGTCTCTACATCATCCGCCAGGGCAACACCGTCACCAAGCAGGTAATCCGCTGATTCCATATTAATCCTATTAATGAAAATGGCTGCAATTTTTGAATTTTGCAGCCATTTTTATATATGTGTTGCTTGTCAGATGTTTACTGGTTGAAGATGATTTTTTTACCGTTAATAATGTAGATCCGGCCATTTTGCAGATGATTGACAGGTCGGCCATTTAGATCATAGGCTTTGGTGTCACCGTTATTATGATCAATAAGTACATCACGGATTGATGTCGATGCGTTAACAAGTGAGACATCCATACAAACATCGTTAGATTCTGAGAAATCTGCCTCTCCTTCAAACAGATCATAGCCTTCTTTGAAGACGGTAAACGGTATTTGTTTGGCTGATTTAAAAGAAATATTAATGTCGTTGACTGATATCACACCGTTCTCGTCTGAAGTAAATAATTGATCTAAGATAGATAGGGTAGCTCCTTCCACCCCCTCTGATTCATCAAGAACAGTGAGTGTAAGACTCCCATATTTTATTTCACGGATTTCGCAATGACACCACACAAAGGCATCCTTATACTTTTTAATGCTCCCCTTGGGAACATAAATTGTTGGGTATTTGGAAAATACTTCTCCATCTAATTCGGGCGCTTCGGGATTCATAGAACATACCTCACTGAGGTTGTAACAATCCCCAAATGCAGAGTTCCCGATAAATGTTATCGATTCAGGGAGGACTATGGAGGTTAGATTTCTGCATAACTGAAATGCATGGCTGCCGATAGCGGAGACACCGTCCCGAATAGTAATTGAGCGGAGCTCCCTGCA
>CAZULD010000030.1:0-6432 GCA_964621135.1 uncultured Bacteroides sp. | reverse complement strand
CATCCTGAGAAAGCATGGCTGCCGATTGAATTCACACCTTCAGTAATGGTTATGGAGACCAGATTCACACAACCCGCAAAGGCGTAGTCACTTATTGTTGTAACTGATTCCGGGATCATATATTCATTCTCCTCAAATCCGGCAGGCACTTGCATAAGTATTGTTAAATCCTTAGTCAGCAAAGATTTGTTATAAGATACATAGGCTTTATTATCGGGTGACACTGATATTTCAGTCATCCCTTTGCAGAACATAAAGGCACTATTCCCAATGGATGTAACATTCTGAGGAATGTTGACTGACGTCAGTTTATCGCAAAAATAGAATGCATGGTCACCGATCGAAGTAACGCTTTCTGGAAAATCAAAGGCTGTCAAACTGCGGCATTCACAGAATGCATAGTCTCCTATACATGTTAAACTTTGTGGTGCGATAAAGGAAGATAATTTGCTGCAATTGCCGAATGCATAATCACCGATAAAAGTTAGGCGCTTAGGTATTAGTACAGAATTCAAGCTTGTACATCCATAAAAAGCAAGCTCGCCAATTGAAGTCACGTTCTCTGGTATGGATATCGATACGAGATCATGAAAGTAGTAAAAAACATAACTTCCAATCGAAGTTACGGTATATTCAACATCTTTTAATTCGAAAGTATCAGGGATAACGATATTATCGGATGCACTTCCGTTGTAACAGGCTATCTCTACTTCATAATTATTTTCTGAAGTGATGATGATTGCCCAGTCATTGATCTGATATAAGCTGTTAATATTATAAATTTTATGAAACCAAGACCATCCTTCCGCCGCTGCATACTTATCGACACTATCTTCGGGAACACAAAGAATAGCCCTATCCATTGATGATAAAAAATTAAATCCGGCATCAGAAGCGTCTGGGGGAGTAGGATTCATAGAGTAAATAATCGACAAACCACAGCTTGTGAATGCGGACATTCCTATAGACGTGACATTTTGGGGAATGGTGATAGTGTTAAGATTCCTACAGCCATAAAATCCATATTTTTCAATTACTAAAAGAGACTCAGGCAGAGATACCGAAGTAAGATTTTCACATCTAAAAAAGGCATTCCATTCTATTAAGGTGATACCCTCAGGAATTGCAATCGAAGTCAGACCGTTGCAATGTGTGAACCCTTGACTGGCAACAGAAGTTACACTATATTCGATGCCCTCATACTCTACGGTTGCAGGAATCATGATATCACCGGAAATATTATCAGTGCCTGCGACTGACACTTCGCGTGTTTCTTCTGAAGTAACAGCGAATTTAAGATCGTCGATAACAAACTCTTTGCCTACGGCTATGCCATAAGTACAAAACAGAATGACTAAAATTAAAAGCGAATGTTTTTTCATGGGTCTGCTGTATTTATCGGATTGGGTGAAACGTAAACAAGGCCAGTTAAAAATTATAACCCGACGTGGTAGAGGCATTAGGAATTATCTCTGCTCAAATATGTCCTTTGGCAAAGTTAATGATTATTATGTTATTTGACAAAAAATGTTTGTGTTTCCAGGCTAAAGTTTTCTATTGTCCGTCTATTTGCGTTTTTTTGTTCTCTTCGCGTTGCTCCTTCAGGAAATCATTCCATTGGCGGTTCAGCTTTCGTTTGCCTCGCAGATAGCCGATGCCAAACATATTTTTAAGGCGTGTGCCTATCGATTCAGGTCGGCCTTTGGGAATCGTTCTGACAAGCCGTTGGTCCGGTTCGATAGCGAGTCGCAGCGCGTCACGGTCAATGTTATCTACGCGGTCAACCAGTGCCGCGATCTCGGGACTCAGATCAGGAATGTCGGTTGTGAAAAATCCGTCGAGATCCTCTTCTGAAAAAATCTTGCGCTCAAGTTTCTTGGCTTCCGACACCTTGATGTAGGCCTTGTCGAGTATATATACCTCGGCATAGGTTCTCACGAAATATGGTTTCTCATTCTGCTTAAACATAAACACATCTCTGCCTCGGCCCGTTGACTCGATCGTGAATGAGTAGCCCGTAAGATCGACCGGACGCATCGTCGGGCCGTTAGGGTCGCCGTAGTTCATGCGCAGTTTGAAAAGGTCGAAATCGAGGTCGTGCTTGAAGAAAGCGGAAAGTGCGGGAACCCATTTGCGGCTCATCGTGTCGGCCAGCACGTCGATGTCCACCGTCAGCCTCTCCGGAGTCTTGGTCCATGTTTCGGTCGTGCTGAACTTGCCGCGGATAGTGGTCGAGCCTCTCTCCTTTTCGCTGAGACCGTCAGGCACAGCGACCGACGGCAGTATGCCGACCCAGTCGGCCCATGAAAAATGATGGTTGCACGCATCGCTGACGCTGTCCAGTCCCATGTCGTCTGTGAAACGGAAATATGATTTTGACGTGAGTACTCGCGGTGTGCGCCATCCGCGATACGACCCCTTGCCTTCTGTCGGAATCATGAAATCGACGGCCTTGTCTCTGAACATAAATATCGTGTCGCTGTAGGTGGTCAGCGTCGAGTATTCTCTGACGTAAGCCGTGATATGTAGCACTCTGCGTGCGCGCGAGTCTACAGTCATCTCGGGGAGTTCGATGATCCTCTCCTCCATCATGATCGTGTCTGCGTCGTCGGCTCTCACCGTACACTCATTGTAGCCCATATATCTCACCGTGACCGGATACTGGGTCGCCGACAGCTCAGGCAGAGATCCGTTTTTGTCGCAGAGACCAATCAACTGACCCCCACGTCCGAAGACCGACGCATTCTGCAGCGGTGCGCGGGTGATTGCGTCTACCGCTACATGAGTGTGAGCGTTTGCTTCCGCCGTGTGGCACAGGAAAGCGGAAAGTAGGAAAGCGGTAAGGTATTTTAGAAGATTGGTCATATCACACGATTGTAGAACTCTTTAACAAAGATACTACATCTTCGCCGGCTAACCTGCAAATCATTACCCCTTTAACTAAAAATTAAGTGTGCTCTATGACTCTTTAACATTATCCCGTCCGCTCATCGAAAAAATAAGGCGGTTACGCTCTCGCGCAGCCGCCTCCAAGGATAAAATGAGTATTATATGGTAAAATTTACATTACGATTTTTGAGGTCTTGGTGCCCTGACGGACAATGTAGAGTTTGCCGGCCTGAGGCTTGCTTACCTTCACTCCCTGCAGGTCGAAATATTCTGCCTGCGAGTCGTTGGCGTCGACTGCTACATTCTCGATGCCTGAAGTCATGTTGAAGCCTTCGGGCAGCTTGATGGCGGTCAGACCTTCTGAGTTAGTGTACAGCCAGTCGCCATTTTCAAGATTAAGCATCGAGAATACCAATGCTTCATCGGGGAATGTCAACACACCATCCTCGATAATACCACCGAGCTCCAATTCGATACATTCCTCTATGTCATAGCCGGCGGCAAGGAAGTAGTTGACAAACGAATTTACGCGGAACAGACCGTACTGGCTTGATTCCATACCGATCGGCGACTCCTCGATGTAAATACATTCGGGAGTTGTGGCGTTGATATAGATATAGTGGTGATGGTCGCTGTGGTTTTTGCTCAGGGCCGGATATTCTTTTATGCCTGCATAGGGGTCGACCAGTCGGTAGCGACCGGGCTCGTCGACGCTCTCCTGAAGCATACACTGTGTAGTCTGTGAGGGGATATTTGAGATATAATCCTGAAGGAAGCCGTCAGTGAATTCGGCCGTGCCGCAATCCTTCCAGCCGTCGTTGCTTTGATCGACATAATAATATGTGCACCATACATAGCCTACCTGCTCATTGGCAGAATTGAAGCCGACCATGACAAGGGTTTCCTTGTAGACTTCGTCCATTTCGTAGTTGAACACTCCTCGTGGCAGAAATTCAGCGCCGCTCTCTGCAATCTCTTCCACATAAGAGAGTATCTCGTCCTCCAGCATATTAGGCACAACAGCGTAGAGTACCTTGTCGACGCCTAAGCCCACGGTAAGAGTGGCCTGGAATATACGGTCGGTCAGACACTGCGATACCGGAGTCAGATCCATATCGTAGTCGTCCAGTTCTATGCCCGGCAACACGATGCGGAATCTTCCGCGGCGGTTAGCGGCCATGGCGCTATCGCCCATACCTACGGCTATGCCGAGGATTGGAGCGGTGAAGACACCGTTTTTGAATGTCACATTGAGACGGGAATTGACACCTATATATAATTCGCCCGAACCTAAGTCGAAACCTGTCATCGTTTTGTGGAAGATTACGTCATCGGGGTCTGAGGCATCGATGTCGATGAATTTCACACCCTCCGAGTCATATTGGTCGGGAGTCAGAACTTTATAGTTGACATTCTCCATAGCCTCGGCGAAAGTTTTGCCGTAAGGAGCCATAACGCGGTACTGCGTCGGATCGTCGACGCCTTGAAGGATTTCGACCTGATAGGTCACCGGCTTCAGATCCATCAAGTCGGTGATCATGTCGTCTGTCATCCAGCCCAGGCCGAGCGATGTATATTCTGTAGCGGCGGCTGATAACTGTTGTGAGGCCATCGCGGCTACAAACAAAGCAAAGAGTAGAGTAAAACACTTTTTCATAAGCAAAATACGTTGATTTGTTATTTGAAATAGACAATTTGTCCGCAAAGCTATAAAAACATTCTCATAATTCCAAATTTCCGAACTAAAGATTTTTATTATCTTTGTAGGTGTAAAAATTTAACATCATGGAAAAAACTGCTTTGAAACTTTATCAGGCCGTTTCGGGCCTGCACAACAGTGAGGCCGTTAAGGCCGCTCACAAGGATATTTTTGCTGCTATGGGCCAAGTGTTCGACGTTGAACTTGTTCCCGTCTCAGACCTTAAAGGCAAGACCGGCACAGTCTTCCTCTTCGTGGCGACCGGAGGTGTGGAGGAGGGCGTCCGCAAGGCCGTAGAGTCGTCCGACGTTAAGATGATCTATCTTGTTGCCGACGGCCTCCAGAATTCTCTGGCCGCATCTATGGAGATTGCTGCATGGCTCGGTACGAAAGGCATAGGCGCCAAGATCATCCACGGCACCCCCGCCGCGATGACCGACGAGCTGCTCTCCCTTCAGACTTCAGAAGCCCTGCGTGGTTGCCGCGTAGGCCTGATGGGCGGTCCTTCGGGCTGGCTTATCTCGAGCGACGTCGACTATAAGGCTGTCACCGAGAAATATGGTATCGAATTTGTCCCCGTCGGTCTCGACGAAATCATCGAGGAATATCACCGTTCCGAGCCGGCCGACGTCAGCGGCATCCACTCGCTCCGCCGCGTAGAACCTACTGAAGCAGACCTTGACAAAGCCCTCCGACTCACCACGGCAATCGAAACAGTTGTCAGCCGTCACCACCTGGATGCCTTCACCCTCAAATGCTTCGACCTCCTCGAACCGCTCGGTACCACAGGCTGTCTCGCTCTCGCCGTCCTCAACGCCAAAGGCATTCCTGCCGGTTGCGAAGGCGACGTTCCCGCTCTGTTAACCATGCTCTTAGCTCGTCGCGTTGCAGGCGCCGACGCATTTATGGCCAATCCCTCGCGTATCGACACCAAAGATAACGAAATCATCTTCGCTCACTGCACCCTCCCGATGAACATGGCCGGCACTAACATACTCCGTAGTCATTTCGAGAGTGGTATCGGCGTGGCCCTTCAGGGAGTGTTGCCTCTCGGCGACGTCACTGTACTCAAATGGTGGGGTCCGGAAATGAACCGTCATTTCATCTCGCGAGGCCGTCTGGTCGAAAATCTCGACAATCCCTCCATGTGCCGCACACAGGTGCGACTCAAACTTGACGAAAGCGTCGAATACTTCCTCAAGAACCCCCTCGGTAACCACCACGTCATCATCCTTGGCGACCACACCGCCGCCCTCCGCCGCTTCTTCGCCTGCTGAACAGGAACGATTTTTCTCCTACACTGCATTTAATTCGGGGTTTTTCGTTAATTTTGTAGTGTCTAACTAATCACTGTTTTAAAGATATGTCTATTGAAAATATTATATCAGAAGCCGTGAGCAAGGCCGTCGCCGCGCTCTACGACGTCAACTGCGATCCCTCGACCGTGGCTCCTCAGCCTACGCGCAAGGATTTCGAGGGCAATCTGACCGTCGTTGTTTTCCCATGGGTTAAAGCTGCCCGCAAGGCTCCAGAACAGGTTGCCCGCGAGATCGGCGACTACCTTGTGACCAACGAAGCAGCCGTAAAATCGTACAACGTCGTAAAAGGCTTCCTCAACATAGTCATCGAGCCGACCTACTGGAACAAGGTGCTCGAGCGCATAGCCCAAACTCCCGACTACGGCAGCCGTAAGGCGACCGATGCTGATCCGCTCGTGATGGTCGAATACTCGTCGCCCAACACCAACAAGCCCCTCCACCTCGGCCACCTGCGCAACATCCTCCTCGGTTACAGCCTCTCGCAGATTCTCAAAGCCTGCGGCAACCGCGTGGTGAAGACCAACA
>CAZULD010000029.1:14002-20002 GCA_964621135.1 uncultured Bacteroides sp. | reverse complement strand
GTGTTCGGCACGCGCGGCGGCAGCCACTTCCACTTCATCCTCGGACAGGAATTCTAACGAGGCTGAGGGGCGACAATAAACCTTCGGGCAGAAAAATTGTCTAATAAGTAGATAATAAATTAGCTAAAGTTCAGTTTTTACTAAAAACGAAGAAGAAAATGAAGAAATTAATCATCATCATGGCTGTCGCGATAGCCGGAGTGTGCAGCGCAGCCGCCCAGAAGTTTGCGATGGTCGATATGGAGTATATCCTCAAGAATGTACCGACTTACGAAATGGCCAATGAACAGCTCGAACAGCTGTCGCAGCGCTGGCAGAAAGAAGTTGAAGCGATCGGCAAGGAGGCGCAGACGATGTATCAGAGCTATCTGGCCGACAAGGTGTTTCTGACCGCCGACCAAGCCAAGAAGCGCGAGGAAGAAATCGTGGCCAAGGAAAAGGAAGCAACCGAACTGCGCATGAAGTATTTCGGCCCGGAAGGTGAACTTTACAAGAAGCGTCAGAGCCTGCTGAAGCCGGTTCAGGACGATGTGTACAACGCTGTGAAGAAAGTCGCCGAGGAGCGCGGCTATCAGGCGATATTCGACCGCGCGACGGCGAGCGACATCATTTATGCGTCGCCGCGAATCGATGTGAGCAACGAAGTGCTTGCAAAATTGGGATATTCCAAATAAAATTACTACTTTTACACCCCGAAAACAACCAAGTAAAAAATTAAGTTAAAAACAAACCCATAAACAATCATGTTGAAGAGAATTATTCTTGCCCTTGCAGTGGCTCTTCCGATGAGCATGTTCGCTCAGAAATTCGCTGTCGTAAATCTTGAAACAGTATTCAGCGCAATGCCCGAATCGAAGACAATGCAGACCGCATTATCAGAAGCATCAGAGAAGTTTAGATCAGAGTTCCAGACGCTTCGCGAAGAACTCGAAAAACTTTATGCAGCATATCAGTCAGTAGCTGAAGATCCTAATACGCCCGACACTATCAAGCAGCGCCGCATCCAGGAAATTCAGGAAAAAGAGCAGAAGGTCAACCAGTTCGGCGCAACCGCCCAGCAGGATCTTGACCGCATGCAGCAGCAGCTTGTGCAGCCTATCCAGCAGAAGATGATGGAGGCAGTTCAGACCGTAGGCCGTGACGGCGGTTACACCTTCGTGTTCCCCAACTCTCCCGACCTGATCCTCTATTCAGGTGCTGAAGTGGTAGACATCACTGAGCAGGTTAAGACTCTGCTCGGTATCTGATCATAAAGACATTAAGTCGCAGACTACGGCTCGCCGGCTCAGACAGAGCCGGCGAGCTTTTTTTACAACGGAGGTGTCGGAGACAGTTATTAACATCTGTTGATAACTATTTAGCGCGGAAAGGTAGCAGAAGAGCCAAAATGTTGCTAACTTTACGGAGACAAACTCAAAAATCAGTCCACGACAGACAATGTACAGAAAAGGCAAATTATATTTCCGCTACGGCACAATGGGTTCGGCGAAGACGGCGCTGCTGCTCACGACGGCCTATAACTTCGAGGAGCGCAAGATAGAGTATCTCTGTCTGAAGCCGGTGATCGATACGCGCGAGGCTAAAAACGTGATACGCTCGCGAATCGGCATCGAGCGCGAGTGCCGCTGGATCTATCAGGACACCAATCTCTATGAGCTCGTGAAGGATCTCTACCGCGAGACCCACAAGGTGATAGAGTGGTTTCTGGTCGACGAGGCGCAGTTCCTCACTCCGGCCCAGGTAGACCAGCTTTCGCGCGTGGTAGACGATTTCGGCAGCAATGTGGTGTGCTACGGCCTCCGCACCGATTTCCAGTCGCACCTGTTCGAAGGTTCGCGGCGCCTGTTTGAGATCGCCGATACGATCGACGAGATCAAGTCGACCTGCAACTGCGGCCACAAGACCATAGTCAATGCTCGAATCGACGCCAACGGAGATTTTGTCGAGGAAGGCGCGCAGGTGGAGATCGGCGGTGACGACCGCTATGTAGCCGTGTGCCGCAAGTGCTGGCGCAACAAGCACATCGAGCAGAGCGCGCGTGGCACCTTGCCGCTTTTTGACAAAGAGCAGACTGAAGAGTTCAACCAACAGCCAATCGAAGAAAACTGATTATATGATATTGTGTGCGATCAGCGATCTACATCGCTATAAAGGTATAAGCCCCAAACTCGACGAAGCCCTCGACTGGCTTCAAGCCCACAGCTCGGACACTTTCCAGAAAGGAAAGATTGCGGTCGGAGCTGATGAAGATATAATTGTGAACTGCGAGGAACCCCATCTGCGTACGGCCGAGAGTGCCGAACTGGAGGCTCACCGCCGTTTCATCGACATCCATGTGCCGCTCAAGAGCCGCGAGACCATAGGCTGGGCGCCGGTGTCGGTGATGAAATATCCTCACGGCGAATACGACGCCGAGCGGGATATCTGTTTCTTCGGTGATTCGGCTACGAGCATACTTCAGGTGAGGGTGGGGCAGATCGTGATTTTCTTTCCCGAGGACGCCCATGCGCCGAATATCGGCACGGGTACCCACCGGAAACTGTGTATAAAAATACCCGTTTAATTAATGAAATTTATCTCTCTGAAATATAAACTGACTTTTTTTCTTGCGGTGGCGCTGATGGTGCTGTCGCTTCGATGCGAGGCGGCGCCGGCGACGAAGTTTGCCGACGAAACGCTCGACTACAAGGTCAACTACAAGTGGGGGCTGATCCATAAGCAGGCCGGCCACGCAACGTTGACCCTCAAGAACGTCGGGCCGGACTATATCGCCCAACTGACGGCTGCGTCCGAGCCGTGGGCCGACAAATTCTATCAGGTGCGCGATACGCTGAACGGCGTAATTGCGCGTGACGGTTTCCGGCCGAAATTCTATGAAAAAATCGCCCACGAGGGGGGCGAGGACAAGCACGACACCGTCACTTTCGGTTACGAGGGAACGACCGTGACAGGAAAATGCACGCGCAAAAAGTACAAGAAAGGTGTCGAGAAAGTCAATCAGCAAATTTCCCTCGAGGCCGAAGGTATGACCGTCGATATGCTGAGCGCATTCTACTATATGCGGTCGCTGCCCTATGAATTCTGGAGCCCCGGCCATAAGGAGACCATCACAATCTTCTCGGGTAAGCGCAAGGAGGCGCTGACGATCCAGTATCACGGCATAGAGGACGCCAAGGCTGATAAGAAAACTTTCCGGTGCTTCCATATAACATTTATCTTTACGTCGGACGGAGGAAAGAAGACGTCGGACGACATGGACGCATGGATCACGGCTGACGACCGCCGTATACCGGTAAGGCTTGAAGGCAAGTTGCCAGTCGGCAAGGTGCATTGTGTCTACACCGGGCAGTAACAAATTATCAACGCGCAGACGGCGATGAACAATCCGATCAGACTCGAACAGCACACCAAGATGCAGCAGCGGCTTAACCCACGGCAGGTGGTCTTCGGCCGCTATCTGGAGATGACTGCGCCGGAGTTTGAGGAGGAGGTGCGCCGCGTGATAGACGAGAATCCGGCATTGGCCGTGAGCGATGCGCCGGCCGTAGAGGCGGATATTCACGAAGGAGAAGACAACGCTTTTGCCGAAAGTGCCGAGCAGCTTCAACTCGCTGATTACGGCAGCGAGGATGACATACCGACTCACGGTTTCGGCAAATTGGAGGGCGGATCACACGACTTTTATCCGCAGGATTTTCTGACCAGCAGCGACGACAGTTCGCTCGTCGAAGTGATGACCGCCCAGCTCGCCGACATTGATCTTACTGATAAGGAGCGCAAGATAGCCGAGCATATCATCGGCAACCTCGATGACAACGGCTATATGACGCGGTCACTGATGGATATATCCGAGGATCTGGCTATAGCCGAGGGGATCGACGCCGACATGAGCGAGCTGAAGGAGGTTTTCGGCAAGGTGCGCCGCCTTGATCCGGCGGGTATAGCTGCTGTAGATCTCCGCGACTGTCTGCTGCTTCAGATCGACCGTCAGCCCGCAACGCTGACCACCCGCGTGGCACGCGAGATAATCGCCGACTGCTTCGATCTTTTTTCCAAGAAACACTATGACCGGCTGCGTTCGCAGCTCGGTATCGATGACGAGCAGCTTCAGGAAGCGCTCGAATATATCCGGACTCTTAATCCTAAACCCGGTTCGCTGATCGAAGGTAACAGTGTCAGCGACCGACTGCGTCATATCATCCCGGACTTCGCCGTAGATGTCGACAGCGACGGCCATGCTACGGTCAGTCTGCTAAATTATATTCCTGAACTGGCTATCGAGGAAAGTTTCCGGGTCGACGACATGCCGGCAGCGACCAACAAGCGCGATGCTGATGCGATGAGCTTCATCAGGCGCAGGCATGACGATGCAGTGGCGTTCATTTCGCTTCTGAAAATGCGCGCCGATACGCTGATGGCGGTTATGAAAGCGATAGTCAAGATACAATCGCGCTTCTTCGCCACGGGCGACAGTTCGACCATACGCCCGATGATCATTAAGGATATAGCCGATATCACGGGGCTAAATATTTCGGTGATCTCACGCGCGGCAGCCGGAAAATATGTGCTGACCAATCAGGGTGTCTATCCTCTCAAAATGTTCTTTAACGAGCGGCCGAAGGACGACGCCGATACGTCGTCGCATGAGATCCTCGCCGCCCTCTCAGAGATCATTGACGGCGAGGACAAGGCGCGTCCTATGAGCGATGAAGCGCTGTGTGAACGTCTGGCAGCGAGAGGCTATGACATAGCCCGACGGACGGTGACAAAATATCGCGAACGACTCGGACTGCCTGTGGCTCGTCTGAGAAAACAATTCAAGAAAAACGAAACAAAATGAGCGAACAAAAAAATCATACACCGCTTGAACGCGTGGCTCAGGTCATCAGCGACCTCTTTTCGCCGATAGTTCTGCCGGCTTACATGATGGCCGTGGCTCTTTGGCTCACGCCGCTTGCAGTGCTCCCTGAAAGTACACGACTGATAAGCATGGCGGTGGTTGTCGGGCTGACTGCGATAGTGCCGACGGCGGTTATCTTCACGCTGATCAAACTCGGCAAGGTGAAGGATGTGAGTCTGCCGTCGCGTCCGGAGAGGCTGATCCCTTACGGTGTGTCGATCGTCTGCTACGGTCTGACGGTCGGGTTTCTGTTTATGGTCCATGCACCTCACTGGCTGGCTGCATTTTTTACCGGGGCTGCGCTGGCGTCGCTGTGCGCGGCTCTTGTGACGCTTAAATGGAAGATAAGCGCCCACTCAACGTCGGTTGGTGGAGTAGCGGCCGCAGTGACATGGATGGGTGCGACGGGGCTATTGATCCACGGGCCGATGTGGTGGATCACCGGGGTGATATTGCTCTGTGGCATGGTCGGAACGTCGCGTCTGATCCTCAGCCGCCACACACCGGCGCAGGTTTTCGCAGGCTACGCTCTCGGTGTTGCGGCAGTAATGCTGATGTTAGCTCTTATAGGATGATAATTAAAAAATAAAATTAAAGATATGAACGCGAAAGTAAGTATAATAATGGGTAGCACGTCTGATCTGCCCATCCTTCGCAAGGCTGCCGATTTTCTCGAGCAGATGGAAGTGCCTTTTGAAATGAATGCGCTGAGTGCTCACCGTACACCACGCGAAGTCGAAGAGTTTGCGAGCGGTGCAGCCGGTAGAGGTATAAAAGTAATTATCGCCGCTGCGGGTATGGCTGCAGCTCTTCCAGGCGTCATCGCTGCCCTCACTCCGCTGCCTGTGATCGGTCTGCCGATCGACTCGACTCTTCAGGGGCAGGATGCGTTGCTTTCAATCGTCCAGATGCCTCCGGGCATACCCGTGGCTACGGTCGGCATCAATGCCGGTCTGAACGCAGCTATCCTCGCAGTGAGAATACTGTCGCTCGGCGATGAGGCTCTAGCCGCACGCTATGCTGATTACTGTGCATCGCTTTCGAAAAAAATCGTCAAGGCCAATGCTGACCTTGCCGCTATCACCGATTACAAATTCAAA
>CAZULD010000029.1:5103-13902 GCA_964621135.1 uncultured Bacteroides sp. | reverse complement strand
AAAAATCGTCAAGGCCAATGCTGACCTTGCCGCTATCACCGATTACAAATTCAAATTCTGAACACGACTATGGCTAATAAGGGATTCCGCCGCCCAACGTCGCAGGTCAGGGTCGGCAACACCACTATAGGGGGCGACGCGCCGATCAGACTGCAGTCGATGACCAATACATCGACACTCGACACTGAGGCTTCTGTTGCTCAGTGCGAGGCTATAGCGAAGGCCGGCGCCGATATAGTAAGACTGACAGCCCAGGGCGTCGCCCAGGCCAAGAATATGGGTGAGATCCGCCGCCAACTTCGCGAACGCGGCATAGAGATTCCGTTAGTGGCCGATATCCATTTCAACCCTGCGGCAGCTTTCGAAGCGGCTACGCAGGTAGAGAAGGTGAGAATCAATCCCGGTAATTTTGTCGACCCCGGCCGTACGTTCAAGAAACTCACCTACACTGATGAAGAATATGGAGCCGAACTTCAGAAAATTTCAGACAAACTGATACCGTTCCTGCAGGTTTGCCGCGAACATGGCACGGCGATCCGTCTCGGTGTGAACCACGGCTCGCTGTCTGACCGCATCATGAGCCGTTACGGCGATACTCCCGCCGGCATGGTTGAGTCAGCCATGGAATTCCTGCGTGTTTGCCGCGCCGAAAAATTCGACGATGTCGTTATCTCGATCAAGGCATCTAACGTTGTGGTGATGACTCAGACTGTCCGTCTGCTTGTCGAGGCTATGGACCGCGAAGACATGCACTATCCGCTTCATCTCGGTGTCACCGAGGCGGGCGATGCTGAGGATGGACGTGTTAAGTCGGCTGTCGGGATCGGTTCGCTACTTGCCGACGGTATTGGAGACACAATCCGTGTGTCGCTCAGCGAAGCTCCCGAAAATGAGATACCGGTTGCCCGAATGCTTGTCGAGCATATTGACCGCATTTCGGCTGACCGCACCGAGATAGTCGCATCGCCTGCGTTGCCCGAAGATATGGGCCCGCGTCCTGTGCCTGTAGCCGCTGGTGTAGATTTTGATCCTGCTACCGGACTACCCGAGGGTTATGATCTCGTGGCGACATACCGCGCAGACGCTATCACTGATGTGCGCCGTCAGTATGCCGAGCGTTTTGCAGCGAGGAATTATAAGCCGACGATAATTAAAATTTCATATCCGGCAGATTTTGATGCGGAACGCGTCACGGTGGCTGCATCGGTCGATTTCGGATCGCTGCTGCTTACCGGACTTGGAGACGGCATATTTATCGACGCTCCCGGCGTTGATCCGGAAAAATTGCGCTCGCTGGAGATGAGCATTCTACAGGCTACTCGCCGTCGCATATCCAAGACCGAATTCATTGCTTGTCCGGGATGCGGCCGCACGTTGTTCGATCTTCCGTCTGTCCTTCAGACGATCAAAGCGGGGACTGCTCACCTCAAAGGCCTGAAAATCGGCGTTATGGGCTGCATAGTCAACGGCCCCGGCGAGATGGCAGATGCTGATTACGGTTATGTCGGAGCGGCCGCGGGTTGCGTAAGTCTCTACAAAGGCAAGGTGTGTGTAGTCAAGAATATACCTGCCGACGAGGCTCTCCCTCGCCTGATCGAATTGATAAAAGAAAACGGAGATTGGGTAGATGCGGAGTAACCCTACGGCGACCACAAAACTCGGTTGCGGCATGCCCGCACTGCACATCAGCTGCCGCGGAAGCGCGGTGGAGATTTTTGGTGTAGCCGTGCGCGCAGGTAGCCGCGACGAGCAACCTGACGAGTACGGTCTGGCCCACTTTGTGGAACATACGATTTTCAAGGGTACCGGTCACCGCCGCTCGGCTCATATCATCAAGCGCATGGAGGCTGTCGGCGGCGAGCTTAATGCTTATACTACCAAGGAAGAGACGGTTATCTACAGTGTCTTTCCTGCGGGAAATCTTGCGCGCGCCGTGGAGCTTATCGCTGATCTTATAACCGATTCGCGTTTCCCCGACCGCGAACTTGACAAAGAGCGTGAAGTCGTGGCTGATGAGATTGATTCGTATCTCGACAGTCCGTCTGAGGCGATTTTCGATGATTTCGAGGATCTGATTTTTGCCGGATCACCACTCGGCCATAATATACTCGGCAACCGCCAAAGCCTCACTCACTTTGACAGCGAAGCGTGCCGGCGTTTTGTGAGCCGTAATTATCGGGCTGACAATATGGTGGCGTTTTACAGCGGTCCGAGATCGGAGAATGTAGTGTTCCGCCTCCTTGACCGCTATCTGTCGGATGTACCGACCGGAACGAAAAGCGAAAGGATGAGCGTAACCGTTCCGGCAGTGCTGAGTCCCTTTGATGACAGCCGTTGTCTCGCAACTCATCAGGCACATTGTGTGATAGGAGCGCGAACAGCCTCGTATCTCGATCCCGGACGCTATGCTACGGCACTCCTTACAAATATAACCGGTGGCCCGGGTATGAATTCGCTGCTCAATGTCGCTTTGCGTGAACGCAGGGGCTTGGTTTACAATGTGGAAGCGTCGACTGCACTGTTCTCTGACTGCGGACTGATGACGGTCTATTTCGGATGTGATCCGGAAGACAGCCGCCGTTGTCGCGAATTGGTCAAAGATACATTCTTGCGACTCTGCAACGACCTGACCGACAAACGTCTCGATGCGGCAAAGCAGCAGTATCTCGGTCAGCTTATTGTCGCATCTGAAAACAGGGAGAACAATACTCTCGGCGCAGCGCGATCGCTGCTCTGGCGCGGATACCTTATAGAGCCCTCCCGGACGCGTGAAGCGATCCGTTCGCTCACCCGCGCAGACGTCCTCTCGGCCGTCGAACCAATGTTGACACCAAGCATCCTCACTTTTTCGCCGGACGAATAGGGTGATTTTTTTGCTTGTGTGACGGGGAGTTTGCAGAAAAAATTAGTAATTTTACGACTGTTATGAAAAAAATCTTTTTTGTAATAGTCACGATGATTGCGGCAGTCTGTTATTTCGGGCTGCATTCTTGCGGGTCGGCTGAGGCTAAAGTTGATAATGAGCTTATCGACAGTCTTCTAAATGGTATCAGTCCGAACCGATGGGACGCTCATCTCGACAGCGCACCTGACGATGGATGTGTTAAACTAAAACTCAAGCACATAGGCCCACTCAGAAAGGCATTTCGAGATAGTAATTACCTTCATGTAGAAGTTGGCGAGACTTTAGGATGCGGAGTAATTTCGGATATCAATGACGCTTGGTATCTTAAGAATCCTTTGGTCGAAATCCGGTCGTGTGAGGAGTATTATGTCGATAATCTGACTCACAGTTATCCGTATCTCGTGCCTGAAGCAGCTGAGTTACTGAGTGAAATAGGCCGTCGCTTCAGGGATGAACTTCAGGCTCAAGGCGGAGGTGATTACCGCCTTAAGGTGACCAGTGTCCTTCGTACACCGATGACTGTCAAACGTCTGCGTCGCATTAACCGCAACGCTACCGATGCGTCGGCTCATCAGTATGGGACAACATTTGATATCAGTTATTCAAAATTTATATGCGATTCTATAAGTGTTGGCCGCACTTTTGAAGACCTGAAAAATTTGCTGGGTCAGATCCTCTATGAATTGCGTGACGATGGGCGCTGCTATGTGGTGTTCGAGCGAAAGCAAAGTTGTTTTCATATAACCGTACGCTCTTGAAATTATGGACGATGCGATAAAATCTACTCAAGCACGAAAGGCGCGTTATCCGTTGTGGAAACGGTTGATCAAAATCGTTTTGTGGGCAGTGATGGGTGTCGTGTTAGGAGTCTATGCTACAGTTGTTTGCATAGTTACACTTCTTTCGCCTGACAAACTGACGCCGTTGGTTGAACACGTTGCCAATAAGGTGCTTGATGCAGATATTTCAATAGGCCGGGTCGAGCTATCTGCAAAGGCCACATATCCGTTTCTGCGCCTGCAGGTTGACTCGTTGCAGATCGTCAACCCGACTATAACAAAACTCAAGGCAGACACGGCGTTGCATCTGCCGGTATATGCAGATACTCTGTTGACGATCAATCGCTTTATAGGCGATGTGAAACTCACGTCGCTTGCAGCGGGCACGATAGATATAGGTAACGTCGATCTTGCCGGCCC
Organism: uncultured Bacteroides sp.; assembly: GCA_964621135.1. Classification (GTDB taxonomy): domain Bacteria; phylum Bacteroidota; class Bacteroidia; order Bacteroidales; family Muribaculaceae; genus CAG-873. The sequence continues at coordinate 9,798 of CAZULD010000029.1, read as the reverse complement.
GTCGCTTAACATTGTCATAGTGTCGGATTCGATCAATAATTTCGATATTGTCAAGGCTTCTGATGACGAGGACGATGCCTCGGCGACTGATATGCCGGACATTGTGGTGAGGCGTTTTGCGATCCATGATGCGAAAGCGTTCAGATATTTCAACTCAATCACAGCCATCAGTGCGGGCGTAGGAGTGGAAACTTTGGTCGAACGTGACGGCGAGCATCCGCTCTACAAACTGACCTATGAAGGAAGTGTTGATAGTGAACTTCTTGAAAATTATCGTCTTACATCGCTACCCCTAACTCTCGACGGTGAGATCGGATGGCAACCTACGCAGGCTCACCGTTTGGATCTGAATAATTTTGTGCTCGGAGTAGCGTGGCTGAAAGTAGCGTTTGATCTTTCGGCTGATTTCGGCGAACAACTGATCGTCGAGCGGCTTGACGCCCGATGCGACGACATAGATCTGAACCGGCTTTTTGATATGGTGCCTGAAAAGGTTATGCGTGAAGCGCGGTTGAACGATTTGCATACGGACGCGGTATTCTCGCTCGCCGTGAAACTCGACTCGGCGTTCAATGTCGATCGCGACAGCATCCCCTATGCGACAGTTTCGCTTGCCCTGCCTAAGTGCAGATTGACATACGGCAATGGACGGCTGGAGAGTCTGTCGGCACTCGTCGGCATAATTCTACAAGGTAATAATCCGGACGATGTCATGGTCGATATTGACCGGCTCGAAATGAGCGGGCCGGCGACATCACTGTCGATAAGGGGATCGCTGACTAATCTTATGAGTGACCCCGTATTCGATATGATGATCAACGGTCACACCGATATCTCAAAATTGCCACCACCACTGATGAAGCATGTTGAAGGCTATCTGTCCGGGCGAGTGAATACGTCGCTGTCGACCCGCGGGCGTGCGTCGATGTTCGATCGCAACCGCTTCCATAAGCTATATGCCGACGGTCAGGTGGAGGCTTCGAAACTCTATTGGGTCGCACCTGACACTAACAATATGGTCTTCATCAACGACGCTACGGTCAAGTTCGGCACCAATATGAAATTTAACAACAGCAGTGATCTATTGGCGGCAACGATTAAAGCCGATTCTGCCGAGATTCTTTCTGGAGGCGTCGAGGTTAAAGTAAAGGAATTGTCGCTCGGCGTCGGCGTCACCAATCAGCGTCCGTCAGCCGACACGACTATCGTTGTGCCTATGGGCGGCGGTCTGAAGGTGTCGGAACTCAATGTGTTCTCTATCACTGATTCAGCCGGAGCGAAATTCCGCGACATTGCCGGGCAGGTTGTGATGCGCCGCTTCAACAATATGAGCCGTGTGCCAGAATTTCTTTTTGATCTGGGCATCAACCGTCTGGCTGCCGGTTCGCGCGACGCTAAGATGCTCTTCTCTGAGTCCCGACTGCATTTCGACGCACATAAATTGCCGAAGCGAAAAGGTGTTGTAGAGCTCAGAAAAACAGTTGATTCGATCAGTCGACTGCGACCCGATCTGTCGCCAGACTCGGTTATCGCCTTGGCTATAGAAAAGCGAAGAAGTCATCACAGCAAGCATCACCGCGTCCACGCCGAGTTGACCGATTCGGCCACAGAAATAATCGACTGGGGTACATCGAAGGCTCTCGGAAAACTGTTGCTCGACTGGAAGATCAACGGCTCGCTGACATCGAAGCGTGCGGGTCTTTTCACGCCCCACTTCCCTCTGCGCAACCGACTGCGCAACCTTGACATTGTATTCAACAACGACTCTATTCTGATCAAACAGATAGCCTACAAAGTCGGACGCTCGGACTTCCTCGCCGACGGCAAGATCAGTAACCTGAAGAATGCGCTGACAGCAGGACGCCGTTTCTCTCCACTAAAAATTGAACTTACGGCGTCGAGCGACACGGTCGACGTCAACCAACTGGCCGACGGAGTGTTCCGCGGAGCAGCGTATTCATCCAAACACCATGACACCGACCATCTCGATCTTAGCATAGTCGACGACGATGTGATGTTTGAAAAGGAACTCAGCGGCAGCGACCGACACACGACCGACAGCGTCGGGCCGGTGCTCATTCCGGCCAATATCGAGGCCGAAGTGAAGGTCAAGGCAAACAATATCATGTATGCTGATCTGCTATTGCATGACATGACCGGTGATCTGCTAATGTACGACGGAGCGATCAACCTTCATCAGTTCAACGCATCGTCGGATGTCGGTTCTGTAGGATTATCGGCGCTCTATTCAGCACCGAAGGCCGATAATATCCATTTCGGCTTCGGGATGCAGGTCGACCGTTTCGACATAGCAAGATTTATGAATCTTGTGCCGGCACTCGATTCGATAATGCCTCTGTTGCGCGACATTGCCGGCATCATCAATGCCGATATCGCCGCGACTGTGGACATCGGCCCGACGATGGATCTTGAATTACCTACCCTCGAAGCGGCCATAAAACTGCAGGGTGATTCGCTGAGACTGCTCGACGCCGAAAGTTTCCGCACGATAGCAAAATGGCTTATGTTCAAGGATAAGCAGCGTAATATCATCGATCACATGAACGTTGAGATGATGATTTCCGACGGCGAGATGCGTCTCTTCCCGTTCATCTTCGATATAGACCGATATAAAATCGGGGTGCAGGGTTACAATGACCTCGCTCTCAACTTTAATTATCTTATCTCAGTGCTGAAGTCGCCGCTGCCGTTCAAATTCGGCATAACAATCAAGGGTAATCCCGATCACTACAAGATCCGTCTCGGCCGTGCGAAGTTCAATGAGAAAGAGGCTGTCGAGCGCCGACAGATTGTCGATACGGCCCGTATTAATCTTCTCGATCAGATTGAGAATGTGTTCAAGCGAGGTGTGCGTCGGTCGCAGTTCGCACGCTTGAAACTGCCGACCAACAACAAGGCCGCTGTCGACATCAATCTTGACGAGGAGCCTGTGACGGCAGCCGATTCACTCTTATTCATAAAGGAGGGACTTATTCCGGCGCCGGTTCAGCCCGACAGCGCGGCTACTCAGCAACAAAAGAAGAAAAAATGACAGATTACAGAGATATTCTGAAAGACTATATGGCACGGCGCCGTTACAAGCGCTTGCAACCTCTCGCCGCCCTGATTGACATGGACGGCACGCTCTACGACTCGATGGGCAACCATGCCGAGGCGTGGGCGCGGATGTGTACCGAAAACGATCTGACGGTCGACCGCGCCGAATTTTTCATGTTCGAAGGCATGACCGGTGCGCAGACTATCGACATCATCATGCAGCGTTGCCGAGGTCGTCACGCCACACCGGAGGAATGTGAAACGCTCTACCACCGCAAGACAGAGATTTTCCGGCAGCTACCCGAGGTCGGCCCTATGCCCGGCGCACGAAAGTTGCTCGACCTGCTTGTCGAAGTCGGTATAAAATGTGTGCTCGTCACAGGTTCGGGTCAGAATTCGTTGTTAAACCGTCTCGACGACGATTTTCCCGGAGTATTCGCTCCCGGGATGAGAGTGACGTCGCGCGATGTCACTAAGGGCAAACCACATCCCGAGCCTTTTATCCGCGGAATGCAGTTGGCCGGAGTGACGCCGTCGCAGGCCATAGCGATCGACAACGCGCCCCTCGGAGTCAAATCCGCTGCCACCGCCGGTGCGCTGACCTTAGGCGTTGTGACCGGTCCGATACCCCGCACCGAGCTCGAATCAGCAGGCGCGACCATCGTTTTTGACTCGATGGAGGAATGTGCCGAGAATTTTCCGACGTTGTTGTATGAAATATTAACCTTATGAAGCAGCAGCTTATATTTACCAATCATCCCGGCGAAGCCATCGACAGACTTGTCGGCGAGCTCCGTCCTTCGTCAGTGGCCGTGATAGCCGACAGCACTACAGCCCGATTGGTCGTGCCTCGTCTGGCCGAAACATCAGCCGTCGTTTCCGCCGCGCCGGTCATAGCGGTTGAGGCCGGCGACGAGCATAAGACCCTCGAAGCCCTCGCCTCAATCTGGCAGCGACTCAACGAAGGCGGCTATACGCGAAAGTCGTTGGTGATCAACGTCGGCGGAGGCATGGTTACGGATATGGGCGGCTTCGCGGCCGCGACATTCAAGCGCGGAATCAGATTCATCAACGTTCCGACGACGCTCCTGTCGGCGGTCGACGCATCGGTCGGCGGAAAAACCGGTATAAATTTCAACGGCTGCAAAAACGAGATCGGCGCGTTCGCCGAATCGGAAGCTGCCGTAATATCTACAATATTTTTCGACACATTGCCGCGTCAGGAACTCCTGTCGGGCTACGCAGAGATGCTCAAGCACGCTCTGATCGACGATCGCCGGACGCTCGACCGCCTGCTCGATTATGACATAGCCGCCGAAGGTTATGATCCGGAGCGTCTGCTCGCTCTCCTGCACGAGAGCGTCGCCGTTAAAGAGCGCATTGTCAGCGAGGATCTCCACGAGAACGGCATCCGCCGTGCGCTGAATCTCGGCCACACGGCCGGTCACGCGTTCGAGAGTTATGCCATGAACGTGCGCCACAAGCCTGTGCCTCACGGCTATGCCGTGGCTTGGGGTATGGTTGTCGAACTCGTCTTGTCACGGATGCTGACAGGCTTCCCCGGTGAGATCCTACACCGCTACGCCGCTTACGTCCGCGACCATTACGGAGCGTTCGAGATAGAGTGCAACGATTATC
>CAZULD010000029.1:0-5003 GCA_964621135.1 uncultured Bacteroides sp. | reverse complement strand
GCCGCTTACGTCCGCGACCATTACGGAGCGTTCGAGATAGAGTGCAACGATTATCCCGCACTACTCGCCCTGATGGGCCACGACAAAAAGAATGTTACGGCCGACCGCATCAACTTTTCGTTGCTCTCCGATGTCGGCCAAGTGAAGATTGACTGCGAGGTGCCCGAGGCTGATATCAAAGCCGCCCTCGATATTTACCGCGACCTGATGGGTATCTGATCCGAACAAGAGTATGGCGAGTATATATGATTTCCGGCGTTATGGCAAGGCCGCACTTCTGATCACGGTTGCGGCGATGGTGGCCGTGTTTCTGTTTATATCCAACGGTCTGGTGCGCGACCTCTCGACTCAGGAGCGCGACCGCATGGAGATCTGGGCCGACGCCACGAAGCAGATCATCAACATCGGTGCCGCCGACGAGCCGAGCGCGGTCGACCTCGACTTTCTGCTGAGCATCATCGAGCGCAACACCACGATCCCCGTGCTGCTCACCGACGACGATGGCAACATCCTGCAGTACCGCAACCTTGACCTTCCCGAACAGGAAGACGAGATGCAGCCCGGCGCATTGTCCGAGGTCAACGATGCCTTTTTGCGTGAAAAATTGACAGAATTAGCCGCTACGCCCAACGTTATCCACATTGTCATTGCTCCGCAGACGATGCAGCATCTCTACTACGAAGATTCGACTCTTCTCAAGCGTCTGAGCTATTATCCCTACGTCCAGTTGCTTGTCATGCTCGCGTTTATCGCCGTAGTTTACTTTGCCGTGCTGTCGACCAAAAAAGCTGAGCAGAACAAGGTTTGGGTCGGCCTGTCGAAAGAAACAGCCCATCAGCTCGGCACACCGATTTCGTCGCTGATGGCTTGGATGGAACTTCTCCCCGAAATGGGCGTCGATCCCGACACGGTCAGCGAGATGAATAAGGATGTCAACCGCCTGAGCATGATCGCATCGCGCTTCTCCAAGATAGGCTCTAACCCCAAGATGGAAGATTGCACTCTCAACGAAGTTGTCGGCAGCGCGGCCGGCTACATGTCAAGCCGCATTTCGCCCCGGATTACACTGACCGTCGACCTCGGCGGAGGCGATATTGCCGTCAGCGCATGTCCGCCGCTGTTCGAGTGGGTGATGGAGAACCTTATCAAAAACGCCGTCGATGCTATCGGCGACAGCGGAAGCATAGCCGTAAAAACCTTTGTCGACGACGGTAAGGCCGCCGTCGAGGTTCGCGACAGCGGTAAAGGCATAGCACGCAAGAATTTCAAGAACGTTTTCAATCCCGGTTTCACCACCAAAAGCCGCGGCTGGGGTCTCGGCCTGACGTTGGCCAAACGAATTATCGAGCAGTATCACGGCGGCCGGATTTATGTCAAGGACTCGGTGATAGGCGAGGGGACAACTTTCCGCATCGAGCTGCCCCTCACTCAGTCAAACAGTTGATTACCCTACGATGAAACCCGCTTCGAAGTCATCTGTCAATATGCTCAGCGGTAGCGTCTACCGCAACATGCTGATCTTTGCCTTGCCGCTGATCGCCAGCGGCGTACTGCAGCAGTCGTTCAACGCTGCCGATGTCGTTGTCGTCGGTCGCTACGTCGGTCATCACGCCCTCGCCGCCGTAGGCAGCAACGGCCCGGTGATCAACCTTATTGTCAATCTCTTCCTCGGGATCTCTGTCGGTGCTAATGTAGTCATCGCCACTTATATAGGTCGGTCCAACTCCGACGGCATCCGACGGTCAATAGCTACCGCGGGCGCACTCGCCCTTCTCAGCGGAGCCATACTCCTTGTCGTCGGCCTGTCAGTCGCCGCCCCGATCCTGACCGCTCTCGGCACACCGCCCGAGGTGCTCGCCGACGCCACGGCCTATCTCCGCGTCTATTCGCTCGGCATGCCATTCATGATGGTCTATAACTTCGGATCGGCCATTCTCCGAAGCTGCGGCGACACCCGCCGCCCGTTCTATGCCCTCGTCGCTGGCGGCATAGTCAATGTCTGCCTCAACCTGCTCTTTGTGATAGTTTTCGACATGGGAGTCATTGGCGTCGCGGCCGCTACGGTCATTGCCAATGGTGTCAGTGCCACGTTCATCTGGATCGTTCTCCGCCGCGAGACCGATCCCTATCGTCTGAATCCGCGCACATTCTCGCTGCGCCACCGCACAGAGCTGTCAAAGATTCTGCGCATCGGTCTCCCGGCCGGCATTCAGGGCATGGTTTTCTCGTTCTCAAACGTTTTCATCCAGTCTGCAATCAATTCCTTCGGACCCGATGCAATGGCAGGCTCGGCCGCAGCCATCAATTTCGAAATGTACGGCTACTTCATCATCAGCGCCTTCTCTCAGTCCGTTGTCGCATTCACCGGTCAGAATACCGGCGCGGGCAATCTCAAACGCTGCGGCGAAGTGATGCGTGCCGGTCTTGTTATGAGCGTGATAGCCAGTCTTATATTCGATATGACGCTCTGCGTGTTTGCTGATCAGGCTGTTGCGCTGTTCACATCTTCGGCCGCCGTCATAGCCTACGGCGTCACGCGAGTCCACTGCGGCGTAACCTTCCAGTTCATCGCCTGTTCTTATGAAATTTCGGGCGCATCGCTGCGCGGTCAGGGCTACTCGATGCTGCCGACCATCATCACCGTTATCGGCACCTGTGTCCTCCGCCTTGCGTGGGTCGCGCTGATCAAGGGCAGCGACGGATCATTTGCCCATCTGCTTGTCATCTATCCTGTGACGTGGGTCGTCACCGGAGCTGCGATGCTGGCCGCACGCGCCATCGTCACGCGCCGGATGATGAAAAAAACATGTTGTTGAGCAGGTTTGTAAATATTTGCTCCCAAAAATTTTGAGGGGTCGAAAATACTTGTTAATTTCGGCAAATTAAACCAAAATTCGTTACCCGGGGATGACTTTTTGCCCGTCGATGACGTTTTTATTTGACAACACATTATTTTTTTACTTCGATTGAAATGAGTTATTTGAAGTTTGACAAAAATTTGCTGATCAATCTCGACCAATCGTTGCCGAAAGAGATGCTGCGCACTAACCGCGGAGGCGCCTACCATTGTACGACCCTCGTCGGCTGCAACACCCGTAAGCAGCATGGCCTGTTGGTCATTCCGATACCCGAGATGGGCAATAAGGCCCATGTGCTGCTTTCGTCTCTCGACGAAACTGTCATTCAGCACGGTGCGCCTTTCAATCTCGGCATCCACCGTTACCGTGGCGGCGTCTACAGCCCCAACGGTCACAAATATATCCGCGAGTTTGACTGCGAGAGCGTGCCCCGCACCACTTACCGCGTCGGCGGCGTGATCTTAACCAAGGAGAAGATTTTCATCTCTGACGAAAACCGTCTGTTGATCCGCTATACGCTCGTCGAGGCCCATTCGCCGACTACTCTGCGTTTCCGCCCCTTCCTCGCCTTCCGCGAGAGCAACAGCCTCTGCGTGGCCAACGACGCCATCAACCGCGAGCTGACACCCGTAGCCAACGGTGTGGCAAGCTGCCTCTACGACGGCTTTCCCACACTTTATATGCAGTTCAGCCGCAAGCCGGTCTGGGTTGACGAACCCAACTGGTACAACGGCATCGAATACGTCAAGGATCTCGAGCGCGGTGTGCCTTACACCGAAGATCTTTGGGTTCCCGGCTATTTCGAACTCCCCATCAAGAAGGGCGAGTCTGTCATATTCTCGGCAGGTATCTCTGAGGTTAAGCCCCGCTCGCTTGCCAAGATGTATGAGGCCGAAATCGCTTCGCGCACACCCCGCACCAGCTTCTACAACTGTCTAAAGAACGCTGCCAAGCAGTTCTATCTAAAGGATCGCGACGCGATGTATGTCATCTCGGGCTATCCTTGGGGTGTCATCCTTGCCCGCAACACTTTTATGGCCGTCCCCGGCCTCACACTCGCTATCGACCACCGCGACGACTACGAGAAGATAATGGCTACCGCCCTCGGCGCTCTCAAAGATTTCATGACTACAGGCGAACGCTCCGAGCGCATTCAGGGCATTGATCTCCCTGACATTCCCCTCTGGGCCGTATGGGCTATCCAGCAGTATGCCAAGACCGTCGGCCAAGACAGCGCCGGCGAGAAATACATGGCTTCTATAGCTGAGATCCTCGACTATATCCTCGACAACCGCCATCCCAATCTTCAGGTCGACGACGCCAACGGTCTCGTCCGCACCGTCGGTACTTCCGAGCCCGTTTCGTGGATGAATTCCAAGCTCAACGGCCGTCCTGTGATCCCGCGCAGCGGTTATCTTGTCGAATTCAACGCGTTGTGGTACAATGCCCTCCGCTTTGCTGCTGCGTTGGCCGAAACTGACCCCGCATTAGCCGATAAGGCTGCCCGCTGGACCGAGGCTGCCGACAAGATGAAGCAGCCCTTTGTCGATATGTTCCTCAACGACGGCGGTTATCTCTACGATTACGTCGACGGCAACTATGCCGATCCGTCGGTTCGCCCAAATATGGCCGTCGCTATCGGTCTCGACTATTCGCCCCTCGACCGCCGTCAGCGCAAAAGCGTGCTCGACGTCGTCACCCGCGAACTTCTCACCCCCAAGGGCCTACGTTCGCTCTCTCCGAAGAGCTACGGTTACCGTCCCGCATATCTCGGCAGCCCTGAGGAGCGCGAGCTTGCTCTTCATCAGGGCCCTGCACGCCCGTGGCTCATGGGCTTCTATGCCGATGCTTATCTTAAGGTGTTCGGCATGAGCGGTGTCAGCTACATCGACCGTATGCTCATCGGCTTCGAGGACGAGATGCCTAACGGCTGCATCGGTTCGCTATCTCAGCTCTACGACGGCAATCCTCCCTTCACGGGTCGCGGCGCTATATCGCATGCGACCAATGTCGCCGAAGTCCTCCGCACTCTCCGTACTCTCAAACGCTTAGCCCCCGATTTTTAAAACTATCGTCAGCTCATGAAAGCATTAATGTTCGGGTGGGAATTTCCACCTCATATCCTCGGCGGTCTCGGCACCGCCA
>CAZULD010000028.1:7319-20244 GCA_964621135.1 uncultured Bacteroides sp. | reverse complement strand
GAAACGTCGGTCACGGTGGAATGTCCGGATAATATGACCGACTATGTCATTGTCAGGGAGACCGACGGGGTGCTGTCGGCGGGATTCAAGTCCGGAACGTCGATCGTCGGAAACTGCCGGGTGACCGTCACGGTGACGTCGCCTGTACTCAGTCATATCGACGGCTCGTCATCGTCGAGGGTCGAACTTCGCGGCGCAGTCAAGCAGTCGTCGCCGCTTGAAGTGGCGGTGTCGTCGTCGGCATCGTTTGTGTCGACTGATCTGACGGTCAGCAAGCTGACTGTCGACGCATCGTCATCGGCCGAAGCTGATTTCGGTAAGGTCAACGCGGTAGAGATCGAACTGGGTGCGACATCGTCGGCCGACATTGTAGCTGAGGCAGTGTTGTGCGGTTCGCTTGATGCGCGTGCTTCAAGCGCAGCAAAGATTGAGATTGCAGGGTCGGCAGATAAGGGATCGTTAGACGCATCGTCGGCCGGAACTATCGATGCGGGCGCGCTCAATCTCTCCAAACTCGTTAAGGCACAGGCAACGTCGGCGGCCAGCATCGACTTTAAGGCCGAGAACGTCGGCTCTGTAATAGCCTCATCAGCCGGCAGCGTCAACCGAAAATGATCGTAAATTTGTCAATTTTCTCATATAAATAATGGATTTTTGGTTAAAATTTTGATAAAACGCTTGCAAATTGTCTATGTATTTCGTAACTTTGTGGCGCAATAAACTATTAACTCTAAAATCCTTTTCCGGATGAAAAAAATTTACACATTTGCAATCTGCGCTCTGGCGGCAGTTTCGCTCAGCGCAAAACCTACTCACATCAAGCCAAACACCATTAAAGATTGGAAAGAAGTTGGTATGTGTCAGTTCACTGAGGATGTCCTCACTAACTTGACTAAAGGAGCTCCTCAAACCTATGAAGTTAAGGTTGAGGAGAGTGAAAGCAACAAGGGTTTTTACCGTATCGTAAATCCCTACGGCAAGGGTACGCCTTACTACAACAAGATCAATGGTTATGTCCTTAATACAAAGAAGGATCATTATCTTTATATCAACGCCATGGATCCTGATGCAGTGTTCATCCCTTACTCGGATCTCCAGATGAATGAAGAGTGGGACGACTGGGGCGACACATCGCTCGGCATTATGACAAAGGGCTACTACAACGCCATTGTAGACGAATACGGCTACAGCGACCTAGAAGAACAGGCCGAACTCGGTCACATGGGCACGCTCGCCGACGGTTACATCACTTTCCCCGCCAAGGAAGTGCAGCTCGCTATCGGCGATTACCGTTGGGGTGGCGACGATGCTAACCTCTCAGGTGCATTCGCTCTAAAACTTCCCGGAGCTAAAAACTATCGTATCTCTGATATGATCCAGTCTTCATATTGCGGCCAAGACGGTTATGTCGGCTGGATGGGTATAGGCGGCGCATGTGGGCAGGCCTACTATCACTGTGTAGCAGGCGAAGTCACAGACGAAGCTATCCAGGAATGTCTTGAAAAGGGTCAGCCTCTCATCGAAGATGTAGGTGATGATTATTATTACTGCATCTATATGGCAGATAATAAGGGGTATATTCAGGATGATGCCGAAAATACAAAATACACCGGCTTTATCGTAACCGTAGACGATGATAATAACGTCAAGGGCGTATTCTCTAAAGAGTTCTACAATATCCCCGAAAATGCCGATAAGTGGGAATCTGTTGGTAAGGCTACCTTCAATGACGCCATTCTGTCAGGTTTCTATGGCGACAAGGCTGCAAAATCTTACGAAGTCGAGCTCGAACAGCATATCGACCGTCCCGGTTACTACCGAATCGTGAATCCTTATGGCGAAGCATATCCCGCTTATGATGCAGAAGCCTTCAGCGCCAAGCATGCTCACAATCACTACATCTTTATCGACGCTACCGATCCAGATGCCGTTGTACTCGAAGAGTCACCTGTAGGAGCGAATTACGGTAAGGTTGGGGATGCCCGCGTATCGTCAACCGCAGCTCAGGCTATCGCATCAGGCTCAATGACCAAAGATCAGGCCAAGGCTAAGAAGATGACCGGTACACTTAAGGACGGTAAGATTACCTTCCCGAAGAAGACTCTCCTCTTCTCAGAACGTGAATATATTGCAGGTAACTGGCGTAATGCCGATTCTAAGGGCGTTACTTCTCTGACCTTACCCTCGACTACCGGAATTTCTTCGATAGTTGCAGATGAGGCTGTAGAGAGTGAATACTATAACCTTCAGGGTGTCAAGGTTGTTGAGCCGACTACCGGTATCTACATCCGTCGTACAGGATCGAAAGTTGAAAAGGTTATCGTGAAATAAACCCGACAAACATCTTAATAATTATAAATCTCCGGGCTGCTGCATGCGGTCCGGAGATTGTTTTTTAGGCGGTGGCCGGATAGTCGGTTAGAGGTTTGGATGCCAAGAGGCGAAATGCTTGCGTTTGAGCTCCGAAATTCGTATTTTTTTATTAATTTTGCAGTCGAAAAAACTAATTGAACGAAAAAAGAAAAGTAACTGAAAGAATGAACGTTGCGATTGTTGGCGCCAGTGGCGCGGTCGGACAGGAATTTATCAAGGTGCTCGAACAGCAGAATTTTCCCGTCGATGAGTTAAAATTATTCGGATCTGCGCGGAGCGCGGGCCGTAAATACTCATTTCGTAACAGGGAATATACCGTCGAAGAATTGCAGGATAACGATGCGTTCAGAGGTATAGACGTAGCTTTTGTGTCGGCAGGCGGCGACACGTCGAAGCGCTTCGCGGATACGATCACACGCTACGGCGCTGTGATGATAGACAATTCGAGCGCATTCCGAATGGACGACGATGTGCCTCTGGTCGTGCCCGAGGTTAACGGCGACGATGCGCTCAACGCTCCCCGACGAATAATTGCCAATCCCAACTGTACGACGATCCAGATGGTGGTCGCTCTTGCTCCGATCGATCGGCTGTCGCGCATCCGTCAGGTGCATGTGTCGACTTATCAGGCTGCGAGTGGCGCGGGTGCGTCGGCTATGGACGAGCTCGTAGAGCAGTCGAAGGCTCTCGCCGAAGGCCGCGAGCCTAAGGTTGAAAAATTCGCTTATCAGTTGGCTTACAACGTCATCCCTCACATCGATGTGTTTCAAGATAATGATTACACGAAGGAGGAGATGAAGATGTTCTTCGAAACGCGCAAGATCATGCACTCGCCCGAGATCAAGGTGAGCGCGACGTGTGTGCGTGTGCCGGTGCTTCGTGCCCACAGCGAGGCTATTTGGGTAGAGACCGCCGAACCGGTGACCGTAGAGGCCGCTCGCGAGGCGTTTGCCGCTGCTCCCGGCGTGGTACTCATCGATGAGCCTGCAGAGAAGAAATATCCGATGCCGCTTTTTGCTGCGGACTGTGATCCGGTCTATGTAGGGCGTGTGCGCCGCGACATAGCCAGTGACCGCGGTCTGGCGTTCTGGACCGTCAGTGACCAGATCCGTAAAGGCGCCGCCCTTAATGCTGTGCAGATCGCGCAGTATATGCTCTCGAAAGGTTGCTTCAATAAATAAAATCTCTGTCAGATGACTCTCCTCAGCGCAGCTCCCCTGGTGACGCAGCCGGTGCAGATTTTCTTCATCGTGCTGGTTATCATTCTGTTCACTCCGCTGCTGCTGAACCGTCTGAAGATTCCCCACATCATAGGTATGATCGTGGCCGGTGTGATCATCGGCCCGTATGGCTTCAACATTCTCGACAATGATTCAAGTTTTGCCATCTTCGGTCAGGTCGGCCTGCTGTATTTGATGTTCCTTGCCGGTATGGAGATTGATATGTATCATCTCCGACTCAATATGCGCAAAGGATTGCTGTTCGGACTGTTGACGTTGTTTATCCCTCTTGTGCTCGGTGTGCTGACCAGTGTGTGGCTGCTTGGGCTCGACTGGCTCACATCGCTGCTGCTTGGAGCGATGTATGCGTCGCATACGCTGATATCGTATCCTGTGGCTGCGCGTTTCGGCATCACCAAGTCACCGGCCGTACTCATCTCGATTGTCGGCACGATTATCGCCGTAATAGGTGCCCTCCTTGTGCTGGCCGGAACTGTCAGTGTGCGTCGTGAGGGTCATTTTGATCTTTGGGCTCAATTACTTTTAATCACGCGCCTGGGGCTCTGGTGTGCCGTTCTTTTGTATGCCTATCCCCGCCTGACCCGTCGATTTTTCAAAAGTCATAATGACAAGGTGACGCAGTATGTTTTTGTGCTTGCGATGGTGTTCTTCGCCGCATGGACGGCGCAGCTAATCGGTCTTGAACCTGTGCTCGGAGCGTTCTTCGCAGGTTTGCTGCTCAACAGGTATGTGCCGCCGGCATCGTCGCTTATGGGATCGATCGAGTTTGTCGGCAACGCGCTTTTTATTCCGTATTTCCTGATCAGCGTCGGCATGATGATCAATGTGCGCGTTATCGCCAATGTCGATACTCTCGCGGTGGCCGGAATAATGCTTGCCGTGGCGATAGTCAGCAAATGGCTTCCGGCGTTCATCGCGTGCAGGTTCAACCGTCTCGATTCGAGTAGTGAAGGTGTGATGTTCGGTCTAACGGCAGCCCATACGGCCGTCGCGCTTGCAGTCGTGACCCTCGGCTATAATCTCGGAATGCTCGACACCCGCATCCTCAACAGTACGGTCCTCGTCATTCTCGTAACATGCGCACTTGCACCGATCATCACCGCGGCCAACGCTCCCAAACTCAAGATGAAGATGCTCGCCGAAGACGAGGAGGAGGGCATAATCCGCCAGACGCGAGTCAACAATACTCTTATCCCGGTAGCAAATCCCGAGAGTGCGGGTGCGCTTGTCGATCTCGCAGTGCTGATGCGCAACGACCGCGGTCTCCACAGTATGATTGCGCTACATGTTCGTGACGATAATTCCAAATCGGCAAAGAACTTGAGTCAACATTCGCTTGAGGCTGCCCGGCGCGCTGGTTCGGCAGCCGATGTCAAGATCGAGACTCTCGAACGTTTCGACCTCAATACGGTTACGGGTATCCTTAATGTCATCGAAGAACGCGACATCACAGAAGTGATGCTCGGCATGCACCGTCGCGGCGGCGTGATCGATTCGTTCTTCGGCAATAAGGTCGAGAAACTGTTGCGATCGACCAACAAGATGATTCTGATCAGTCGCTGCTTCATTCCGCTCAACACGGTTACCCGCATCGTAGTCTGGGTGCCTCAGCATGCGCAGTACGAGACCGGCTTCAGCCGTTGGGTGCGCGGACTTGCGCGTCTCACCCGTCAGCTCGGTTGCCGCATTATATTCTGTTGCTGGGCCGATGCTCAGCCTCTGATCCGTGGGGTAATCTACCGCGAGAACTATGGCATACGATGCGAATTCCGCACTCTGGATGCCAATGATGACTATGTCCTTCTGGCCAACAAAATTAATGATGACGATCTTTTTGTCATCATCGGTGCGCGTGCCAATTCGGTGTCTTATTCGTCCAGCATTGCCGAATTGCCAACTTTCCTTCAGCGTTATTTCACGCATAACAACCTCCTGATCATATATCCGGAGCAATTCGGTGAAGGTCCCGCCTTGACTTCGTTTGTCGATCCGTTGGCTTCTGACATCGCGGCTACGCCGTCGCCGTTGTGGCGTCGAATCAAGACCGGTTTCCGTCGATTGGCTGTCGCGCGCCGTGCAAGAGCGATGCGTAACCGACGGAGTTGATCTATTTGCTGATAATTAATAAGGTAGCTGAGCGACTGTACATTCTTTATAAGGAGGGTGAGTTCGCACGGATAATCTTTTTTCGGCTTTGCGGTAAAAAAAGATCCCAAAAAAGTTTGCCAACTCAAAAAAAAGACCTAACTTTGCACCGCATTTGAGCGATAGCTCATTAAAAAATGCGAATGACTCCGTAGCTCAGTTGGTAGAGCAACTGACTCTTAATCAGTGGGTCGAGAGTTCGAGCCTCTCCGGGGTCACAAAAAAGAGTCTGTAAGACTGATGAATTCCTCTGAAAATCTATGATTCTCAGAGGAATTTCTTTTTACCACTATTACAGTTCGGCTTCACCTACACTGAAGATCGTTCATGAATAGTTGCGAAAATAACCGAACTCGGTACAAATGGCGAATATCATGAAAAAAGGTTTCACTATCAATAATATGAAAATTAAAGTAGTTACAATCACAGCGATAACGCTGGCCTTATTGGCAATCGGTTCGTGCCAAAGCAACAAAAATCAGTCAGAATCTCTTACTGCCTCGGGGCTCAATCCTGAAAATTTCCGTTCTGAAGTGAATGGAAAGGAAACTGCATTGTACACACTAACCAATTCCAATGGCATGGAAGCAGCCATTACAAACTATGGAGGAAGGATTGTGTCGCTGATGGTTCCGGATGCAAAAGGTCAGTTACGCGATGTAGTTCTTGGATTTGATAGTATTGAAGCATATTTTCCCGAAAACAATCAGACAGACTTCGGGGCTTCTATCGGTCGTTATGCCAACCGTATCAACCAAGGACGGTTCGTAATTGACGGTGATACCATCCAGCTTCCTCAAAACAATTATGGACATTGCCTTCATGGAGGGCCAACAGGATGGCAGTATCAGGTTTATGATGCAAGTCAGCCTAACGATTCAACTGTGGTTCTCACACTTCATTCGCCGGACGGGGACAATAACTTTCCCGGAAATGTCGAAGCACAAGTAGTGTACACTCTAAAAAATGACAATTCGTTGGACATCGCGTATTCTGCAACCACTGATAGTCCTACAATTTTGAATATGACCAATCACGCCTATTTTAATCTGTCAGGGAATCCATCAACTAATGTCGAAGATCATAATTTATATATCAATGCTTCTTCATATACTCCCGTTGATTCAACATTCATGACAACGGGTGAAATTGCTCTTGTAAAAGAGACACCAATGGATTTCACTGTGGCAAAGAAAGTTGGAGATGATATCAATAACTTCGCTAACACACAAATAAAAAATGGACATGGTTTTGACCATAACTGGGTACTTGATACAAACGGTGACATAACAGTTCCTGCGGCTATACTTACTTCACCGCAAAGTGGTATAGTGCTTACCGTTTATACAGATGAACCGGGAATCCAGTTCTATTCCGGAAACTTTTTGGATGGGACAGTATCTGGTAAGAATGGTATAATATACAACAAACATGCCGCTTTGTGCCTTGAAACGCAGCACTATCCGGATAGTCCAAACAAGCCACAATGGCCTTCAACTATTCTCCGCCCGGGCGAAACTTACAAAAGTCACACAATATTTAAATTCTCGACTATAGATTAGAGGGCCGAATTAGATAATAAGGCCGCAATATAAGTGGTAGACTCGGACGCAAAGACTACAAGCGAGTGAGATAATAAGCTAAGTACACCATTATGAATCCGACAAGGACGCTGGCGATGGTGTATAGGATGACCGTCAGATGTTCGGGTCCGGTAAAGAGTAGATAATTCTCGTGCATGAAGGTAGAGAATGTCGTGAAGCCTCCGCAGAATCCTACGGTCAGAAAGAGACGCATTCCATCGCTCATATATCCTCCTTTGTCGAGGAAGCCATATACTAACCCGATTATAAAGCAACCCAATATATTTACAAGAAACGTTCCCCATGGAAAAACTGTATGGCATGCAGCCTGCATTCCCTTGCTGATAATATATCTTGCTATCCCGCCGAGGCAGCTTCCTCCACCGACTAATAGGATGTTTGTAAAAGTGGCATTCATGAGCTAAATAATTAGAACCAAGTGCGAAATTACGAAAATAATTCGAATCGGGGAGTTGTTCCTACTTCCCGGGATTATAAAATAGGGGATTAGTCAGCATTGTAATAAAGCTACCGTAGATTGCGAAGTCGTAAAAATATTGTAATTTTGTAGAAAAGAATGATTACCAGTTTTTTTAACCATAAAATAATTTTTATGAATAAAAATCTCAACCGATTTTTTTCGATGCTGTTAGCGGTTCTTGTTGTAGTGAGTGTTTCTGCTGCACCCCTTGCTCGAAGATCCGCGCAGTCAAAGTATGAAATTCCGGGGTTATCAACTCCCGCAGCTCCGCGTCCTGCAACACATCTGGGCAAAAAAGGCGCATTGTTACTTCCACGCTCGCGTGCGTCTGTTCAGAAGAGCGTATTTTCATCGCCGGTCAAAGCATCTGCACTATCGATGAACGCACCGCGCAAGGTCGCAGCAGTGAATGATGCGGTCGGTTTACCTCAACTCTTGGGTTCTGTCATCTATTCAGAAGACTTCTCAGGTGTAGGATTATATACTATTCCGACTAATTCTTCGCAAGAGTTTACTCGCTTGTTCAGGTATGCTAATGCGGAATTCGGTGGTGTCCTTGTAGATGATACCTACTTCACTTGCGAATACTATAATAATCCATGGGGCGGATCTGCTATTTACTATACAGGCTATGATATGAAAACCGGTAAGGATTATTTTGAAGTCAGGGGTAATTACTATACCTATTCCATGACTTATGATCCTACGACTTCGACGGTTTATGCTATTGCCAATATTGATGGCTTTTACGCTCTTGCCAAAATTGTATTTGATGTTGATCAGGAGGCTGTGATCTTCGATCCGATTGCAGCTATTGATCTCGATAAATTCGGTATGTGGAATGCTATAGCCTGCGATAGTCATGGTCAACTTTGGGCTGTCTACAGTGATTTTGCCGAACCTCAGGAAGGCGATGAAGATCTGATCTGTACAGGATCTACTCTCTATAAGATAGACAAGACTACGGCTGCAGTCACCAAGGTAGGCGACACTGGCTATGACTCTCTGTATGCGTCCGATGCTACTTTTGAATGGAAAACAGACCGTCTTTTCTGGACTGTGTATAATACTGCCGGCGAAGGTTTTCTCACTGAAATTGACAAAACTTCGGGAGCTGCCACGGTTTTGTATGTCTTCCCGGACAATGAGGAAGTTACCGGCCTTGTAGTTCCTGTTCCCGAAGCCGAGGACGGTGCGCCTGCTGCTGTTACCGACCTCAAGGCTAATTTCACAGCCGGCTCACTTAGCGGTTCGGTTGATTTCACCGCTCCTTCGAAACTTTTCGACGGTAGCGAAGGCTCCGGATCTCTCACATATACTGTTACAGCTAATGGTGAAAAAGTAGCTACAGGAACGACTACATTTGGTGCAAACGTATCGGCTCCTGTAACCTTGTCTGTAGCGGGATTCTATACTTTCATTGTATCAGTAAGTAATAATGTTGGTGAAAGCCCAAAATCAGAGATTACATCTTATGTTGGTGCAGATACTCCGGAGGCTACCACTGTAACTGCTGAATATGCCAACGGCGTGATGACTGTAAACTGGCTTCCGGTCACATCTTCGATCAACGGTGGCTATATCGATGTTGACGGCATAACATACACCGTCACACGATTCCCGGATAAAAAAGTTGTAGCAAACAAGATATCAGCCACAACATTCTCTGAAAATCTTCCTGAACCGGCAAAGTTGACGACTTACTACTACGAAGTTGTCGTTAATGCCGATAATCTTTCATCGGAGGCAGCCCGCTCTAATTCGGTTACTATTGGATCAGTCGTTCCTCCCTTCACTGCAACATTCGAGAACGGTCTCGACGGCTTTAAGGTAGTTGATGCAAACGGTGACGGTAAGACTTGGAGTGCGATAGATGGTCGCGCCCGCATTATTTTCAATTCGTCGGTTGACATGGACGACTGGTTGATTTCTCCGGGTATGAAACTTACCGCCGGCAAGATTTATGATATAGCGGCAGAATTTGCATGCGGCGATACAGATTATTCTGAACGTATCGAGTTTATGGTCGGAACATCTGCAGACCCTGAATCAATGAAGACCGTTCTTCTTGCTCCCACCGACATTGTAGTTCCCGCAGATGCGCCGATGGAGTGGAGCGATGTGTTTATTCCTGACACCGACGGAATTTATTACTTCGGTTTCCACGGCATATCTGAAAAGAATAACTTTATTCTTTATGTCGACAATTTCACTATAACTCCCGCCAAGACCGGCGACGGTCCGGCCGCACTATCGGATCTCACCGTTACTCCCGGCCTCAACGGTGTCCTAACCGCAAACGTATCGTTCACTACACCATCCAAGACTGTCAGCGGTAAAGATCTTACAGCCTTGACCAAGATTGAATTGAAGCGAAACGGAAAGGTAATCAAGACATGGACCGCACCTGCCGTCAACACTCCCATTAATTATGTTGATAATCTCCCCTCTGCGGGCGAATATACTTATACTGTCGTGTCATATAGTGAGCTTAGCAACGGCCCAGAGACAGCAGCGACGGTATATGTCGGTGTAGATTATCCCGGCCCGGTTTTACGAGTTAGTGCCTTCCAGACAGATAAAGATGGCGAAGTAACTGTAACATGGGATGCAGTTGTCGCCACACAAGATGGAGCACCTCTCGATCCGTCATTGGTTCAGTATCAGGTATGCCTCATTGTAGACGGCTCTCCAGTGCCTTTCTCGGGAGTTATTGACGGTACGACCTATACCTTCCAGGCTGTTGCGCCGGGCAAACAGGAGTTCTTCCAGTTTGCCGTCGTTTCGCAGACTGACCGCGGCATGGGTAAGATACTTAACGAATCGCTGTCTGATAATATCCCCGTGGGTACACCTTATAAAGGCCTCACTCTTTCTAATCAAGAAGATATCGACAAATACATCCTCGGCATTAACGGTAGAGGAGGTGGTAGCTGGTCTGTCTACGACGATATGTTCCTTGCCTCACAGGACGGTGATAACAGAGTGTTTGCAATGTACGGCCCCTACGAAGGCAACTATGGCGATCTCTATACCGGTCTTGTGTCGCTCGAAGGTATGACCAATCCCGGTCTGACGTTCTATACTTTCAATATTGACATCGCTCCCGATGATCCCGATATCAATGAAATCGCTGTTGGAGTCAGGGAGAACGGTGGCGAAGAATTCAAAACACTCGAAACTGTGGTTGTTAGTGAAACCGGCCCGGTCGATAGCTGGAATCGTGTTGTAGTCGACCTTTCTGCTTATGCAGGAAAGACTATTCAGGTTAACTTCTACAGTATCGTCAAGGCTGCTACCTACACTATTATTGATAATATCCGTATTGCCCCCGTTTATGCCAATGATCTGGCCGTTACATCTGTCAACGCACCTGAGAAAGTTACAACCGGTGATGACTATGTTGTTGGTGTAACAGTGACCAACGAGGGCACGGCAGCCGTCCGGACTTACAATGTAGAATTATATAACGGCAAGGAACTCATCGCGACTAAAGGCGGCGAAGCTCTTGAAGGAGGCCTCAGCGCAGATGTCGCTTTCGATCTGACTATGTCTCCCTTTGCTACTTCTGATCTCGTTTTAACAGCCAAAGTTGTACTGAACGGTGATGAGAACGTAGCCAACAATGCAGGAAAGGCAGTCACAGTAACTCCTGTAGCATCGACTCTCCCAACAGTCAATGATCTGACAGCTGCGATTGCTGAAGCATCCGTAAACCTCACATGGAGCGAACCGGATGTGACCGGAATTCCCGCTGATGCAGTGACTGAAGATTTCGAAGATGGTCTTTCATTTGCTCCCCGCTACGGTGAGTGGATATTCGTTGATAAGGATAATTCTCCTGTTGATGGCTTCGATAACGTTGATATTCCAAATATTGTCGAAGGTGTGACTAAAGGCTCCTTCTGGGTTTGGGACACTAATACACTCGGCGCGGGTAACAAATATTACGGGGCACACTCAGGTTCTAAATATCTTTTCGCACTTTACCGTGCAGATATGGGCCAATCAGACGAATGGGCCATTTCACCGGAATTAAATGGTTCGGCTCAGACCATTTCGTTATATGCCAAGAGTTATTCCGGCCAGTATCCTGAAAAACTCAAATTATGTTATTCGACAGGGTCTACCGATCCGGATGATTTCATCGTAGTAAAGACTATTGATCGCGTTCCCTCAGATTGGACCTGCTATCAGGTTGACGTACCCGAAGGAGCCAAATATTTTGCTATTAACTCTTGTGCGTCAAATTCATTTATGCTTATGGTCGACGATATTACCTTCATACCCGAAGGTGCTCCTGTCTCAGTTCGCTTACAGGGTTATGACGTGTACCGCAATGGCGAGAAGATAACATCGGCTCCTGTAAAGGATACCAAGTATACCGACATAAATGTAGAAAATGGCAGTACATACGACTATGAAGTAGTGACCGTCTACACCAAAGGTCAATCATTGCCTTCAAATGTTGCATCAGTTCTCTATCAAGGTGCAGGCATTGACAGTGTCAGCAATGATGTTATCAGTATCGAAACGACTGCAAACTCGATCGTGATTAGCGGAGCGACCGGTCTGTCGGTTGCCGTGTATGCAGTCGACGGAGTCTCACTCTATAATGGTGAGGGAGATGCACAGACCGTAGTCCCCGTACAGAAGGGCGTATATCTTGTCAAGGTCGGTCAGACTGTAAAGAAAGTTCTTGTGAAATAAGCGTTCTGCGCACTTTATTGATCAGCCCCTGAAGTTGGATTCCTAACTTCAGGGGTTGCTTTTATCCCGAGACCGTAAGCAAATCAACCGGTCAGTTGTTATACAAATGTAGAGGCAAATCTGATGAATATAGCCTCTCATAGAGAATGTATTTTAAAATTTGTCACATAGCTGACTGTAATCGACATAAAGTGCGATATGAAAAAAGAAAAGAATTTGAAGTGGGGCTATATTGATAAGTCCGGCAACTATATTATAGAGCCAAAATTTGATGGGGCTTCGGATTTTTATGAAGATTTGGCTGTAGTCAGGATAGAATATCAGAGAGGCTACGTTGATAAGTCGGGCAAATATGTCATAGAACCGAAATTTCAACATGCCGGAAATTTCAA
>CAZULD010000028.1:3267-7219 GCA_964621135.1 uncultured Bacteroides sp. | reverse complement strand
ATAAGTCGGGCAAATATGTCATAGAACCGAAATTTCAACATGCCGGAAATTTCAAGGATGGTCTCGCACTCGTGATGGTCGATAACAAATGGGGCTATATTGACAAAACCGGTGAATATGCTATTGCTCCCGTTTTTGACAAAGCCGAAGAGTTCAGCGCCGGACTGGCTATGGTGATGATCAATAACAGATACGGATATATAGATCGCAGTGGAGCTTATGTAGCCGAACCGGAATATGAGTATCTTGGTTTGTTCTACGAAGATCGGGCCTGGATGAGGAAAGACGGGAAATACGGTTATATTGACCGCACTGGACGCGTAGTTATAGATCCTCAGTTTGAAGCGGCCAATGATTTTCACGAAGGGCTGGCTGTAGTAGGAGTTAATGGAAAATATGGTTATATCAGCCAAGATGGAGACTTTGTGTTAGCTCCTGAATTTGACATTGCCGATAACTTTCGCGACGGTGTAGCTCGAGTTAAGGCCGATGGCGAACGATATTATATAGATAAAACAGGCGCAAAAGTTCCCGAACCGGAGCTTCGGAATGAGATAACCCTCTTCCGTGAAGGGCTTGCCCCTTCGAAGGTCGGAGATAAATATGGCTATGTCGACGAAGACGGGAAGATGGTTATCGAGCCGAAATATTTTATTGCCGAGCTTTTCAGTGACGGACTGGCAAGAGTGAAGAGCGGACCAAAGTCCAAATGGGGATATATCAATCATGAAGGCGATACGGTAATCAAACCCAAGTTTGATGAATGTGCGGATTTCCATGAAGGCATTGCCCGAGTAATGATTGCGGTAGACTGAACCTGTCATCCCGAGGAATGTTGAATTTATAGGATGCAGCAGTTAGATTTCTATACTTTCGGTTTTGCTATATTGTTGACCCTTGTGGCAGGTTTGTCGACAAGCATAGGTGCATTGTTAGCTTTCACGTCGAAGGCCGACAATAAACGGCTGTTGTCGTGGGCTCTTGGTCTGTCTGCGGGAGTGATGGTCTATATATCATTTATGGAGTTACTCCCTGAAGCCACTGCGGATCTTAACACTCATTTCGGCGTTAAGACAGGGGGATGGTATGCGATCGCAGCTTTTTTCGGTGGCATCGGTCTAATTGCACTGATAGACTGGCTAATTCCGGAGAATCAGAATCCGCATGAGTTTCACAATACGGTTGATTTGAGAGACACATCCGGTAATAATCACCAATATCATCTAAAACGTCAGGGATTTTTGCTTGCGCTTGCAATCGGCATACATAATTTCCCGGAGGGCATGGCTACTTTTATTTCAGCTCTTGATGGATGGCAGATTGCATTTCCTATCGTGGCAGCCATAGCAATCCATAATATTCCTGAAGGTATTGCCGTTTCAGTGCCTATCTATCATGCCACGGGCAAGAGAAGCACGGCTATGCTTTATGCCATACTTTCGGGATTGGCTGAACCGGTCGGAGCCGTTATCGGCGGATTGCTGCTGTTACCTTTCTGGTCGCCTGCCGTGAGCGGATCGCTTCTTGCTGCCGTGGCCGGAATTATGGTCTATATATCGTTTGACGAACTGCTTCCGAGTGCCCATTCCAACGGACACCATCATCTTGCCGTCCTCGGCGTGATAATGGGACTTGCGATTATGGCCGTTTCACTAATGGTATTGTAATATGTCGGGAATAGGATTTTCATATCGTAAATATATCGCGATAATCGCTTTGCAGATCGTGTTGGTGATGACCGTGCTGGATGTAACGGTTGTCAACGTGGCTTTACCTGTGCTTGCTGAAAAGTTTTCAATCAGCAATTCGGCCTCGGTATGGATAATAACAATTTATCAGCTTGTGATAACCATGTTGCTTCTCCCCGTTAGCTCAATAGGCGACCTTCATAGCTATAAGCGCACATTTCTAACCGGTGTAGCGATATTCACGCTTTCGTCCGGGCTCTGTGCCGCGGCGCAGAGTTTTACGATGGTTGTCATCGCACGAGCAATTCAAGGCATCGGTGCAGCCTGTGTCATGGGTGTTAACATCGCCCTTGTGCGTCTTATCTATCCTCGCGAGATCCTTGGCCGCGGAATGGCTCTGAATGCTATGTGTATCGCCGTCGCTACGGCTGCGGGTCCTACGATTGCAGGTGCAATTCTGTCCGTAGCATCATGGCACTGGCTTTTCCTCATTAACATTCCCTTAGGTATCGTTGCTTTCATTATCGGTTGGCGGTTATTGCCGCAAAATCCTGATACAGGTTCTCACAAACCGCGTTTCGACCGTGTGAGTGCTATCGAGAACATGATCGTTTTCGGTCTGATCTTTTATGCATTGGGTAATTTCAGTCGCAAGGGAGATATGGTGTTGAGCAGTGTGCTGCTCGCAATAGGTTTTATAGTCGGTGTGTTCTATGTCAAGCGTCAGTTCCATCACGAACAGCCGCTGCTCCCGGTAGACCTTTTTCGCAATTCGATGTACATCATGAGTATCGCCACATCTGTCTGCTCGTTTATCGCGCAGAACGTTGCTATGATCGCACTCCCGTTTCTCTATCTCGACAGTTTTCACTTTTCGACAATTACCACCGGCCTGCTTATGACTCCGTGGCCGTTGGCTACAATGATAGTGTCACCGATCGCAGCGCGTTACGTCGAGCGTCACAATCCCGGAGCCACGGCTGCATTAGGCATGGCGGTTTTTATTGCCGGAGTATTGCTGCTTCAGTTCGCAGACGCTAACCCGTCGGAGTGGAATATTGCATGGCGCATGGCTGTATGCGGTATCGGATTCGGCCTCTTCCAGACGCCTAATAATATAGTTATGGTGATGGCAACTCCGGTCAATCGGTCGGGTGGAGCAGGGGGAGTGCAGAGCACGGCTCGACTCGTGGGGCAGACTCTCGGCGCAACGATAGTCAGCTCTGTATTTGCGTTATTGCTCAGTGAACTCGCAGCCGTGACTGTTTGTCTTTATATCTCAGTCGGTTTTGCCCTTTGTGCCGGTATCTTCAGCTATACCCGTACCCTCGGCCACAAAAAAGAACTCCACATGTAAGTATATAGTGTTTCCAAAAGTTGATATAGAAATTCAATTACAAGTTTAGTCATGTTGTAAAACATATTCGTTGGCGTTTAGATATAGATTATAAACGCTAACTTTGTGGAATAAGCTCCTTATATCATGTATTCAACTCTAAAAGTGGAGTCTGTTTTGCTAAATTGTCATACCATGTAGGAATTTAGATCTATGCGGAAAGTTTTCTTGACGATATTCTTTCTTACCATATTGTTGAGCTTTGCACACTCACCCCGAACTGACCGAGAACCGGATAATCTGCCATCATGGATTCAAGATCTATTAGATGAGCAGGATAAATCAATAAATAAGAAAGATTGTATATTCTATTTTACTGGACACCATGGCGCAATATGGTCTTTAATAACGATGGATTCGTCGAGAATAGATTTATATAATGGTACAACGCGTCATTATATCAGCCGCGAACGATCTTCCGGCATTGATACCCTCTCGTTTCTTAAAAATAATAATGAGACTATTTTATGGGGCTTTGATTCTTTAGTGAACGATGTTGAATTATTAAAGCCGGTATATAAAGAAATTTATAGTCCGATTTATAATGAGTTATATATTATAAAAGATAAAAAAACTGTTTTCTGTTTAGATGACGCCGAATCTTTTATAGGGGAAGACAACACAAAATTCAATTCAAAATTAAAAAGACTTATTTATTTAATGTATTGGATGGCATCTCCGTCTTGTCGGGACTATCTACCAGAACCATGTGATATAATGATAGAAGAATGAAGATTACGCCATTAAGTATATATTCTATATTTCATGGCATGATTTAATGGATTTATGATTTTGGGTTAGTTAGGGACAAATAAACAAGGCCCGGCGGGGAGCCGGGCCTGTGGTGTATATAAGAGGATGGGGAATG
>CAZULD010000028.1:0-3167 GCA_964621135.1 uncultured Bacteroides sp. | reverse complement strand
AAACAAGGCCCGGCGGGGAGCCGGGCCTGTGGTGTATATAAGAGGATGGGGAATGCGGATTAGGTCAGTCTTCGAAGAATTTGTCGGCGACGATCTTCATATTGTTCTCGCGGATGAAATCAAGGATTTCGTTGCGGATAGGATTGGGATCGATGTCGGCTTCGATACGCTTGAGGGCGTTGAAAACCGTAGTCGAGCACTGGTAGATGTGGCGATATGCTTTGGCTGCGATATCGATATCATCTTCAGTGAAACCACCGCCTTTGCGCATTACGATGGCATTTACACCATAGTAGCTCGCCGGATTGTGGGCGATGATGGCAAAGGGAGGAACGTTTGAAGATACGCGTGTGCCACCTTTGAGGAGCGCATAGCGACCCATGTGGACTTTTTCGTTGACGATTGCGTTGGACGACAGGATAGAGCCTTCGCCGATGACTGCGTCGCCGGCTACGGTAGCACCGTTGCCGAGAACGTTTTTACCGACTACGTGGGTGTCGTGGCCGATATGAGCTTCGGCCATGATGAAGCATTTGTCTCCGATGCGTGTACCGCCCTGCGAATAGATGCCTCGGTTGATGATGACGTGTTCGCGGATCACCACATCGTTGCCGATGTAGCAGAAGGTTTCGCCGCCTTTCCAACGGAAATCCTGAGGATCCGCACCGACGATGGCGCCCTGATAGACTTTGCAGTTATTACCCATGCGCGTACCGTTCATAATGCTCGCATAGGGCATAATCACGCAGTTGTCACCGATCTCGACGTTTGCGTCGACGTAAGCGAATGGATAGACCTTGACGTTCTGTCCGAGTTTCGCCGACGGATCGATATAAGCTGAAGGACTGATCATAATGATATTTGATTTAGGGTAAGGTTAATGTTAACGTCCGCCGCCGAGAGCCTGATAGAGGTTGATGAATGCACGAACCTGAGAAAGGCGGCTTGAAATGAAGGCAGTCTGTGCGCCTAGCAGATTCTGCTGGGCTGTAAGCACTTCAAGATATGTTCCGGTAGAGTACTGGAGAAGATCCTGAGTGTATTCGACTGATTTTTCGAGGTTGGCAACCTGCTGGATGAGCAACTGCTCTTTCTCGGCACTCTTTTCATAGACTGTAAGGGCGTCGCTGACTTCGGCTGAAGCGTTGAGGATAGCGTACTCGAAGTTATTGAGTGCCTGTTTCTGCTGAGCTTTGGCAGCCTTTAAGCCTGCAATGTTCTGACCGCGAGAGAACAAGGGAATGGCGAGTGAGCCTGCGAGCTGATAGAACCAGTCACCGGGATTCTTTATGAATGAACCCAGCAGATTGGTGAATCCGCCGTTAGCAGTGATCGACAGGCCGGGGTAGAACGCTGCGCGAGCCTGATTAGTGGCGTAATAGGCTACGGCCAAAGCCTGCTCGGCTGCTGCTACGTCGGGACGCGAAGCGAGTTCGGCAATCGGGATTGATGCGCGGACAAGTTCGGGACGCTTGAAGTCGAGAGTAGTGGTGATGTTCCAATTCTGGGGCAGCTCGTTGAGGAGGAGCGACAGGGTATTGTTGAGCTGATCGAGCTGAACTTCGAGATCAGTGATCGATGCGCAGATACTGTAGTACTGAGCTGTCGACTGAACGACTGCGGCCTCAGTTACACGACCTGCAAGTTTGAGGTTTTTCATAACCTCTACGCTTTCGTGCCAAGATTTGGCTGTTGTGCGCGAGAGTTCGAGCTGGCTGTTGACAGCGGCGATTGCATAGTAAGTATAAGCGACGCCGGAGATGATCTGCGAGCGGGCTGCGCGGGCATACTCTTCGCTCATGCGATAAGCAGCCTCGGCATTACGCTTGCGGTTGAGAATCTTACCGAAGACGTCGATCTCCCAGCTTACCTGAGCGGGTAACTGATATGTCCAGTTGATGTCGCTGCCAGCATAAGAAGCGCCTGCTCCGTTGGGAGCGATAGCTACAGAGGGAAGGTAGCTCAGGCGAGCACCCTGCATCTGTGCGTGGGCGATCTCTACGTTGAGACGTGCGTTGTTGAGATCCTTGTTATTGGCAAGCGCACGGTTGATAAGGTCTGCAAGCATGGGATCGGTGAAGACATTTTCCCAAAGCAGATTTCCGAAGGCGGTCGAGTCGACCTGAGCCTCACGGGCCTCGACGTACGCGCGTGTGAGCGCGGACGTCTGAGGTGTTTCGTATTTTTTATATATGTGGCAGCCCGAGAGAATTACAGCGAGCGATGCTGAAAGGGCTACACAGGATAGTTGCTTGATAGTCATTTGCGATGAATGATTAGTTAGAGTACTGTTCGATTTCGGTTTCAATTGTGCCGCCTGTCTCTTCGTTCTTCCATTTGAGGGGTTTCACCTTCTCCTGAATGAGTTCGAATACGCAGAAGAGCGCCGGTACGAAGAAGATCTGGAGGATCATGCCGATAAGCATACCGCCTACAGAACCGGTGCCGAGGGCGCGGTTACCGTTGGCACCTACGCCGGTCGAGAGCATCATCGGGAGAAGACCGATAACCATAGCCAGCGAAGTCATGAGAATCGGGCGCAGACGGGCTGCAGCTCCGGCAATGGCAGCGTTGAGGATGCTCATACCTGTCTGACGGCGCTCGAGAGCGAACTCGACAATAAGGATGGCATTCTTGGCGAGAAGACCGATAAGCATGATGAGCGCGATCTGGAGATAGATGTTATTAGAGATGCCGAAGATGTCAGCGAAGATGAACGCGCCCATAAGACCGAACGGGATCGAAAGGATAACGGCCCAAGGGAGGAAGTAGCTTTCGTACTGTGCGGAGAGAAGTAGGTAAACGAAGAGCAGACAGAGACCGAAGATTACGGCAGTTGAGCTACCCGACGATGAACCGGCCTCTTCACGGGTCATACCGGCATATTCGTAACCGTAGCCCTGGGGAAGGGTCTGTTCGGCTACGCGGCCGATAGCAACGATGGCGTCACCTGAAGAATAACCCGGAGCGGGGTTACCCTGAACGGAGATAGAGTTGAAGAGGTTGAATCGGTTGAGAAGGTCAGGGCCGTAGATGCGGGTGAGCTTGACAAAGTTTTCGATTGATGCCATTTCAGCACCGTTGCGAATCTTGATTGACTTGAGTGTCTCAGGGCTGACGCGGCTTTCGGGATTAGCCTGCATCATTACGCGGTAGATCTTACCGAA
>CAZULD010000027.1:16990-20387 GCA_964621135.1 uncultured Bacteroides sp. | reverse complement strand
CGCGGATAATGTAAGTCAGCACGGTTTTCTCAACCGATCCGTCCATCCCTACGAGGTGATAGAATCCTTCGTATTCCTCGGTGTGTTCGGGAGTTTCCCAGCGGGGCAGCATGATCACAAACTGATTGGCGATGCGCATCGAGTTGATCATCTTGTGCTTGGCGTAACCCGGATGCACGTTTCGGCCGATGAAGGTCACCTTGGCGCTCGCGGCGTTGAAGTTTTCATACTCCAGCTCGCCGATCTCGCCGCCGTCCATCGTGTAGGCCCAGTCGGCGCCGAATGCCTTGACGTCGAATTTATGTGCGCCCTGACCGATCTCTTCGTCGGGGTTGAACGCTATGCGCACCTTGCCGTGCTTGATTTCGGGATGATTCTTGAGATAGTCCACTGCCGAGATTATTTCGGCTATACCGGCCTTGTCGTCTGCGCCGAGCAGCGTCTTGCCGTCGGTGACGATCAGATCCTGACCTACATAGTGGAGCAGTTCGGGAAACTCTCTGGGTGAGAGCACTACGCCGAGGTCGGCGTTAAGCTCGATGTCGCCTCCGTCGTAGTTCTTTACGATACGAGGGTTCACATGGCGGCCCGACATGTCGGGCGATGTGTCGAGGTGAGCGATGAAGCCCACTGTTGGCACTTCGCGGTCGGTTATGTTGCCCGGCAGCGTGGCCATCAGGTAGCCGTTTTCGTCGAGCGTGATCTCGGTCAGTCCGAGCTGACGCAGTTCTTTTTCAAGTTCGCGTGCGAATACCATCTGACCCGGTGTCGAGGGGGTCATGTTGGTGAGTTCGTCGCTCTGGGTGTCGAATGTGACGTAGCGGAGAAAGCGATCGGTTACGTTCATTGCTTTATTTCAGATTGGATAGGGGTATTGTTGTTTTTAGTGTATTTTTTCCGTCGGTCGTATAGACGAGGTGGAAGCCGTCGATGCCGAGGGTTTTCATCATTTCGAGGACAGGCTGGCGCATTGTGCCGAATCTTGCGTAACGCTCATCGAGCACCTTCAGCGCGCGTGCCTTCAGATTGGCCGTGGTTAACTGTGCGTAAACGGCTGATTTGCCCTTCTTGAACTCTACGGTGTAAGTGTAGAAGCCGCTTTTGTTGAACGACGATGTCACGCCCTCGACAAAGCCTTCGTTCTGAGGACGGAATGCCTCTTTCTCCGCGTCGAGCAGAGCGTAGAGACTTTCGCGCACCTCGCCTGTCGCGAGCTGCGAAAGCATTGTTTTCACCATATAGCGGAGCGTCGCCGGCTTGAGTTCGTAGGTTTTCGACTCGCCGTAGACATCGGTCAGCTTCACGATCAGCGGAGCTTCTTTTTCGCTGAGGGCGTTGACGGTGATCTCCAGATTTTTGTCCAAGTGATTCTTGATCTGACACGCTGTAAAGTAGTTGAACAGCGGCTCGGTTATATATTTGACCGCCAAGGTCGAATCTTCAAGTTGCACGTCGACCTTCAGACTGTTGTCGGCATATTCGGCCGATAGCTCGCCGAAAAGATTAGGATTCTCGCTTGCCAGAGTTTTCAGTTCCTCGTTGAGGCGTTCACCTTGCTCTATAAGGACAGGGGTCGTTTTGTCGCTGCAGGCCGTAAAAGCCATGGCTGCTGCAAATATGGCAGGCGCTACTGCTTGTCGGATTATATTCATGGTTATTATCTGAATTAAGTAATTATGTGCAAAGTTAGTACAGAATGCCGACACTGGCAAATATTTTTTTCACCCCGATCTGAAAATTCCCTATCTGTAAAAAGAGTTCACGCACCGGCTTTCGTATTGCATACTGATCATGAAGCATGCCGCACAAAAAGCCGGTGCGTGAGAGAGTGGGGGATGTGGGATTACCTCTTAGGCTGTATGCTCAGACGATACTGGACGGTGAACACGAAGTAGCGGGGCAGTGTGTTGGTGTAGGTCACCGTGCGGCCGGTTGCCGTCACTGCATAGTTGACGTTCGAGAGTTTGTGGAGCAGGTCGAAGCCGTCGGCTGAGAATACCCAGTGCTTGTTGCCTCGCGGAGTGTAGGTCAGGCGGAGATTCCAGACTGCGTCGGTCGTGTCGAGTTCCTTGACGCCGTAGCCTACGCGTTTGTAGAACGACAGGTCGGTGCTGATGCCGAATCCGGCGGGCAGCGAGAATACTCCGCTGATGCCGTACTTGTAGTGCTGCGCGTTGATTGTGTTGAAGTCAACTCGCTCTGAGGTGGTGTGGCGGTTGCTTGCCGTGCCGAACAATTGGAGCGACTGTTTGCCGATGCGATACGACAGACGGAGGTTTTCACTTACATATGTGTTGCTTACCTGTGCCTTGGTCGGAGTTTCGGCGTTGATGCCGAGCATGTCGGCGTAGTTTGTGAGCGACCATTCCGTTCTCGAACTGAGTGAGAACTGCTTCTTGTTGCCGAATTCCCAGTTGAACGTGTTTGCGGCCGAATAGCTGTGGTTGCCGTTGACGTTGTAGGTTTTGAAGCGGCGTACACCGGTCTCGGTGTTGTAGACATATCCGCGGACGAGATCGTTGGCTGTAGTCTGGAAGCTGAAGCGCAGGCGGTTGTTGATGGGTTTGCCGGAAGGGTGATAATCCCAACTGATACTATGGTCCTGTTTGAAAGAATTTTTCAGATTAGGGTTGCCTTCTTCGATATTGAGCGGGTCGGCATCGCTGACCACATCGACGAGGTGGAGCAGGTCGGGTCCTTCGGTTTCCAGGTTTAAGGCGTATCTCAACTCGTGATTGTATCCTCGGGCATCTTCTTCCTTCTGTTTTCCGAAGAAATATCTTACTTCGGCCGTAGTCCAGACGCGCGGTAGGATAACAGATGTTCTCTTTACCAGATAGTCGCGGTTCTCTCGCCGGTAATTCATGTGGTGATGCTCTAAGCCTACTTTGGGATATAATTGAACGAATATCATGCGGTTCTTAATAAGCTTGGAAAAGTAGTACATCATCGACAAGTAGTGACCGTTGATCTGAGTGGTCGAGTTGTATGAGTTGGCCGGGTCAAGAGTCGATTCGTAATTCTCGGGAAGCACGCCGAAGATACCCATATCCTCGAGGCGTTCGAGAGCATACATGTGCGAATCTTTTGCTTTGTCTTCAAATGAATATTCATAATCTACAGACAGATAACCATTCGTTATATTACGCGAATAATCGATGCCTGCATTCACCATCTTGCGGTAATTGGGCGAATTTCTTGTGAATTGGCGGAGACGTTCGGCCGGAGTCGGATCGCTGCCGAAGTTGATATTGTAGTCGTTCCATGTCTCGCGTTTTGATGTGACGTATGCGAGATAAGTCCAGAAACTTAGACGGTCGTTGCTGCCGGGTAATTTTAACGAAAATCTGGGAGTTACATGGAATCCGCCTGATTTGAGCATGCCTTCGGTGTGGGT
>CAZULD010000027.1:11644-16890 GCA_964621135.1 uncultured Bacteroides sp. | reverse complement strand
GCGTAGTCGGTCGATTTTCCTGCGAAACTGATGTCGCCTTGTGCATAGACTCTTTCGTCGGCTGACTGGTGGTTGTAACTTACATCAATATTGCGCACTGACTGTCGGCCGGAGGGCATGCTTTCGGGAGTCCAACTGTCGTTCTTGCCGGGCGTTCGGTTGTCGTTCAGGTTATTTGCCAGACCGGTGACTATAACCGAGGTGGTCGGAGAGAACCACGACGCGAACATTCGTCCCAGATAACGGTCGGCTGTGCCGTAGCCTGCCTGAAGGTTGAGCAGCCAGCCGTTGTTATACTCTTTCTTGAGCTTTACATCCATGGTGAGATGTTGGGGAGCGGTATTATCTTTGAAGTTGAGTTTTTCCTCTTGGGTATGACCTTTATATACTTCGACAGATTTAACGGTGTAAGCCGGGATATTTTCGAGCAGCACACTGTGATCCTTACTAAAGAAATCCTTGCCGTTGAGCAGCAGGGATTCGACAAATTCCCCGTTGACCGTGATGCGGCCGTTTTCATCGATCTGCGCGCCCGGAAGCTGAGATATCAGCGCGTCGAGCATTGATCCTTCAGCGAGCTGGAAGGCATCGGCGTCATAAACGACTGTGTCGCCCTTGTTGTAGAACTTTACTTTAGAGGCCGTTACGTTGAGATCCTTGAGCTGGCGAGCCTTAGAGATGAAGATCGGAGGCATCTCACGGTAATTTTCACGTTTGCCGAGATCTAATGTCCATGTCACGGTTTGGGTCTGGTATCCCGGAGCTCCGACGTCGAATACCACTAATTTAGCTGTGCGCGGTACACGCAATCCTATAGATGCGTATTCGTCGTAATCGGATCCGTTCCAACTCATACTTTTATGAGCTTTGATTGTGTCGAGCGGGTTTCCGTCGTCATCATAGGGGATTACGAAGCCTTCTTTCAGATTATGTTTGAAGGTGGCGTCTTTAAGAGAGGCATAAACGTAAGTACTGTCCTTTTCTTCTCCCTTTTTGTCGGAAGCCGGAGCGGCCGAAGCCGGGAGGCTGCTCGCAGCGATGGCTGCGACTGCAAGCATAAATGCGATGAATGATTGTTTCATGATCAAAAAGTGGTTTATTAATAGAGTCATTTCAGCCTCCATTTGTGACACAAAAATAGAAAAAATTTCAATAAATTTTAATTTTCTTGATTTACAATATGTTACAAAACAAAAAAAACGTTAAAATCCCCTCCCCGCCTTAATATCAGGTCCTGCTTGTGAAAAAATCGGGTAGGAGAGCAAACAATTCGGCGGTTAGATTCGTTTATGATTTATAACAATTAGTAACATTTGACAGACATGAACAGAAAATCTCTCTTCTCGATACTCTTTGCGATCCTCATTCTCCCCCTGACGGCTATGCTCACCTCTTGTCACGATTCGGACTCGGAATTGTGGGGTGAAATGCCTTCGAAAATTTCCGATTTTGTCACTCAGTATTTCCCGAATCAGCAGGTCGACAGCTACTCTGAATCATCATCGACTTATCATGTGCGCCTCAAGGACGGCCCGGGCATGACTTTCGACAAGGATCAGGAATGGATTGCGGTCAACGGTTACGGCATGCCTCTGCCTCAGGTGCTGTTGTTCGATCAGCTTCCCCCGGCTCTCTATAATTATCTCGACGAGACTCAGAATCTCGACAGCGTGTTCAGCATCGAGCGCGACAGCGCCTCATACAAGGTTGTCCTTCTCGACTCAACGGTGACATACGATATTGATACGGAGGAAATAACAGGATCGCACGCTACTGCGGCGTGACGACGCGCTGAAAGCGGACATTGCCGCCGTGGAGCGGAAAATTGAGCTTAAGAATAGAGCCGTCGATGATGTCGGCCGACGTTTCCGCCGAAATCTTTTGACCGTAAGCGTCATACCACACCAGATCATAATGACCCGAAAATACTGTCGGCAGCAGCCGACCCTTTAGCATCAGCGGCTTCCATAGGGAGTCGCTTGCTTTTGCTCCGCTGAGATAGACCAGTTCGACCGTTCCGTCGGCCGCCGTTACTGTCGCGAGGCTGTAATCGCTCCCGGTGTTGAGTCGGCGCGGATCCGTGTCCCGGTCGAGATAGCGCCAGAGGCCGTCAGCCGTGTTTCCCGACGCGGCGATCGCGGCCATCAGTCCGTCGACCGAGTCGGCAACCGAAGTCATTTCGTTCGCCGCATAGTCGATTGCGGCAGTGAATCGCGAAAGTTTCATCGGAGTGTCGGCCACTGCGCTTATGGTCGTTATTCCCTCGCAGTCGACGGGGAGGGTGAACAATGGCGAGCGCTGACCGAACGCACAGGTCAGCATCCGTTCGTCGGGTTGGCGGCGAAGTGTCAAAGACCAGCCGTCCATAGCCGGATCGATGCCTTCGCGCAGCAGATGCTCTTTGGTCTCTGAAGAGCCGTCGGCATTCGTGCGCGTAACGGTTATCTGTAGGGGTGTCCCGTAGTCATTGTCGGAGATAGACTGGCCGACCCGCGCGGCCGCGATAGTACATGCGCTTCCGTCGGCATAAGCGATATTGACATGCCAAGCAGGTCGGTCGCTGCGGCGCGGCAGCTCCACGCGAAGATGCCAGTCGCAGCTCAGCAACGGAGCCGTAATAGTATCTGTGCCAATCAGTCCGGCAGAGATTTCAACAGGATGCTGATTGACGGTCTCACGCTCCAAATCTGCGGCTGCTGCAACCGATGCCGCAGACAGCATGGTTAATATGACAGCCCATTTACACATCGGCTATAAGTCGGTCGATTTCGGCTGCGAAGTCTTCGTCCGGAAGATCATACGGCAACCAATGGATGGGGAAACCGCGGCGCTCCATGCCTCTGAACCATGTCATCTGCCGTTTGGCGAACTGATGGATAGCGATTTCAAGACCGCTGATCATCTCGTCGAGAGTCATCTGCCCGATGAGATAAAGTGTTATGAATTTATATTCCAGCCCGTAGTAGATCAGATCGTTGGGATTGATACCGCTGTCGAGCAGGGCTTTGACCTCGTCGATCATTCCCGCGTCGAGTCGGGCGCGGAGTCGGGCCGATATGCGGTTGCGGCGCACGTCGCGCGGCACGTCTATACCTACCGTTACGGCGTCGGTCAGCGGTTGGGGGCGTGTATCGACCGCCGCATCGGGATGTTCGCGGTAATAAGTTTCGATCTCTATTGCGCGGATTGCGCGCTTGGCTGTGTCGACGTCTGTGTGATTGTGGAGCGTCTTCATCGACGCGAGTATCTCGGTGAGACGTTCGAGGCTCTCGCCTTCGAGCGATGCGCGCAACTCATGATTCTGAGGCACTTCGGGAAGGTGGAGACCCTTGAGCGCGGACTCGACATACAGCCCCGTCCCTCCGCACACTACCGGCAACTTGCCGCGGCTTTCGATGTCGGCACGGGCGCGGTCGAAATCGCGCAGATATTCATAGAGGTTATATTTGTAGCCGGCGGGTGCAATGTCGATCAGATGATAGGGCGTGTCGCCGTATTCGTCGAGATCTTTGCCGGTGCCGAGGTCCATGCCGCGGTAGATCTGGCGCGAGTCGGCACTGATGATTTCACCGTCGAGACGACGGGCTGTGTCGACGGCGCGCGACGTCTTGCCCGAGGCTGTCGGTCCGGTAATGAAGATTATGCTCGCCGCCATAGCGATCAGTGCTGGAAGTGTTTGCGCCAGAAGCGACGGAGCTTGAAGAACGATCGGTCTTCGTTGTTGGTCGCCACATCGAGCCAGCGCAGGTCGGTGTAGTCGACTGTCCATTTGCGGAAGTCGCGCAGACGGAAGCTCGGCTGATAGTGCTTGATGGGGTAGAGGCGCTCACCGTTGAGATTGTAGGTCTTCCATGCCATCGTGATGTTGTAGATGCGGATCAGCTCGCTGTAGAGCTGGGGCGCGAGGCGTCCCTCCTTGAGCCGGCGGTCGAGTTCGTCGAGCTTCAGCCATTCGCCGCCTGTTTTTGACGGCACGCTTTCGGGCGTATTGTTGAGGAAGGCTGCGTAATGGATGATGTTCAGAGCGTTGACATAACCCGTGTCTGTGTAGAGATAGCGGGTGTCGAAGTCCTCGTAACCTGTGAGTTCTGTAAACTCTTTGGCTGCCTTTTCGTCTGAAATCTCATCAGTGCGTGCGATTATGACTTTAGCCGGTGTGTCGGTGAGATGGTCGGCCTCCTCCTTGAGCAGAATGTGGTCGCCGTCGAGCACAAGATATCGCACCAGAGTGCGCATCGGTTTGAGATTGCGCGGATTTGAAGTCGCGGTAAGGTCGTCAGACATAGTCATGTAGCGCACAGTCATGTACACCAGTGAGATGACATAGACAGCAATAGGCATGAAAATGAAATAGAACTTATCGGGCGTGTTGTAATTGACGTTGATGTAGAAGAAATAATAGTAGGTCCAGTCGATGCAGCTGAGAAGCAGCGACAGCCACATCATCATGCGGAGCTGATAGCGGGCCTCGCGGTAGTAGAGACGCGCGATGGTGCTCTTCGGATCGTAATAGCCGAAACGGTGGTGACATGCACGGCAGATTTTCAGCTTGTGGCCGCGGATGAGGAAATACACGCAGATACCAAGTGCGATCGGGAATATGATAAGACTGCACACATAGGGATGACGCGGATTGAACGGCTCGAATGCAAACTGTCCGCCGAAAAACCATTTTGCCCTGAGGATATTGATCAATATCATCACTGCGCCTGACCAGAACATAATGAGAGCCATCGCCCACAAAATCAGGTAGCAGGCACCTATTTTCGTATCGGCGTTTGCGGCCTTGATCTTGGCCATCATCAGAAAGGCCAGGAGGAAGAGTACAAACGGCAGGATGGTTTTCGGGATGAACAGAGAGAGGAACATAACAAGTGCTATCGCGCCGAAGCCTATGGCCCAGTTGTTCCATAGTCCGCGAACAGTCGTCGACGATATGATATGAGTATTAGGCATGGTAGGAATTTCAGTCGGATTTTATATTATTTCAGGTTACGGTCAAAGAATTCAAGCATCTTGGCATATACCACCGCGCGGGAGTTACAGCCGTAGATAGAGTGGTTCATATTTGGAAACACAAACATGTCGCATAATGTTCCCTGACTTTGCAGACGGGATACAAATTCGAGCGTGTTGGCAGGATGAACGTTGTCGTCGGCAGTGCCGTACATCATCAGCAACGGACACTTCAGGCGCGTGGTGCGGTTGATGGGAGCCGATGCGAAGTAGCCGTCCTCGTTCTGGCG
>CAZULD010000027.1:3672-11544 GCA_964621135.1 uncultured Bacteroides sp. | reverse complement strand
TGCAGGGCATAATAGTAGTCGAAGTCCATCTTCCAGCGGTTTTCGACGCTCTGCGAGCCGGGGCCGCTGTACTGGGTCATGATGACCGGATATTTTTTCGAAGCCGAGAAGTCGAGCGGCTTGATGATGTAAGCGTTGAGCTTGACGCCGTCGCTTTCGACGGTGATGAATTCTTTTTTAGGCAGGCGGCCGTCGTAACGCGCGCGGTAAGCGGCGTTGTCTTCGGCTGTGCGGATAGTCTTGCCGGCGGGAGTGCAGAGGGTATATACCGGAGGAGTAGCCGCGTCACTGTGAGAGAGCATCATCGCGTCCATAGTCGGGGAGAACGCGGCCGACGACCAGCCGCTTTCGGGACTCACAGCCGACACGATGCCTTTGCGGTCGATGCGATAGACGGTGCGGTCGAGAGGGGTAGGAGCGGCAGCCTGATAGTAGACGTTCCCGAGAGCGTCAGTACCGTAGTAGGCGGTCACGTCGAAGTCGCCCGAGGTAAGCTGACGGATAGCAGCACCGGTATAGCCGTATTTATATAGATGTGCAAAGCCGCTTTTGCTCGACAGCAAGGTGAAGCCGTCGGCGGCGTAGTGGATGTTCTCGTAAGTCTCGGGTGAGATCCATGCGTTGGAGGTCTCGACATAGATCGACTTGACAACGGTCGATTTTGGATTGACGCTGTAGATTTCGAGTCGGTTCTGATCGCGGTTGAGCGTCGGCACGACGAGCACGTCACTCTCGGGAGCATAGTGCAGATTGGGAATATATTCGATCGTCTGATCCTTTAGTTCGATATCCTTGACCTTGCGGGTCTCGACATCGTAGCTGTGGAGCGTCACGCGTGAGTTGGTCTCTCCGGCAACCGGATACTTATAAGAATACACGCCGGGATAGAAAGCATATTTCTTGTCGGGGTGACAGCTTCCCGAGTAGATCGGAAGAGTGTAGGTCGGCACCTGACTTTCATTGTATTTTACGAAGCACAGAGTTGAATTGTCAGGCGAGAAAGCCATCGAACATGTTGTGGAAAATTCCTCTTCGTAGGTCCAGTCGCTGACGCCGTTGATGATCTCGCCGACGCGACCGTCGTCGGTAACGGCAACCTCGGTGTTATAGTCGAGTTTACGGATGTGGATATTGTTATCGTCGGCGACGAAGGCGACCATTCGGCCGTTGGGCGCGAAGATTGCCGAACGCTGCTGCTTGTATTCGGTCGAAAGCGGTCGCATGATGCGCGAACGCACTTCATAAGTGTAGTATTCGGCTGTGAACGAGCGGCGGTAGATCGGCTGGCGGTTGCGGTAAACGAGCAGCCAGCGGGCGTCGTCGCTAAGTGTGAAGCCTTCGATGTCGGGTATGACGGTCTCGCGCGCTTTGGCGAGATCGAGAAAAACTTCGATCTCCTTGCCTGTTTTTGTATCGTAGCGCACGATCGACGCATGGTCAGCCGACAGAGTGAGGTAGCTTTGGCCGTCGGGCATGTAGACCATTGCGCCGGGTGACGCAGGAGCGTTTTCGGGATAAACGTATGGAGCGATGCCGCTGACATGGGGCGACCGGGCCCCGGCGGCATACAGACCGGCGGCAGTAAAAAATATTGCACCGGCTGTGAGAACGTATTTTTTAATATTCAGAGTCATAGTTTTCGGTAATCAGGTTAGAAAAGCGATAGCTGGGCGTCGTTGTCGGGACGGTTGGGCTTGCGGGCAGGCGGCTGATAGCCGAACTCGGCCTCTGAAACGCCTGTGCGCATCGACGGTGTCTGCGGCGGATCGCTGCGCATCCAGTCGGCACTGTCGAAACTCTCCTCGATCGCCGCGAGGTCGCCGTCAGAGATCTTTGGAGTGAGATCTGCGTCGGGTTCTGCAGCAGTATCGTAATCAGCGGGCTGATCGGCAGTGATGTCGGCCGGAACGACCGGGGTAATCTCACTTTCTTCGAGCACGGCGATACGCATTTTCAGTTGCTCTTCGGTTTCGTTGTATGCTGCGAGATTCGCAGCGATGGTGTCGCGGAGAGAAGTGTTCTCTTCGCGCAGTTCATTGCACGAAGATTTCAGTTTGGAAATCATGCGGTCGCGACTGTCGATCTCCTTCTCGACCATGGTCATCTGGCTGTTGATCTCGGCGATCTCCTTGCGGATTATCTCAGCCTCGGCCAGACGCGACTTCAGATCGGCGATTTCTTTTTCGAGTTCGTCGCGTTCGCTGCGGGCCGCTGATGCCTTGCTCTGGAGACCGTTGAACATTTCGTTGGAGATGCGGTCTTTCTCAGCGGCGCGTTCGACAGCCTCGCGCAGTTCGGCATTCTCTTTTTCAAGCGCCTCTATGCGGGCGGCTTCATCAGCCGATGGAGCCGGAGCATTCTCGGCAAGACCTTCATTACGCATGGCCAGTATGGTCGCGTGGGCTTCGTTGAGCTCGTTGCGGAGGCTTTCAGCCTCACTTTCGTGGACAGCAGCTACCTTGAGTTTGTTGACAAGACTCTTGTTCTCGAGGTCAAACTGCTCGCGCTCGGCTTCGAACGCCGAGATCTGACTTTCGAGGTCATGGACGCGGTCAGCGAGCGCACGGCGCTGACGGTCGGCGCTCAGTTGCTGCTGCTTGATGTCGAAACGCTGCTGCTCGATTTCCTTGGCTTTGGATTTCAGATTTTCCATCTCGCTGCGCATCTGGCTCTGTTCGGATGCCCACTGCGCCTCGCAGCGGCGGCGTGTCTGTTCAGTGACGGAGGCAAGATAGTCTTTCAGTGATGAATCGAGACCTTCGTAGAGCGATTTACGCTGCGCCTCGGGGTCGACCGACTGCGACAGGAAGCCGGGTAGAGCCTTGTTGAACGTTTCGACGACGTGGTCAAAAATGCGTTCAACCATTGTCGGATCCAGTTCTACCGGACTGACCGGTTCATCGGCTTTTATTTCTGACGCTTCAGGCTGCGGTATGACGGGGTCGACGGGAGCGTCGATGCTGTCAGAGAGGAGACCGTCGTCTTCTATCTGTTCGCCGAAGCCAAACGAGCGTTTTATAGCGTTGAAAAATGACATCTTATTATACGGTGGGTCTTATGCTGTTGGGGTTATTGATCTGATTCTGCAGGCGAGCCGTGGTCCGGATGGCGGTCGGCTCTGAAAACGACTCCGGCACCCTTGCGGCCGTCGATAGCGACGGTCAGAGGATTGTCGAAGCGCACGGCGCGCAGGCGCTCACTTTCATAGAACGCAGGCTGTGAGTTAAGATATTCGACGTCGTAGATTCCGTCGTCGCTATGAGGATTGATAGTGAAGTAGCCTACTCCCATAGAGGTGAGGTTATGGAAGAAGTGAGTTCCCTGACTCGGCTCGATGCGGTAGTTGTTGAGACTCGATTCGACAATGAGGCGCGAACCTGAGATGTCGGGCCATTTCACGGGTATGCCGAGCGAGGGGTCGCTCGATCCCCAGCGACCGGGACCGATGAGGATGTAGGGTTCGTTGCGGTCGACCATCTCGCGGTTGAGGCGGTTGAGCTCGACGGCCACTTCGGGATTGCGCAGCGAGTCGAAGGTCTCAGGCTTGACATAAACGACGGTCGAGACACCTTCGAGGTTGCCGTGGCCGAGAGCTGTGTTGCTGCGGAGTATGAGATCGTCGTCGGCAGCGTTGAGAGCCGCTTCGTCGACGTTTTCTTTTTTATCAATGATAGGTCGGATCTGGAGCCAGTAGATGTGACCCTTGATGCCTTCGGGCGAAGGCATGGCCGATATGTTGCCGGCAAATTCGATCTCGACGGGGCGCTGCATTGCAGTCTGACCTTCGCTGAGCATGAAGTCGACAGCCGGAGCGAGCGGAAAAACTTTGTCGCGCAGAACGTTGGCAAAGGTGACCACCTTGCGTCCGCGTCCCGGAGCGTCATAGTCCATAAGGATGCCGTTCTGGTGGTCGTAGGTCGACACGAGATAGCGCAGCGCACCTGTTCCGGCAAAATCGCGGACAGATTTGCGGACGATGTTAAAGCCGTCGTCGGCCGACATTTTGAGCGATGCGTCGTTGGGGCCGAGGACATAGAGTTCGTTCTGGGTGTCGCGGAGGGCGAGATCGAGGGTTGAGGTCTGGAGTACCTTATCGGGATGCTTGGGGGAGAAGCGCAGGCTCAGACCGCCGTCGACGATATATTTTCCGAGACCGATGGCGATTTCGGCTACACCGTCCTCGGTGCGCTCTTCGCCGATGGGATAATAGTTGAGCGAGCGACCTACGCCGGAGAATGACGGGAAATAGTACGGGCCGTGGTTCTCGCCGACAACTTCCTGAATGATTACGGCCATCTTCTCCTGATCGATGACGTTGCTGGTCGCCGACATGTAGGCTTTGCTGGCCTGATAAAAGACTGACGCATAGACGCCCTTGATCGACTCGACGAGCATGCGCAGACGCTCGGCGCTGTCCTCGACGAAAGGAATCATGTATGTCGAATATATTCCTGCGAATGGCTGATAGTGAGAATCTTCGAGTAGGCTCGAGCTGCGGATGGCGAGCGGACGGTCGACTACCTCAAAGAGGGCGGTGAAGTCTTCCAAGAGGCGCGTGGGTAACTTTGCGGCGAGGAAAGCCTGAAGGATCTCGTCGTCAGAAGCGTCGCTCAGAGCCATGGGGTAAAGATTATTCGAAGCCATGAACTCGTCGAAAATATCGGTGCAGAGCACAACTGTGCGCGGTATCGAGATGGTTACTCCGGAGAAGTTGTCGCAGATCGGGTTTTTCTTGATGATAGAGTCGATGAACGCAAGACCGCGACCCTTGCCGCCGAGACTGCCTTCGCCGATGCGGGCAAAGTTGGAATAGTGGTCGAAACGGTCTTTGCGGAAGACGGCAACCACGCCGCGGTTCTTCATCTTACGATATTTGACGATGAGATCGAAGAAGAGCTGCTTCACGGCGGGAGCTTCGTCGAGCGAACGGAAGCGGTGCTGCTTGATGACCTCGGCAATGGGGAAGAGGGCGCGCGAATATAGCCAGCGCGAAATATCGTTGGTCGACGCGTGGTGGAACAGAGCTTCGTCAGGGATGGAGAAGATTGACTTCTGCATGTCCTTCAGCTCTTTGAGACGCATGATCTCAGCGCCGGTGGCAGGGTCGCGGACAATGAAGTCACCGAAACCGAAGTTTGCCATTATGGCTTCGCCGAGGTCGACGGGAAGTTTCTTTGAGTTTTTGTCGAGAAAGACGCCGTCGAACACAGCTACGCGTTCGGCGTTCTCTGTGTCGCTCGACTCGATGATTATCGGCAGATAGGGCGAGCGGCTGCGGATGTATTTTGCAAGCTGCAGACCGGCCTGCGGATCTTTCTCTCCGTTTCGTTTGAAAGATACGTCGCTGATGACGCCGAGGATATTGTCTTTGTAGCGGTCGAAGAGCGCAACAGCCTCCTCGTAGTCGCGGGCAAGCATGACCTTGGGGCGGCCTCGCATGCGCAGACGCTGTTCGTGCTCGTTGAGGGCTTCGGTCGAAAAGACCATTGACTGTTTGAGGAGGAATTTGTAGACGGTCGGTAGGATCGAAGAGTAGAATCTCACCGAGTCTTCGACGAGTAGGAGCATCTGGACTCCGACGTTAGTGATGTCGTCGGCGTTCATCTTGTCCTCGATAAGTTTGATGATGGCAAGCAGCAGATCCATGTTGCCGAGCCAACTGAAAACGTAGTCGACATGGGTGAAGTCTTCGTTTTCAAGACGGCGCGATACCTCTTTGGAGAAGGGTGTCAGTACAACGACCGGGATGTTGGGGTCAACAGCCTTGATTGCTGCAGCGCCGGAGAAGGTCTCGGAGATATCCATGCTCGGCATGGTGATGACCAGATCGAAGTGGGCCTCCTTCAAAGCGGCGACGGCTTCGGCGGTCGACGATACGCGGGTTACACGCGGAGGCGAACTAAGATTGAGAGATACGTATTCGAAGTAAAGCTGCTCCTCGACGCGACCGTCTTCTTCCATCATGAAAGCATCGTAGGGCGACGCTATCAGCAACACATTGAAAATGCGTCGTTGCATCAGCTTTTGAAAAGCTGTATCTTTAAGATATAGCTGACTTAATGCCTCTTCGTTCATTGCTTGCCTCTGTAATTCTACAATATCGGTAAGCAAAGTTAATCATTAATACTGACAAATCAGTCATAAAGAGCTACAAACTGCGACTTTTGGGGCAAAAAAATAGAATAACGGGCAAATCGGAGTAAGTTTGTGCCCGGTTTTCAATATTTCAAA
The DNA here is from genome assembly GCA_964621135.1 of uncultured Bacteroides sp. Lineage (GTDB taxonomy): Bacteria > Bacteroidota > Bacteroidia > Bacteroidales > Muribaculaceae > CAG-873. Next base: position 5,313 of record CAZULD010000027.1, on the reverse strand, counting down.
TTAAAACCGAGCACAAAATGATATGGAACTACATTTGACTGAATTGCATCAGTAACCAGATTAGACCGACAGCTACAACTTCGATGAGGGCCATAGCGGAGATAAGAAAAGAGAATGTCTTGTTGCGCTCTTCTTTGAATGGGAACAGCCAGTAAAATGCGGCAGAAACAGGTATGAAAAGTACTGCGATCATCTCGGTGACATTGATTGTCTCGAAATTGGATGCAAAGATTATGATGTCTATGATCCAAAGCAAAGAGATGTCAAACAGCACATATAGCACATATTTGTTCTTTTTCCCTGTTATGCTTTCAGGGAAAAGAGTGTAGGCGAGTGCAAGAATGAAAATCAGAGCGCCGACAGTTGGAAACGCACTTAATAAATTCATGACAATCGTTTTAGTTTTGGTTAATAATTTTATTCTTTGAAGTAATTATATGCGGGCAATTTGTCCATGATTGGGTGAGATTTAGTTGGACAATTCGTTGTCGACGGGAAAGCGAGATCGGTATAGTAACCTTTCAGTTGACGTTCAATAAAAGTTAGAGGTGTGAAATTTCTGCCATAGTTTATATGTTCGAAAAGTGTACTGACGTAATCGTTTTTATTAGCGTAGCCTTCGTCGGATAATAGAAGTTTCAGAAGTAGTGCAGGATGATCGGATTTGCGCAGATAGATACCGATGCAATGTGGGTATCGATCGGAAAATAAAGCATCAGTACCATCGGTTGTCAATTCATAAATAGCTACGGTATCGGCGTTGGCATAGCCGCTCCGGTCTCTTACATCGTATATGTCGACTAAATGATTTACATCGAGATCACGATCTCTTTTCACCGCTCTGATTTCTTTTTCTATTTCATTTCCCAGCCGTAAAGTGGCGTTTCCTCCATCAAAGAATAGATGTGGAAAAAGAATCATGGCCTCGTTGTTGTCGGCTTCGAGTCCAAGAGGGTAAGTTTGAGAAAGAAAATTTGGGGAGCCTGATAATTTGCTGGTGTAAGATTTTGCCGGACGCAGATCCCGAGGGGTGAATCCAGACGGAATGGAAATCTCCGTGTCATAACCGGCAAGGTCTGTTGCGTATGCATCAAATAGAATTTCAGGGTCGGTTAGCAACGAGTCTTCAATCTGAGAAAAGGAAAACCGGAACATGTTAAAAGGTTTCATTGCCGAGCAAGGTATCGAGCAAAGACTGCTTGCAAAAATGATCGCTGTAAAATATTTTAAAATTGCCTTCATGATAAAAAATTTTTTGATGATTTTTTTCATCACAAAATTAGATCCTGCAGGAGTCAAAAACAAAAATAAAACGTAATCACAACGTAATTATTCCGAAATCTTCAGATTTGGATGTGTTTTATAATCAGTGGTTTACAAAGATAATATAGCGTGGCGGCTATATTAAAATGTAATCAAATGGTAAATTGCTGATATATGGCGTGGTAGGTTTCTATAGGGGATAAGTGCATGTATAATAGGATGTTATCCTCTTATTTTGGGAAAATAACTGAGAAACTCGTCTGCATCGGGACTTTCTGACGAATTAATTTTTGCTCGGATTCGACTACGCGCATTGCGATATCCACCTTCGCTTATTTTGGTTATGCCGCTTATTGATTCAACTGAAAATCCTGCGAA
>CAZULD010000027.1:0-3572 GCA_964621135.1 uncultured Bacteroides sp. | reverse complement strand
GCGAAAACGTGCCATCAACTGATTGTTGGTCATGTTGACATAATTTTCAAGATCGTCGAGTATCTCCGATGATTTGAATGCGTCGATAAATTCGACAGCAATTTTTCCGAGGGTCTTATAGCCGTTTTCTCCCGGTGGGATAGTCAGGCGTTTTTTGAAAATGGTATTCAGTAGAGTTGCCGGAAATTTAGAGAGCCGGGTGTTGGTCGATGATTGGGATGAGGTTGCTGAAAGCTCTTTAAGGTGTTCTTTCAACTGCTCCATATCGGCAAGAATATGCTCTGTCTCCAATTTTTTCTTTTGGAGGTTTTTCCGGTAATACCTAATAATCAATACGGCGGCGATGGTGAGCAATATACCGAAGAATACAATCAGTAGGGCGGTCATTGACCATATCGCGGCCTGTTGTTGGGCGATTTTGTATTTAGCAGCATCATCGTTGCTTTTAGCATGATAATATTCTGAAACGAGCGATGTATAGGGTTGAGTGAGTAAATTATCAGTGGCATTGCTGTTAAGTTCAAAATATCGGTTTTGGGTCTCCAGAGCTTCTTTATACTTGCCTTCGTTGGCCTCAATAATGGCTTTGACAGAGAGCATACATAATGTGTCTGCAAGGCTGATCATCCGGTTGTCAATGATGTCGAGAAACACTCTCGCACTGTCAGGTTCATTCAAGGCGCAATGTGACAGTCCGATAAGATAATAATCGTAGGTAGTCAGTGGAAGTCCGATCTGTTTTAAGTCGCGCATTGAATTAAGAGCGTCACGGTGACGATTGCACTTTTGTAAGGCAAGTGCGCGGGTCTGAAGCCATTCGGCTCTTAGAGATGGATAATTTGTGGCGCGATCTTCGATGTCGGCGAGCATGTATAATGCGCTATCGGGATGATTTAATGCGATCAGGGAGTATGCGATGCCTATTCTTTCGCGGATCGCGTCTGCCGGTCTTTCTTCCATGTCGAAATAGTGAGCAGCCTGCCGGCTGAGATCGATGCGCTTGCGATGGTCGACCATACGCTGATATATATTAGCTTGTTCGCGATATGCCATGGCGAGATACAGATCGTCGTAGGGGTGACGAGCCAGATCGGCGGCTTCCATCAGTGCGACGAGAGAATTGGAGTAATCTCCTTTATAACCGAGTATTACGCCAAGATAGTAAAGAGCCTTCACTTCGTAGCTGTTGCCTTGGCCGCGGAAAAAGTCTACTGCTGAACGGATGAGAGAATCATCAGTGACGATGATGCCGGATTTCTCGCGTGCCATGGTGAGGAACAGTGCATATTGGGCCTGAATGGTCTGTGACTCAGATCTTACATCGAGAGTGTCGAGCATGCTTCGCGCTGAGTCGGGCATATCGTCCATCAGCCTGGCGGCAGCATTGATTGTGTCGGCAACGCGTGTGTCGTGATGACATGAGACGACGGCGAATAAAATCAGCAATATGATCGGTAGTTTCATAACACGACAAAGATAATCAAATTTTTGCTGTCAGCTATTAAAAAGCTGCTTTGCGGGCTAATTTGGCGGCTTCGCGTTCGAGGGCGCGACGTTGCTGACGGGTCATCTTAGGGGCGTGGGTCGGCAAGTCGGGGCCGGGTGTGCGCGAATCGCTATCTCTCCGGTTGGTTGTAATCGGTTGGGCTGTGAGAGGAGCTTCGACAGAATTTGCGGGGACGCTGTCAATAAGAATCTCTGAGTCGGCAAGATTTGAGAGGGCACGGTCGGTGGCACGGGTCGAGTCGTGAGAAATGACGAGGAGCGATATGCCGTGGCGGACCTGAAGGGCGACGAGGCGCTTCATGACATAGGCGGCCGATGCGTTGCGACCGAACGAGAGGGCGGCAATGCGTGTCACGGAGTCTACGACAAATATTTTAATATCGGTCGTACGAATGGCTTCCTCGATAGAGTTTATGACGAGATCGGCATAATCGGTTGTGTCATCGGGCGAATCGTAACGCGGGTTGAGAATGAAGAGTTTATCATTGGCCGAGATGCGTCTGTGATACGCTAAAAGATGATTCTGGGTGTCGACGTAAATGACTTTTTCGCTCCGGCGGGTAATTTCTTCGACAATATCGAGAGCAGGCGGAGTTTTGTCGACTGCGCGAGGAGCGTGAAGGAGAGCAGTGGTGTGCTGTTTCCAGATCTTTTTGAACAGGTAAACTGTTGATTGTACTGAGTTTGCAAGTGTGGTTGCGGAAATCAAATTTAGTTGCATAATATTGGTGTGTTTGTGTGTTAATAAAATTGTATTGCAAAATTATAATTAATATTTGAATTGTGCAAATGTTTTTTGGTCTTTAAACGATTATTTTTCCGTACCCAGCAGAGTTTCTTTTATCTGTGCTAGATTTACTATAGATATTATGGTATTTATAACTAAATTTATTACTTTTGCGATATAAAACTGAAGTATGACGCTTGCAGAGAAATATATCCAGACCATTAGACGATGTTTGCCTGAAATTCAGAAAGATTTTGGGGTTACCGGGTTGGCTATATTCGGTTCTGTTGCCAGAGGCGAAGCCAGAAAAGACAGTGACCTGGATATTATAGTAGAAATGCCCCCCAGATTGTTGCTAATGTCCGCTCTAAAGGAGTATCTTGAACAACTGCTACATGTGTCAGTTGATTTGGTTAGGCGTCATTCTCATCTGTCTCCTACTTTTTTAACTCAGATTTCACGCGATGCAATCACAGTTCTCTAAAGATAATAATAGGGCGTTGCAGACTTTGATTCAAGTGGAAAAGGTGATCTGTCAATTGATTGAATGGAATCAGAAAATTTATTCGGTTGATGATTATTATAAATCAGAATCAGGGATGCAGCTCCTTGCTGCTAATTGCACACTTATAACAGCGATAGGAGAAGGAATCAATCGAATAGAGAGAATTCTGCCCGGATTCCTGTATGAAAAATTTCCTGATACTCCATGGAGAGCAATTATAGGAATGCGAAATCATATAGCCCACGGTTATTTTGATCTTGACGGTGATATCGTATTTGAGGCCGTAAAGAAAGAGATTCCAGAATTAAGACAAACGATTTTGCGGGTCATCAAGTTACTCAGTTAAATGTGTTTTTGCGGGGTGTTTTGCGGTTAATTGAAAATAAATGAGTAACTTTGCATTCGCTGAGCAGCGGACGGCTGTCCGCTCACGGCAACAAATGAAATAATATATTTTACAGCATAATAACAATCATCTCATTTTATGGCAACTACGGCTGATTTTAAGAACGGTATGTGCCTCGATATCGACGGCAACTACTTCTTTATTGTAGAATTTCTCCACGTTAAACCCGGCAAGGGTCCGGCTTTCGTCCGCACCAAGCTCCGCAATGTAAAAACAGGTCGCATCATCGATAAGACTTGGAACTCAGGTGTCAAGGTTGAGGAAGTACGCATCGAGCGTCGTCCCTACCAGTATCTCTATAAAGACGATATGGGCTACAACTTCATGCACACTGAAACATTCGAACAGGTAGCCATCCCCGGCGAAAGCATCGAAGGCGTTCAGTTCCTCAAGGAAGGCGATATCTGCGAAGCAATGGTTCACGCCGC
>CAZULD010000026.1:16569-20610 GCA_964621135.1 uncultured Bacteroides sp. | reverse complement strand
AAGGCGTTCAGTTCCTCAAGGAAGGCGATATCTGCGAAGCAATGGTTCACGCCGCTTCTGACACAATCCTCACTTGCGAAATGCCGACCAGCGTCGTACTCGAAATTACCTATACCGAGCCCGGTATCAAGGGTGACACCGCAACCAACACATTGAAGCCCGCAACAGTTGAAACCGGTGCTGAAGTGCGTGTGCCTCTGTTTATCAACATCGGCGACAAGGTTCGTATCGATACCCGCGACGGTAGCTATGTAGAGCGTATCAAAGCCTGATAGCCGAAGCGTTAACGAAATAATCGAGCAGGCCGGATTCCAAGCGGGATCCGGCCTGTTCTGCTTAAAAGCGTTAATAAAATTGAAAAGGACAAACCATAGCGGGGCGACGGGTGTTTTATAGTCAAAAGAAACAGAAAACAGAACTAAAAATAAGTACTCATTATGAAAACCCAAGAAGAAATCAAAACTCCCCTTCGCTTAGCAGATGAACTTAAATATGCCGACGGTCTTGTACAGATGAAAGATGTATTCTCAAACGACAACGGATCTGTAAGACTGCTTGCATTCGACAAGGGTGCCATGCTTGCCCGACATAAAGCCGACGGCGACGCAATGGCTTATGTTATCGAAGGTTCGGTAGAATTTGAAATCGAGGATCAGCGCCAGCATCTTGAAGCAGGTAATTCAATACTTATGCCTTCAGGAGTAGAGCATACAGTGCTTGCACTTGACCGCTCAAAGGTGATGCTCATCCGCATCAAATAAGAATAACGCCACGAATAAGCGTATAAATTATTACACAAAATCTTTGATTCACTGATTCACTTGCCGCCGCAATCTTTTTGCGGCGGCTATTGTTATATAGGTGTATGGAAAATGAAAATATAATAATTGAGGAACATCCATGGGAGCCGTTTATTCCCGAAGGCGCCAAGGTGCTTATAATGGGAACGTTTCCGCCGGGCGCTCACCGTTGGAGCATGGATTTCTATTATCCTAATCCGACCAACGATTTCTGGCGGATTATGAGTCTGCTCTTTCTCGGCGACAAGGATGCACTGTACGACAAGACATTGCGACGCTTCGATCTCGAGGGAGTGAAACGCCTCGCGACCGAGCATCATATCGCGCTCAACGACACGGGCAACAAGGTGAGACGTCTGAAAGGCAACGCGTCGGATAAGTTTCTTGAAATCCTCGAACCCGTTGACCTGAATGGTCTGCTGGCGAGGATGCCTCTGTGCAAGACGATAGCGACAACGGGCGAGAAAGCTGCCGGAGTTATAGCCGACCTGACACAGACCGAGCTACCGAAGATGGGAAAGATGGTGATGTCGGCCGACGGTCTGAAGATATGGCGCATGCCTTCGACGAGCCGCGCCTATCCAATGAAACTCGAAGCAAAGGCTGAATATTACGCCGAACTTTTCCGCTCGACCGGAATAATTTGATATCGGTATATACACTCAGCGGCTGCGGTGTCGGGTGACATGCGCAGCCGCTGCTGTATAACGGGGTTTTATAAGTAATTATTTGATAGCTATCTTGCTGACGGATGAGCCTTGACGGACGATGTAAAGTCCTGCGGCGAGACCGTCAGCAGTGTCGGCGACTTTCAGACCACCGAGGTTATAGACTTCAACGGCTGAATTGTTGTCGGAAACGATGTCCTCTATGCCTGCGTCGCCTGAAGTGACATCGATGTATTCGCCGTAAACGGTGCGGAACTCGGGGATGAACGCGTCTTCACCTTCGTCGTAATATGATACGGTCAGTTCGGTAGGATTGCCGTTGGCGTCATAGAGATAATCGTAGCGCTCGATTTCTGCTTCGATCAACTCTCCTTCCTCAAAATATTCCAAACGGTCTTCGATGATGTTGCCGTGGTTATCGAAGAGGATGGTTTGAGTCTGAGTCATAGAGGGTTCTTCGGTAAGTTCGTCATTCTCATCGATATAAAGATGTAGGGTTATGCGGAAACTGCCGTTTTCGTCGATGGTCTCGCGTATGAGGCGCTCGGCGACTTCATCGGGGTTGACGAAGGTGTTCTTGACTTCGTAATCATCTTCGCCTGAGTAAGAGGCAATAATGTGGCCGTCGAGTTCGTCATCATAGTAAACTTCAGCTCGGCTGACACGGTTTGGCCCTTCGAAAAGCTCGGTGAAATCTTTAGTCATCTGACCGTTGGTGCGGTCCCAAACGATATTTTTATAAGTGACTCCGTCGTAGAGCTCCCACATCGGTGCTAGCAAGCTCTCATTGGAGTAGTAAGCATACTCATCAGCCTGACCGGTCGCGGCGTTGTAGTGCCACAGGCTTCTGTAGGCGGGAGACATCTTGTTCATGTAGGGGAGTTTCTTGATGATCTCGGTTATGTTACCGGCAGAGTTGCGGGTGATATCGTTGATCTCGCAATAGTAGTTCTGAACCCATGAAGAGTTTGACCAGTCATAGCCCATGCGCTCGATGAAGTAGTCCTTGATGATGGGATCGTAGACGTAGGTGCGTTTGGAGACGTTGACGAACGGACCGCCTTCCTCTCCCTGAGTTTCGAGTTGCTCGAGGACCATGTTATCGTCGTTGTAAGTGTAAGAAAACACGGTCTGCTCACCGAATTCATCGTTCGTTTTGGTGAGTACATTGCCGCGGTTATCATAAGTGTAGGAGCTCACGCCGATCATGAACCATTCGTCTTCGAAGATATACAACTCCTCGCTGACGGGTCGCCAGATGGCTGAGGCTGAGCGGGAAGGTGCTAAGAGGACGTTTTTGCTCGCTTTTTTAGCCGGAAGATTATGGAATAAACGGTGAGGAGCGGCAATAAGCGACGAGGCGCAAATCGCCAGACAAAGGGCAGAAGCGTAAAGTTTTTTCATTCGAATTGTTGTGAAGTAGAAATTAATAATCCGGAATATTTGCACAAAAGTAGTTGTTTTGCATCGAATCTGCAAATAATGAATAACTCTTAATTACTTGCGCCAGAAGACAGGCGAGAAGAGGACGAGAACGGTGAAAATCTCGAGACGGCCGATCAGCATGATCAGTGAAAGAATCCATTTTGCGGCATCGGGGAGTAGTTCGAACGATGCGCCGTAGCCTGTTATTCCGGCAGCGAGACCTGTGTTTGACATGCAGGAGAATGACGAGAAGAAGGCGTCGACCAGAGGAACGTCGAAGGCTGCGAGTGCCAATCCGCCGGCGACCACGACCATGAGATAGATGCAGAGGAAGGCAATGACTTTATTGACCAACTCGGAATTGATCACGCGGCCATTGATTCGCACCGACATCACGGAGTTGGGGTGGATACAGCGGTAGACTTCGTTACGGCAGTTTTTGAAGAGGAAGAGCATGCGGTCAATCTTCGCACCGCCACTGGTTGATCCGGCACATGCGCCTGAGAACATCATTATAAACATCAGCGAAAGGACGAACGGACCCCAAGAGTCGTAGTCGGACGATGCGTAGCCGGTCGATGTAATGGTCGACACTACCTGAAAGAGAGGATCGACCGTGACATCCTGCCAGTCGTGAGCTTCGCCGCGAAGAGTGATGGCGATGACAAACAGCACGACGAAGCCGAGGATTGCCAGAACATAGGTGCGGAGAACGTCGTTGCTGCGGATAGCCTTGAAATTTCCCAGAACGGTTTTATAGATCAGACCGAAGTTGACTCCTCCGAGGAACATGAATAGGATGAGTACCAGTTTGGTATAGACGGAATGGTAGGTTGCGATGTAGAGAGACTCGGTGGCAAAACCTCCGGTCGAAACTGTGCCGAAAGCGTGACAGACGCAGTCGAAAATATCCATCGGGCCGAGATAAAGCAGACCTATGAGAGCAAGGGTCAGAAGTAGGTAGACAAGCCAAAGGCTCTTGGCAGTCTGGCTGATGCGCGGGCGGATTTTATCGTGGGTGATACCTGTGACCTCGGCGTTGAACATCTGCATGCCCCCCGAGTGGTTGAGCATAGGCACTACGGCGAGGGTAAAGAGGATGATACCCATGCCGCCGATCCATTGCATAAGTGCCTGCCAAATCATAA
>CAZULD010000026.1:9730-16469 GCA_964621135.1 uncultured Bacteroides sp. | reverse complement strand
AAGAGGATGATACCCATGCCGCCGATCCATTGCATAAGTGCCTGCCAAATCATAATGCCGTGGCTGACAGTAATGTTGGACGGGATAACGGAAGCACCGGTGGTGGTGAATCCTGACATGGCTTCGAAGAAGGCGTCGCTGAATGTGAGCGGGGTTGAACAGGTCAGGAAGGGAATCATGCCGAAAATCGAGAAAATCACCCAGACGGAGGCCGTCAGCAGAAAGCCGTCGCGCTTGCCCATATGGCCGGTGACGGGCCGGATGCGAGTCAGCAGAAGGCTGCCGAGCAGAGCCGTTGCGGCAGCAGTAGCGGCGAAGGGTAGCCAGTCTGATTCGCCGTAATAGACGCAGGTTAGGGTGGGGCACAGCAGGAACATGGCTTCGAACAGAAGCAGCAAGCCTACGATGCGGAGCAACTGGGCGTAGTTGATGAGTGGTTTCTCGTAGTGTTTCATCAGTTGAAGAGTCGCTCTACCTTGTGAATGGCGCCGGAGAGACAGAAGACGAGGACGTGATCGCCGGGCTGAATTACTGTATTACCGGTGATCAGCATTCCCTGACCGTCGCGGATGAGGCCTGCGAGGGTCATGTCGTGACTAAGCCGCAGATCCTTGACGGGCGCTTTTGTTATTTTTGATCCTTCGCGAGCTTCAAGTTCGGCGACTTCAGCGTCGGTCAATGCAAGACACTTTGAAGTTGACGAGTCGGAGTCGAGGAGCATCTGGAAAATGGTGCTCGACGCGAGGAGTTTCTTGTTGATAATCGTGCCGATATTGAGGCCTTCGGCCTGAGAAATGAACTGGATGTTCTCGACTTCGGCAATGGTTTTCTTCACGCCGTGATCCTTCGCTGTCAGGCAGGCGAGGATATTTGTCTCAGAACTGTCGGTCAGCGCGATAAAACCGTCCATCTCGTCGAGGCCGACGTCGGCGAGAAGTTCGGGATCGCGTGCGTCGCCGTGGATGATCTCGCAGTCGGGACATTTTCCGGGGAGCACACGGCAGCGGGCTAAGTCGAGGTCGATAATTCTGAATTTGAACTCATTGCCGGCCATATTTGCAAGGCGGACGGCTATCTTGCTGCCTCCCATGACGAGGACGCGGCGAATCTTGTGGCTGACTTTACCGGTGAGTTCGAGAAGATCGTTGACGTGGTCGCGGGTGGTGGTTATATAGAGGATGTCGCCTTCGTTGATTGTGTCGCCGCCGCGGGGGATGATGGTCTCGTGGTTACGCTTGATGGCGGACACATGGAAGTGGTGGTTGGTGAAAGCGAAGTCCTTGAGTTGCATACCGGCAATTTTTGCAGAGCCGGAGATGCGCACGCCGACAAGAATTATCTGGCCTTCGTGGAGTTCGAACCAATGGCGCACCCATGAGTGACGCAGGGCCGTGATGATCTCGACCGCAGCAAGATATTCGGGATAGATCAGGCGGTCGACACCCATCTGGCGGACCAACTGTCGGTTGGCCGGATCCATGTAATCGTAGCTTGAAATTCGGGCGACGGTCGTTGTGGCTCCGAGGTTTTTTGCCATCGCACAAGCCACAATATTGGCTGTTTCGTAGGGTGTTACGGCTATGAACAGATCGGCGGAGCCAACCTGAGCCTCGCGCAGGTCGGTAAATGTTGTCGGAGATCCGACGAGAGTCATGATGTTGTAATTGGAGTCGAGCGTAGCCAGACGGTCAGCGTTCTCATCGATGAGCACAATATCCTGATTTTCATTGGACAGGAGCTTGGCAAGATGTGCTCCGACTTCTCCCGCTCCTGCAATTACAATTTTCATGCCGGGTGAGTTTTTGATGCGGCCATTTCCTTAATGGCGTTATAGATTGATCCTGAGTCGATGTGGCAGAGTTCGGCGAGCTGAGCGGGCGTTCCCTGCGGTACGAAACTGTCTGGGAGACCGAGGCGGGTGAGGCGGATGTTGTCTATCCGGTTGTCAGACAGCCATTCGGCTACGGCACTTCCGAGACCTCCGTTGATGGTACCATCTTCGACGGTAATTATATCAAGCCCGCGGTCAGCGACTTCGCGGAGAATGTCGGTGTCGAGCGGCTTGAGGAACATCATGTCGTAGTGAGCGACCGATAGACCGTCGGCAGCCGCACGTTCGATAGCTTCTTTCGCCGCATCGGCGACAGGGCCGATAGTGAGGATAGCCAAATCGCGGCCGTCGGCAAGTTTTTCGCCTTTGCCGAGGGGCAATTCTTTCATCTCGCAGTGCCAGTCGGAAATGCGTCCTTTACCTCGCGGATAGCGGATAGCCATCGGACCGCAATCGCGAGCCTGAGCAGTGAAAAGCAGATGACGGAGCATGTGCTCGTTGCGAGGCGATGCGATGGTCATGTTGGGCACGGTGCGGAGATAGGCCAGGTCGAAAGCTCCGTGGTGTGTCGGGCCGTCTTCGCCGACGAGACCGGCGCGGTCGATACAGAATGTCACACGGCGGCGATGAAGCGCAACGTCGTGGATAATATGGTCGTAAGCTCGCTGGAGGAAGCTCGAATAGATGGCGACAAATGGCAAGCGGCCTTCTTTCTCCAAGCCGCCGGCGAAGGTGACGGCATGGCCTTCGGAGATGCCGACATCGAATACGCGATCAGGCATCTCTCGCTGCATAATTGAAGTGGAAGTGCCTGAGAGCATGGCGGCTGTGATGGCTACTATGCGGTCGTTTTCGCGGGCGAGCTCGAGGAGAGTCTGACCGAACACGTCCTGATACTTGACCGGTTGGTCACTTGATTTTTTTCCTTCAAGACGCTCACCGGAAGCAGCGTCGAAACGTCCGGGAGCATGCCATGTGGCAGGATCTTTTTCGGCCGGCTCGTAGCCTTTGCCCTTAACGGTGCGCAGATGTAGGATGCGGGGGCCCTCCATGTCGCGGATGTCGTTGAGCACGCGTATAATGGTAGGGAGATCGTGACCGTCAAACGGCCCGAAGTAGCGTATGTTGAGACCTTCGAATATATTCTGTTGGTGAGAAAGAAGCGACTTTATGCTGTTGTTGAAGCGCATGATCGTGCCCTTGCTGCCCTCGTTGACTACGCCGAGTTTTTTCAGGAGACGATAGGCCTTGTAACGGAGATTATTGTAGGTTTTGGAGGTGGTGATGTGGGCGAGATATGAGTTGAGCGAGCCGACGTTGCGGTCGATCGACATATCGTTGTCGTTTAGGACGATAAGCAGGTTGTTGGGCGTGTTTGCAGCATTGTTGATGCCTTCAAAGGCAAGGCCGCCGCTTATCGAAGCGTCGCCGATGACAGCCACCACATTGCGGCGGGGCGCATCGTTGTTGAGTTTGCTGGCAACCGCCATGCCGAGAGCCGCAGATATGGAGTTGGAGGCGTGGCCGGCGGCGAAAGTGTCGTAAGGGCTTTCGTCGGGATTAGGGAAGCCGCTGAGGCCGCCAAGTTTACGGTTGGCTTCGAAATTGTCGCGGCGCCCTGTGAGAAGTTTGTGGCCGTAAGCCTGATGGCCGACATCCCAGACAATGCGGTCATAAGGGGTGTTGAACACATAGTGTAGTGCTACTGTCAGTTCGACAGCACCCATGCTTGATGCGAAATGGCCCGGATTGGTTGAGAGTGAGTTAATCAGAAACTCGCGCAACTCAGCGCAGACCTGAGGCAACTGTTCGGGAGTCAGTTTGCGGAGATCGGCCGGCGAGTCGATATGCGGTAACAGGGGTTCCTGTTCCGGATTATTATTTTTTGTCTTGTCTGACATATTTCTTATAAATCGGCACAAAGATGATGATGGCAGAAGCGACGATTACGAACGCAGTGTAGAGGGTGAATTTCGGTGTATATTTCACTATATAAGCCACAAGTCCGAGCCAAATCAGCCCGAGAATGACAAAACGCAAAATTACCGAAGTCTTCATGCCAGTCGTTTCTTTACGATATTCTCGCAAAGATAGCGATTATAAACCAAATCTGCAACCCGCATTAAACAGCAGATTGCAGATTCTGATGATAAACGTTATGCTTATAGTGAAAAATCAGTTACATTTTCAGCAGGGAGGAGGCGTTGTCGGAGTTGTTGAGGGAGCGACGGGCCGAACGGAAGATTGATCCAAAGTCAGCGGAATAGCTCACTGAAAGCACAACCATGTTGCCGTTGTCTTTTATGTAGCGTTCTCGGGTATATGGATTGACGGCTGAATAGTTCCATGAAGGATATTTAGTGCCTTTGACATCAAACATATACATCCAGTCTACGCCGAAAGTCCAATGTTTGTCAGGCTGGAACTCGAAGCTCAGTGCGTCGCCGTTTTCGTCTCTTCCGATATTATGACCAGAGAGATATTTACCGGGTATTTTACGCCAGTAGGAGATGGTGTACGGGCCTTTGTTCCACCACACGGTGAAACTTGCGCTGAATGCGGTCAGATGATCGGACCAATTCTCGCCCATAGCTTCAGCATGAGCTATCGAGAAATTGGCGTTAGCTCCGAATCCGGCGATATCGCTGATTTTCATGTTGAGATTGGCGTTGGCATTCCAAGCTTTGCGGGCGTTGATGGTCTGCGATAGGAAGAGCTTGTCACCGAGATAAATCACATCGTTCATGACGAAATTTTTGTTATTACGGTAGTTCATCAGCAGGGAGGCGTTGAACTTCTTATACCGGAACGAAGGCATAAGTTGGTAGAGGAATGTTTCTGAGACCTTCAGATTCGGATTGCCGTTTGAGATGAGATAGGGTGATGTCTGCTGAGCATAATCTGTAAGCGACGAAAGCGAAGGGATGCCGGGAGAATATGAGAATGCGGCTGCGAGTCTCCATTTTGAATTGATGCCCCATGACAACTGGGCCGATGAAAGGTTTCGGACGAAATTGCGTTTATTCCGGTCGTTTTTGATCCAGAAAAGTTTAGCACCCGTGGCAACAGAGAAATAAACCTTGCCGACCTGCTGACCGAGGCGAGCATAGATATAGTTGTTGTTCTCTGTGAGGACTGGCTTATAGTCAGATGACAGATAGGCGTTTGTGCTGTGCGATACGGTGTTCTGATAGCCGGCCGAGAGCGATGTCCGGTCACTGAACTGGTGGCTATAGCTGATCTCGCTGATAAGTGAGCGACGGCGGCTGTTTACGTCCATTATATAATTGTCGCGGTCTATGTCACTGAAAATATATTCATTGTCGCGGCGATAGTCACTGGAACTGAGAGTGCCGACAACCTGCGCCTCAAGTGAATTTTTATCGTTGAAGTCGCGGCGGAAGAATAGATCGAGCGACGGAGCGAAGTCCTTGCTTGTAGCGATATTATGATTTTCGTAGTGGCCCAATTCGCTGTCATCGGTTACAGCAAGCGAACGGTTTTTATTGTACGACGGTGTCGCTCTGAACGTAGCCGAAAAAAGTGTCGCCCGATCAGGGCTATAGTCGTATTTGAATCGGATATTATGATAGTGGTAGTTGAAGGGGTCGCGGTCATGCTCTTCAAGATTTACGCGGAAATCATCGCCGATATAACTTTCGTCGATGTTATCGAAGACTCGCTGATAGTTGCGCCACGATGGATCATAAGAGAGCGTGAACTGTGAAGGTCCCTGATGGTAAGAAGTGCGGATGTTGGCATCAACAAAAGCGGTTGTCACTGCGCTGCGTCCCCATGCATAGACATTCCCGCCGTCAGAGCGTTGTTTCAGTGTAATGTTTATGAGTCCCGAGGTGCCTTTGTCAGCATAACGCGCAGGAGTTATGCGGGAATATTCTATTTTAGCGATGTCTTTGGGCTGGAGCGCGTTTACGTCAGCTATCGTGGACGGGACACCGTTAATAAGTATCATGGGTGTGCCTCCGTCAACGGTCAGCGAACGGTTGATCGGGTTCGCTTCAAGACCTGCAAGCGGAAGTTTCTGAAAAAGACTTATCGAGGTCGACGAGGCTTTCAGATCAGCTAAAGTAGGATAGACGATTGTGCGGCCTTTAACTTCGCTAACCGATCCTGCCGAGACGGTGAGGTCTTTGAGGGCAATCCCCTCGTTAAGAAAGATGTTACCGAGATTAAGGTTTTTATGTCTCGCCTCGATAAAAATTTCCGTAGGGTTGAAACTGGTCATACTTATCTCAAGAGTGAGATCTCCTTTTGTTTCGGTTTCGATTGTAAATGATCCGGCTGCATCAGTGATTACTCCGGAGAGAAATTTATCTCCCGAATTAAGTTGGCAGGACGCGCCTGCGACTGCCGTCGAATCATTGTCGGAAAGAACGGTGCCTGTGATGGTTCTGCCTTCACATAGAAGGGATGCGGTCAAGACTGTCAAAATGGTCAGTAAATGTTTCATTAAATTTCAAAGACTAATGTGATAAAATATATGCTTGTAGTTTAGATGCCGCAAAGTTAAGTTAAATATTTTTAATAAAAAAAAGCCTGACGAAGAAAAATTCTCCATCAAAATCGGGGGGGGGTAATTTATTGTAAATCAATAAATTATTAAATATTAAAAATGCTATCTGTAAGTGATCCGCGATCGAAAGCATCTATATAGCTTCCGGGAGTAGAATTTACGATTTTTACCCCCGCGCTGTCAGCATAATGGCGGAGACGGTGATAGCTTTCGAACGCCACAGCATAGCTGCGGATGATTTCATGAAGAGGAACAGTGGAAAATTCCTTACGGACACGGTCAATCTCCTTGTCGGACTCTTTATAGAAATGTGTCATCCCCATCATCACCTCGTTGTCATCATTCACCCGGAGATCTCCGAGCCATGAATGATC
>CAZULD010000026.1:7321-9630 GCA_964621135.1 uncultured Bacteroides sp. | reverse complement strand
TGAGGATCGGCAAGAACGTAATATTTTGGTTTTATCTTGCGGAAGTCATCAGTGTTGGCGGCGAAGTTGACAGCAAGAGTAGGAAAATCGGCCAAGCGCTCGGCGTAAGTGTCAAGTGTCTTGCGCAGAGACGGCCCGTTGGCAAGAATAATTAGCGGTCGGTCTGTGTCGTCGGCTTTTTTTATCGGGCAGCGACGCGACTGCAGAACCATCTTTACGATGCTTTTTGCAGTTGAACCGACAAGACCCGGAATTTCAGAGACTCGCATCATCGTAAACGTGATTTTTCAGATATTCGACAGTAGAAACAGGATCGTAGGCGCCTGCAGACCGAAGTTTTTCGCATGAGAAGGTGAGGGTTGCAGTAGCCTGATCGTAGTTACGCTTGCCAAAGATGAAACGGTAGAAGCGAGGTTTGAGAGAAAAGACGCGTTTCTGTGATATGCGCCATGCGAGAGCGTCTGCCAAATCATTAAGGGAGGGATCGACGGCGTCGGTGACATTGAAAATGCCTCCATGCGAGGCTGCTTCGGCCGCCTGTGGAATGGAAACGGCATGAACCACACTGCGGCGAGCCTCATTGCCCGGTATGGCGACAAATGTACCGCGATAGATGCGTTCGGCGAGGCGTCGCGGCCAGCCGGTCATACCGGTCCCGACAATGGGAGCACACCTGAGCACAACAGGCGTGAGGCCGGCCGAAATGCATAACTCGGCGAAATGACGCTCATGTGCAGCGTAGGGCGAATTTTCGTCAATGGACGAAAGTTCGTTGATATTGCTGCCGCTTTGACTGCCATAAATGTCGGTCGACGATATCATAACGGCTTTCGATGCTCCGGCGGGGCTGTCGCTGATGCGCATTTCGGGTATAAGTCGTTCGAAATAAGGGCGCACAAAGTCGGCCTCGGGAGTGTAGAGGAATAGTATAGGGCGATCGTCGTCGGAAGTGCTCATAATCAAATTTAACTTGAAACGAGGGGTTTTGATGCAAAATTACAAAAAAAGTGAAGTGTGTAGCTCAGACATCGCCCGAATTTTAATAAATTTGCAATTCAATTTCTTCGGAAGACTATCAAAACCAATGTCAGTGTCACAAGACTCACCGATCAAGATCGACATCCGGGCCGTTCTCAATGAGCGACTGGGCGCAGGTGCGCGCTTTGTGCCGGGTTTTCTCGTGCGGAAACTTGAGAAACTCATTTGTCAGGATCGACTGAACGCATTGCTCGAACATAATTTCCCCAAAACTGGTGCAGATTTTTGCCGAGGTGTGTTTACTGACCTTGATGTGAAGATCGAAGCCGTCAACGCAGACCGCCTTCCTCCGGTGGAGAACCGCCGCGTGATCATAGTGAGCAATCATCCTTTAGGCGGCCTTGACGGAATGGCGCTGATCGACTTTTTTACCCGACGTTACGGCGGACGGGTGATGTTTGTCGTCAACGATCTGCTGATGGCTGTCAAGCCGCTCGCCCCGGTGTTTCTGCCGATCAACAAGCACGGTCGTCAAAGCCGGGAGTCTCTCGCTGCGATCGACGAAGTCATGCGCGGCGACGATCCGGTGATCATCTTCCCGGCCGGTCTTGTTTCTCGCAAACTCACGCCGATAGCCGAAATCGCCGACCTCGAGTGGAAAAAAATGTTTGTCAACCGTGCGGTGACTTTCGGGCGCGATGTGGTGCCTCTTTATTTTGAGGGGGAGAACAGCGAGCGATTCTACACAACGGCACGCCGACGTGCGTCGATCGGCTTGAAATTCAATTTCGAGATGGCTTTGCTCCCCGGAGAAGTGTTCAATGCTGCGGGCAAGACCTTCCGCATCAACTGCGGCAACGTCATCCCCTGGCAGAGCCTCCGAGGCGGAACTGAAGCCGATGCGGAGGCAAACGCGATCAGACATATCGTCTACGACCTAAAAAAAGAACTTCAAAACAACTGAAATAACGATCCATGAACCAACGTATCATTGACCCTGTAGATACAGAACTCATTGAAGCCGAACTCACTCCCGACCGCTTTTTGCGCGACACAAACAAGGCGGGCAATCAGATCTATGTAGTCGATGCCAAAAGCGCACCGAACACGATGCGAGAGATCGGTCGTCTGCGCGAGATTGCCTTCCGTCTGGCCGGAGGCGGTACGGGAAAAGAATGTGATATTGATGAGTTCGACACAATGGATCCTCCATGCAAACAGTTAATAGTCTGGGAGCCGGAGAGCAAACTGATACTCGGCGGTTACCGATTCATTTGCGGCCGTGATATCCGTTTCGACGAAGAGGGTCGTCCACGTATAGCGACCGGCCA
>CAZULD010000026.1:3386-7221 GCA_964621135.1 uncultured Bacteroides sp. | reverse complement strand
GACAATGACAAGCTGGTAACACCGATCACACCGCTGCAGACCGAAAGCGATCCTGCCGAGATGGAGCGGTTGTTTACCGGCGATGATTTCAAGGCCGACTATAAGATATTGAATGCAGAGGTACACAAGTACGGACTTACCATACCGCCGTTGGTCAACGCTTACATGAGCCTTTCGCCGACGATGAAAATGTTCGGCACGGCGATCAACGATGAATTCGGCTGCGTCGAAGAGTCGGGGATCCTGCTTGCGGTTTCTGAAATCCTCGAAGAGAAGAAGCGCCGTCACATAGAATCATTTACGCGTAACGTCTGAACCGGTAGCTCGGATGGCGTCCTCGATAGCCTTACGTTCAGGCGTAGAGAAGGTGCAAGGATAGCTCGTCATACCCTGAACTGCTTTCAGGCCTTTCTGATTGTAGCGTCGTCGTGAAAGCTCGGCCAAAGGAGCAAAAATACTATGACTTTGGAGGAAGTTGTTGACGCGGCGTTTGAATCCGATTGAAGCGTTGACGGTCGGAATGTTGTCAATCTCAAGAATAACTTTTTGTGCGTCATCGGGCGACAGGTCGGAATTATCGGCAAGGAGTTGGGCGAGCGCAGTGATATAACCTTGATATTCGTCCTTATATGCCGGGTCGTTTTTGATGACCGAAACCGGAGTTGTGGACGCGGTCGCTGAACCGGGAATCTCTTCGCGCGCACTGAAAAATAACGGCAGAGTGGCATATTTGCCAAGTATCAGCATCGCATTCTCAAAAAACAGTTCAGCAAGAAAAAGATTTTTGAATCGAAGATTACCTTCGGCATCAAAACAGTAGGAATATATTTTGCGAAAAGCGTCAGTGCGGGCTACGCCATAGAGCAGAGGTGCATAATAAGAGCCGTTGGTTTTCTCGTGGAGCCGTTCGACCGGAGTGTCGGACGTGATGCGACAGTCGAAATTACGGATATAGCGCGGGGTAAATGATATTTTGTTCCGCCGTGGCTCAAACGTAAGATAGTGGCCCTGAGCAACAGTATAGTCTTTATTGTTTTCAAGAAAATCGACTATCCGGTCTATGGCTTCGGGGACGGCAAAATCGTCATCAGCGCAGTATAATACATAGTCAGTGTCGATCAGAGGCAAAATTTCGTTGACTTTGAGCAAAAAATGCAGATTCGGGCGATGGAAATAACGGGTCGAATTGCGATCAAGTCGTCCCTCAAATTTTTTGACCGACGAATCGGGTACGATGATGCGTATATCTGTGGACGAATAATAATCGAGCAGTCGCTGCAGCCGCTCGGGACGGTTGTGCGCCGGAATTATGACAGTGACGTTACTGAGCATTTTTCTTGAAACGTTGTAAGACAAACTGAAGTGTTTCGCGGAATATCACCGATCGCGTGAGCCACATTATCAGGCAATAAAGCGTTGAGGCGATGAGAACCTTTGAAACGAAAGCGATATAAATATTCTCTATTGAAGATGTAGCCAGCAATGTTACGGCCATGACTGCGGCGGCAATCAGCATGTAAGGTAAGGTGTCGGCAAGAGCGTCGCGGAAATTCAGACCGATTGTGGCCGATGCGCAGCGCTGCCAGATGATGAGCCAAAGAATGTTGATCGATACATAGAATGTCAACATTGTCTGAAGGCCGAAGGGGTAGGTGACCACGGCGAGAACGATCTGAGCTGCTCCTACGCCGATGGTGTTCCACATATATATACCCGGTCGCCCTATGCTGTTGAACATATTGCCGTAGACGACGGCGAGCGGCAGAAATGCTGCTCCGATGCAGAGGATCTGCATTACGGGAACGGCGTCGATCCATTTGTCGGTCACGGCGATGACGATGAGTTCGCGGGCCGTGATCCCGAGACCGAACATAAGCGGAAAGCTGACAAATGCTGCGAATCGGAGAATCTTGCGGAACACGCGCGTGAGGCGTTCGGGATCGTCGACCGTATGGCGCATCACAGGCTGCCCGACGCTGTTGATCATGCCGGAAATAGTTGTCGATCCCATTGTTGTCCACTTATTTCCCTGAGTGTAGAAGCCCGTGGGACGCATACCGTAGAAGCGGCCCAAGATGAGGGCAAATATATTATTGTTGAAATGCGTGAACAGGCTGACGGCCATCTGTTTGAGGCTGAAGGGCAGTAGAGTACGGATCGAGGTCCACGAGAACTGCATTTTGGGCCGCCACTTAACTGTCAGCCACAGCATGGAGTTGTAAGTCACGGCGTAGGTTACAGTCTGCACGGCCAAACCTTTGTATGCCATGCCGGCAAGGGCACAAGCGACGCCGGTTATGCCCGAAACTGCTACGGCGATAAGGAGCATCGTAGATCTTTGGCGGATGCGGAGTTCGCGCAGCAGGATTCCGGCCGGAACAGTTCCGACGGCAGAGATCAGAAAACTTACGAAAAGGAAGCGTGCGACCGATGTCAGCTCGGGCGAATGATAGAAGTCTGCAATAAGCGGAGCTGTGAAGAACAGAATCGCATAGAGCGACGCGCCGATTCCGAGGTTGAGCCAAAAGACTGAACTATAATCGCGGTCAGAAGGCTCACGAAGATTGACAATCGCAAGGGTGAAGCCGCTCTCTGACAGAATTGCCGCTACGGCTGAAAATACTGTGAGTGCGCCGATGATACCATAGTCTGCGGGTGAAAGTATGCGCGAGAGAACAATTCCAAACGCGAGATTGAGCAGTTGCATTCCGCCACTGCCGATCCCGCCCCACAACAATCCGCGGGCGGCCTTCTGTTTTAGATTGCTTTCAGCCGTCATTTGTTACAAAAGTACAAAAAAATTATAGATATTAGGATAATATATTACTAAATCTAACTGTATGACAGCTTGGAAATTTGTAGAAATTTGAGATAGATTTTCTTGAATGTGTGGCTTAAGACTTTTGATTGTTGGTATTTGAAAGAAAATTGTAAAAGGATTGCTCGGTTTTAGCGTTTATTTGAATAATTTGTGTAACTTTGCAAAAAAATAACTGCTCCAATTTTATTAACTAATAGTACTTATTGTATGAAAAAACTTTACACAACTTTGTTTGCCGCTGTATTAGCGGGCGCATTTAGTGCAACTTTTGCACAGTCGAGTGTTAATTACACAATGGGTAATTATACCATCACTCCTGCGTCAGGCTCAACTGTCAAGGAAATTGAAACCATAACGGTTACATTTAATGGTCTGGCAGACGGAATAGACGCTCACATCATGTCGGGCAATGCCGGTAACTATATTTCCATTACTGATGGAACAGAAGTTTATAAGCCAATAGAATTCTATGCCGGTACCGGTAAGACCGGAATTGATGATTTGATTCTTGTCTTTCCTAAGATTGGCAAAGCCGGCACATATACCCTCGATATCGCAGAAGGAGTAGTGATGGACTATGATCAGGCTGAGTCACACGACGAAGGGGAAGGATATTCAGTCAACGGTCCGATTACGGCCACTTACACTATTGCTGAAACAGTGATGAACGTATATACGATTACTCCTGCAAGCGGATCGACCGTAACATCTATTTCGGATATTTATATTAAATTCCCCAAATCTGCCGCAAGTGAAGGCGTAGATCAATACAGTTATGCCAGTGATGTAGTTACGCTGAGCGGCAACGGTCAGGTGTATAAACCGACTAATATTATAATCTGTGGTTCTGATTACGATGAAGTAAGATTACATTTTGAAAATCCTATAACCGAGCCGGGTGAATATGTTCTCAATGTTAAGGAAGGAGTCTTTAAAGAATATGGTTCTTACGAGGATGAGTCTGTGAATCCTGCAATCACAGCCACTTACACTATTGCCGGAACTTCAGGCTTG
>CAZULD010000026.1:0-3286 GCA_964621135.1 uncultured Bacteroides sp. | reverse complement strand
CCGCTTCAGTGGAAGCTCGGAATAATGTTTTAAAAGCTCCGTCGTCAGACAAGCCGTTTACGCTTATAGGTGATTTCGACCTGTGCTTTAATTGGTATGATTTCTCGACAGGTCAGAATTCGCAAACTTGGCATACGAGTATGTATGAAGCGATCGAGAAGGCCGACGCGCCGAACGAATATGTTATCAAAAATTTCATGCGCGAATGGCTCAATCCTGATCCGAGCGATAAAACTTTCAAGGTGGCCGATATCGAGGGATACTATAATGAAATTTCTTGTTCGTTCACGATTCATGGTGGACAATTTCTCTACAAACTGGACAATGACGGCGAAGAAATTGATCTGACTCTTATTGCCGTGACACGCGATGAATCCCAAAAGCTCAAGCCTGATAAAGATCTGGATATTGTTATGACATGGAACGGTAACGGTTTTTCTTTAGACCCCGATTCCGGAGTAGAAGGTCTTCTTATCGGCGCACAGGTCGGTAATGGTTATGGAGGTCTCGGGCTGGCTTATGATGCGGCGCTTTATCCGTGGAACGCTACGATGATTTATCTTGTCGCACCAGATTTCGAAACAGAAGGTATGCCATATACTTGTAATGTCTGGGCATCGGTGTCCGATAATTGTATGTCTTTGGCTAATTATGCCGACTGCGGCTTTACCCACACGGTTGAATTTATGATTGACAAGGACAGTAAGTCTGCTGTCGCATACAATCCTGTTTTGCAGACACTCATGGGCCTTGACGGTGAGGAAGAAGATCTTATAGCATCCGATCTTGATGATGAGGGTGAATATCAGTGGCCGGATGATAAGCTCGTTGGCTCTCTATCAGTGACGGGTGGCGCGACAATGATGTTCCAGCATAGGTGGGGCGCAGTGTTTATGGGCAGTATCGTCGGTATATATACTAATGTGTATACTATAATAGCCTTCGATGTGTTTGAGGCAGCCGCCGGTATTGAGACTGTAATCTCTGATGATATGAATACGTCTACTGTGGAGTATTATGATATAAGCGGATGCCGGGTTAGCTGTCCGGATAAGGGATTTTATATCGTAAAGCAAGGCTCAAAAGTGCGCAAAGAACTCAGGTAATTTATTTGTCGTTGGAGGCGTTGTAGTCGTCGATAGCGCGACGGATTGACGACCAAAGACCGAGATTGTTGACCTGAGAGATATCGAATACGCGGAGATTGCCGGTCTTGTTCAGAGCCATTGTCGCAGCTTCGTACATGTTATTGGGATTGCCGGCAACGGTGTCGTGATTGACAGCATAGAGCGAACCGACCAGTCGGCAGTCGCCGTGGAGGAGGGTATCGGCGCGGTTGTAGGCATATTCGATTGACTCGTTGTCGTCAGCTCCATGGACTCGTTCGAGATAAGCTCCGGCCGCAAAGACATCGAGCGCGTCGGCGAAGCCTGTCTGCTGATATTCAGGTGTAGCGAAATCGTAAGCCGCCCCCCACTCTGATTTCGGCGAAGCCCAGTTCTGTCCGCTCATGTGGAGCGCATGGATCCATGTTGCGGCCCAGTATTCAACGTCGACGTCAGGCTTGACAGAGCGGATGGTGTCGGCTGCACGTCGGATGAAATCTGAAATTACCCCGGCTCGCCATGTCCACCATTGTGCGGCGTACGGGCCGGGAATGCGATTGCCCTCAGCGTCATAAGTAAATATGTCGGCAGGCCAGTCCTCAACTTCGTGACCGATGTATTTTTCAAATTCGCGGCGCGAGAAATCCGAGAAGTCACTTTCTGCATCGGGGTAGCGGCAGTAGTCGAGCGAGAAGCCGTCAATGTCGTATTTCTCAACAAGTTCGCGGATCAGCTTCAACTCATATTCCTGAACTTCGGGCATAGCCGGATTGAGAAATGCGGCGGCCTTGCGGGTGTCGCGCATATCTCCGAATGTGCCGTCAGGACGGTATTCGACGCATAGCCACGGATCATAAGTGCTGTCAGTGTAGCACAGGCCACGCTGCCAGTAAGGTGAGCCGACGGGCATGATAGAGTAAGAGGCAGAGATGCGCATGCCGAGCCGGCGACATTCATCAATGAAATACTGAAGATAGTCCCAATCTCGGCCGAGGGGTTCGTCGGTCATACCTTCGATATAATCGAGATAGGGGAGATAGTCGCTGCGGTAAAGGACTTTGCCATAGTTCGGCTTGACATCGAGGACGATATGATTGAAACCAGATTCGTGAGCTTTTTCGAGATACCATGTTATGCTGTCGCGGTCGGCGAAGCGTTTGAAGTTGGTTTCGGCGGCAATGGTGAGATAAACCTCTGGGCCGACGCGCTCGGCGGTCGTTTTACGGCAACCGGTTGAGAGCAGAATAGCGAAAATGAATAGAGGTATCAGACAAAGTAGCTTGCGCATAAGGCGATAATGGTTTTAGTAAGAATCTATTTTCTCAGACGAAAACGAGTCTTCGGTCTGCGGGGGATTTTATCGGGGATGGCTTTCTCGTCGACTTGCAGGATGGGGAGTGCCCAGTTGTAGTGGACGGCAAGGATGCGCAGAGCGATGATGATTACGGCGCAGATTACTTGCGGTACCCAGATCGGAGCCGGAGTGAGGGAGACGAGATAGTAAGCGATCCCGCCTGCAAGACAGGCTGTAGCATAAATATCTTTGCGGAAGAAGAGGGGCTCTTCGTTGAGCAGAATATCACGGATGACACCACCGAATGAGCCGGTGATTATACCCATAACGATGGCTACCCACATCGGGAATCCCGCGGCGAGTGTCTTCTGAATACCGACAACGACAAAGAGCGCGAGACCGATGGCGTCGAAGATAAACAGGGTACGCATCCCGCGTACGAGAGCCTGACGGAATATGATGACTGCTGCCAGCGAAAGCCCTGTTACGGCAAGATAACTGAACGAGAGCATCCAGAATACGGGGATGTCGAGGAGCAGATCGCGGAGCGTACCGCCTCCGATAGCGGTTACGAGGCCGACGACATAAGCTCCGAACCAATCGAAGCGCTTGGCCGCTGCGAGACGGATGCCTGAAATGGCGAAGGCTATGGTGCCGAGCATCTCGATGATGAAGATGAAAAGCTGGTCGCCGGTCATGACTTTTTATTTTCAGATTGGTAATAACGGCAATATTCAGTGAGTGCGCACTCGTCGCAGAGAGGTTTACGGGCCTTACAGACGTAGCGGCCGTGGAGTATCAGCCAATGGTGAGCGCGGGCGAGTTTCTCTGCAGGAATGTTACTCGTCAGCTCGCGTTCGGTAGTCAGCGGGTTGCGGCTGTTGGT
>CAZULD010000025.1:6451-20728 GCA_964621135.1 uncultured Bacteroides sp. | reverse complement strand
GGACTGTCGACGGCATAGATTTTCGCTCCGGATTCGTTGATGCTCGTGACCATTATCTGATAGCCGCGCGACAACGGTGCATTGATATTGCTCCCGAAAAGGCCGTCGATAATTACCATTCCTTTATCGAGTTCAGGCATTGAGAAGCGCATGCCTGTCAATTCGGTCAGGCTCTCTTCTCCCGAGCATTCCAGAAATTCGCTTTTAAATTTTGCGCATTCGACCGACAGACGATTACCGCCTATATTGAGCAAAAATGCATACGGTCTGTAGCCTCTCTCGTATAATCTGACGCCTGCTGCCAGAGCATAAGCACCGCAACGATCCGGCCCCGCGAAGATTACAATGGGAGTGTTGATGTCATGCTCGGCACTGATCTCGCGGGCAATGTCTTCGCCCACTGCGGCAATAAACTGCCCCGTGTCCATACCTTGCTCTGCCAGTGTGAGTTGCTCTATATCTTGTATATCGGCTTGCGAAAATAGTTTCATGCGAGTTTGTGGCGTCGGCTTTTTTGCCGCTAACGTTACAAAATTAGTCAAAATCTTAGAGCTTGTCAATAGAATTTACAAAAGCTATTACTACCTTTTTTAGTTTTTTGAAAATTTTATCATCTTGATACATCATGAAGCTCAACGGATCTGAACGGCAACTTTACGTCTCGGAATCTCAAATTTAGGCACAAAATAGTCGAAAAATCGCCAATACTATTAAATTATGTTAAAATAGAATATTTTCTTGCTCGAAATATATGTTGTATAACATAAAAATACTAACTTTGCATCAGTTTTTCATGGTATTAGATTTAAGGTAAGAAGATTATTCGTCGTGACGACGAGTAATTTTTTTTTGTCTTTTACCGAAGCACCTTTGTTCCGACGATATAATAAAAACAAAACAGAACCCGAGTGTAGTCGGATTCCGTTGATATGTAGACGCTTGTGTGCGTCGGTTTATTTCAGTGCATCAACCAACTCTTCGGTCGAAAGTAATTGCTGCTCGCCCGTAGCAAGGTTTTTCAGAGTGACTTTTCCCTCGGCCAGTTCGGTTTCGCCGATGATTCCTACATAAGGTATCTTCATCGTGTCGGCATAACCGATCTGTTTTTTCATCTTTGATGTTTCGGGATACATTTCGGCAGCGATGCCTTTGGCCCGCAACTTCTTGATAAGTTTTAATGATGCCTGAGCTTCTTTTTCGCCAAAGTTTGTGAAGATTATTTTTGATGCCGAAACTGTGCCCGCTGGGTAGAGGTCGAGCGTGTTCAGCACATCATAGATACGGTCTGCTCCGAATGATATACCGACACCTGACAGTCCCGGCATACCGAATACACCTGTCAGGTTGTCATAGCGGCCGCCGCCGGTGATACTGCCTATCGCTACGTCAAGAGCCTTGACCTCAATGATTGTACCTGTATAATAGTTGAGGCCACGCGCGAGTGACACATCGAGATCGAGTTCGGCGCGGAGACCGAGAGCCATAGTCTGGTCTACGACGAAACGCAATTCGTCTACACCGAGGGTGCCAATTTCGTTGCCTGCCAGAACACGGCTTAATGCCTCGAGGCGCTCTTCGAGCGTACCGCTGATCTGAAGCATAGGCTGTAGCGCGGCTATGGATTCAGCCGAAAGACCGCGTTCGGCCAACTCTTCGTTGACCTTCTCTAAGCCGATTTTATCGATCTTGTCTATGGCGACGGTTATGTCGATAAGTTTGTCCGGTGCTCCGATCACTTCGGCAATGCCTGCCAGAACCTTACGGTTGTTGAGTTTGATGGCGATCCTCACGCCAAGACGGGCGAAGACTTCATCGATCATCTGGAGGAGTTCTACCTCATTATAGAGCGATTCGCTGCCTACGACGTCAGCATCACACTGATAGAATTCGCGGTATCGGCCCTTCTGGGGACGGTCGGCACGCCACACCGGCTGTATCTGATAGCGTTTGAAAGGCATGGCCAGTTCGTTGCGGTGCTGTACGACAAAACGCGCGAACGGCACAGTCAGGTCATAGCGCAGACCCTTCTCGCAGATCTTGGCAGCAAGTTTGCCGGTCGAGTCGCTTTCGAGCATCTCGCGGTCTACGCCGCTGAGAAAGTCACCTGAATTCAGGATCTTAAATAGCAGTTTGTCACCCTCTTCGCCGTATTTACCCATGAGGGTCGAAAGATTTTCCATAGCCGGAGTTTCGATCTGACGGAATCCGAAAAGACCGAACACATCGCGGATCGTGTCGAATATATAGTTGCGCTTCGCCATTTCTTCAGCGGTGAAATCGCGCGTTCCCTTGGGTATTGACGGTTTTTGTGCCATTGTTATTTCATTTTGTTTTCGCGACAAATTTACGCAAAAAATACTAATTTTGCGCCATGCAAAAGTCAGAAACATCTTTCAATGATATGCAGACTGTCAAGCGTCGCTTTTTTGCGATGCGTAATGGAGTCATCACTGACACACTCCGTCGCGCCGGCAGTCCCTTCTCTATAATTTTCGGTCTAAATCTGCCGCAAATTTCGGAGATAGCCGCCGAAACGCCTCATACCCGCGATTTGGCCGAACGCCTGTGGGCTAACTCCACCACTCGCGAGAGTATGATGATAGCCCCGATGCTTGTCGACGTTAATGATTTTTCGTTGGATGACGCACTGCGTTGGATAGCCGATGTTAAGGCCGCTGAGATTGCTGATGTATTGTGTCTCAAATTATTGCGGCGGACGCCTTATGCTCTCGATCTTGCCGATCGTCTGAGCCATTCTGATTCGAAACTTGGACGCTACACCGGGTTGCGCCTGATGATGAACCTTGTCGCCGCCGATCCTGCGCGTGCCCTTGACTATGCGCGTGAAGTTGAAAAGAGCGAGACCGATCAGGCCAACATTTACCTCGCCCGTCAGATCATCGACGAGGCTCAATATCTTTTAGGATAGAAACTTATTTGCGCCAGGTCTGCGACAGACGGTCGCCGACCCAGAGGCCGCCGAGTATCATGCAGCAACCGATGATGCCCACTATCGAGATACGCTCGTGAATGACGATTGCAGAGATTATGAGCGTGAACACCGACTGCAGATACATATAATTATTAGCTTTTAGCGCGCCGACTTGCTTGATGATCTTTGCCCAGAAGTAGTAAGCGATCATCGAGGCGCCGATGCCGAGGAAAAGCAAATTGCCGATGACAGCGCCGTTCGACATCAGGTCGATAGGATTGTTGAGCGGTTCGCTCAGCACGAACGGTATAGCCGTAACGACACCGTAGAAGAACGTTTTACGCGTGATGAACCACAGATCGTAGATCGCGTTGAGTTTGCGCAATATAAGACTGTAGACAGCCCAACTGAAGGCCGCCAAGAGCGATAAAACATCGCCCAACGGTCTGATTTCCATGTTGAAGCTACTGTTGAAGATCACGCAGCCTACACCCATAAACGCAATAAATGACCCTACAAGCATTCCGCGCGACGGTCTCTCGCTCTTATAAAGCAGCCCGACAAGCAGCGATGTGATCAGCGGAGATGTCGACGTAAGCAGCGACACATTGGTCGTCAGCGTATATTCAAGTGCTGTATTCTCGGCTAGAAAATAGATGGATCCTCCCGTTAGGCCTACAAGCATAAACTGCAACTCATCACGAAGACTGTTGGCCCACAGCTTTGCATGACTCATTATCAGCACCAGAAGGTAGGCGAGAAAGAATCTGTAGACATATATCTCGGCCGGGTTCATGCCGTTGTCAAGCAGAACTTTGGTCGATACGAACGATCCACCCCAGATTGCTACTGTGATGACGGCGCCTATGTGGCCGAGTATCATTGCATTGCGATTCTTTGACCCCGTGTGGTTTAGCATTGTTTCGCGCTTTGACTGGTTTTCTTTGCCACAAAATTAGTTAAAATTTCTCTTACGGCGAAAACTAAGTGCATCCTTAATTTGTCAATAGTATATCCGCGGGTCAGATAAGACGCGCCACAGTCAACAATAACGATTAACGATCAAAACTATTAACTTTATGAAAGCAATTAAATTAGCAGGCATAGCACTCATCAGCGCATCGCTGCTCATAGGTCAGACATCATGTTCGTCATTGACAAATACAGGTAAAGGTGCTCTTATCGGCGGCGGTGGCGGCGCAGCAGTCGGTGCCGGCCTCGGCGCACTCATCGGAGGAGGCAAAGGCGCTGCTATCGGCTCGGCAATCGGTGCGGCCGTAGGTGCCGGTGCCGGTACACTCATCGGCAAGAAGATGGACAAGCAGCAGAAGGAACTTCAGGAAGAACTCGCCAAGCAGGCTACAGTCGAAGAAACTGTCGACCAGAACGGTCTCCGTGCAATTAAGGTGACTTTCGAAGGCGGTATCCTCTTCCAGACCAACAAATATAACTTGAGTCAGCAGGCACAGGCCGACCTGTCGCGCTTCGCTCAGTCGCTTATCAATAACCCCGGTACAGACGTTCAGATCCTCGGCTTTACTGATAATACAGGTACATTCGCCGTTAACGAAAAGCTCTCTACCGAGCGTGCCGACGCCGTGATGACTTATCTCGTCAA
This sequence comes from uncultured Bacteroides sp., assembly GCA_964621135.1. Lineage (GTDB taxonomy): Bacteria > Bacteroidota > Bacteroidia > Bacteroidales > Muribaculaceae > CAG-873. Next base: position 16,178 of record CAZULD010000025.1, on the reverse strand, counting down.
CAGCGGTGTTTCACCCACACGTCTGACTGCTAAAGGTGTACCTATGGCAGACTATATCGCCTCTAACGATACCGCCGCAGGCCGTGCCCAGAACCGCCGCGTTGAAATCTATATCACCGCCGGCAAGGAAATGATCCAGCAGGCCGAAGCCGGTACTCTCCAATAACCAGACTTTCACCAAAATTACAAGTATATATACAGAAACACGGTGGATCCTTTCGGAATCCACCGTGTTTCTGTATAGTGTGTGTTATCGGATTAGAATCTTAGTTGCAGATCCGTTGGCCCGACGGATGATATAAACACCCGGAGCAGTCGGTTTATTGACTTTTATACCGTCAACTGTATAGAAATCGGTAATTTCGGTTTCGCTATCTACCGTAATGTCATATATGCCGTTAGTGTCGGGTGTAACGCCTACTGAGTAGATCTTTACACAGTTGTCGCTTGCAGCGCGGCTTGTAACTCTGTTAACCGAGCGTCCTGTCTCGACATTCGAACCATATATGTAGACATAGGTGTCTTCAATTACATTGTAATTCACTGAAATTTCACCCTTGTTGCTCTTTGTGAATGACTGGGATTCGTCCTCGCCTACTTTCACTTTAATAGCTCGTGAGCCGATTGTCATGCAGTCGACTGTGACAGTACCCTGGCCTGCGGGGATTCCCACTACAAGACCGTTGAATCGGTTGGCAAGGTCTGATTTACCGGGTGCGAGACCGCCGATTGCCTCTGCATCGTCAGTGTCCATTGTTGAATTAAGTACGATACTGCCGTCGGTAGAATCATAACTGTCTTCTGCGCCTACAGTTACGTACACGTCGCCTATGACTGTGTCTGTAAGATCTGTTTCTTCAGTTATTTCGTTTTCAAACGATGTTGAGCTACCTTCTTCGCTGACAGCGATTTCATCGATCGGAACTATAACATCGGCAAAACGCTTCCATTCAGGATGATTTTTATAATCTTCCACGCTTGCATTTGGCACCTTCAATTGTACAATATTCGCATTTGTCGAGTCCCAAAGCGTGCCGTCGGCAATTAGAGGATCTGCAGAAGCAGATGTCATTTTGACAGGATTATCTAAGCCTACGTAATAGAAAGGAGCAGAACCGATATATTGCAGCGTAGACGGCAGATAGAGGGTAGAGGCATTTCGGCAGCCGTAGAACGCTCCACTTTCCAAAATTTTTGTTCCTTCCGGAATCGAGATAGTTTTGAGTGCTTCACATTGAAAGAATGCGTTCTCAGAAATCCTTTCAAGATTTAAAGGCATGTGGACTTCTTCGAGATTATAACAACTCTGGAATGTCTGGGGTTCTATAACTTCTATCCCATCAGGTAGATATATACTGCGGAGATTATTGCAGAAATAAAATGCAGCAGTATCGATGCGTTCTACGCTCTTCGGTAGTACAATGTCTGTAGGGCCGTGATTCGAATCAAAGATTCCGGTGGGTATTTTCTTTACCCCTTCTCCTATAGTAATGTTTTTAAAGGAACAAGGTCTGCCGGGATGTTGATTGAAAAGGGCCATCACATTAGCCTCTACCGCGTTATATTTTATTTGCCATAAAGAAGAACAATACTCAAATACGCTATAACCTATCCTGGTAATGTGTTCCGGAATTGTGATTCGTGCGAGATTCTGGCAGCTATAGAATAATTGATCGGGCCATTCGGTGACACCTTCCATCACGGGCAAAGATTCTATACTCGAGCCGGCGAAAGCTCTTTCTCCCACTATAGTTACTGAATTAGGAACCATAACTTTCTTTACGGGTCTCCATGCAAACAGCTCTTCGGCGATAGATTGAGTGCCGGCTTTGATGGTGTATTCTTCGCGGTCTTCTGCAACCTGATAGGCCACGCCGCCAACGTAGCGTATACCGTCTTCCGGTTCAATAGATTGTATATATTTGGCAGGTAAGGCATCAGCCGCGAGTTCAATCAAAGACTGTGGCAGTTCTATTATTTCGGGCGAATAGTTGCCGAAAATCTCGCTTTCAAGACGTTGCAGGCCTTCGCCGAATTTCACTTCTTTAAGTTCTTTACAAGCAAATGTATTGGTATATATTGTGTCCGGCGGAGTCGGCAAGTCAACTTTTGTCAGCAGCGTGCCGGAGAATGCTCCTTCTCCGATATGCTTGATGCCGGAATTAAATACGAAGCTGAAAATTTTTGAGCCGCCGAACGCATAGGCGCCGACATGTTTAAGTTTGGGTAGGTTTAAGTCTCCGATTATTTTTGTACCTGCAAACGCATAATCGTTTATGATTTCAAGAGACTCCGGTATATTTATAATTCCAATGGGGCAGTTATTGAACGCTGAAGCACCGATTTCAGTCATATTCGGTGACATTGAAACCATCGTGAGATTCTGGCAATTAGCAAAAGCACTACCGATAGACGTTAAGAAATCCGGCAATTCGACACGAGCGAGTGTAGGATGTGCGGTGAATGCATTTGCAAGATTATTGCTGTGAATGTCATAACGTCCGGTCATAGGCCCTGTTGATCCATAATCCTCTGAATTTTCAGCGCTGAAATATGTGTATATGACTCCGCTCTGACCCATGCCGCCCTCGGGCGCATAAGTAGCTGTTTTATAGCAATAGTCATCGTATTCGAATGTTACATCTTTCATATTGAGATAACTGAGGCGACTCATGATACCTTTGGTATTGCAAATGGCTGCGAGGTCTTTACCGTTGATTGTGCCGTGGAGTTCGAGGCCTTCGATAAAGTCACGGTCCACTTCCATAAGTTGATCTTCAAGCGATCCGGTCTTGACGTTTATTACGACTGTCGAAGCAGGCACCTCAGGCTCTGTCGCAGTGGGAAATGTATAAGTCACAGACTTCCCTGCCTCCAAATACCCGTTGGAAAAAATTACAGCAGCAGTGAGTGTGGTGGTTTCAGAGATAGTGAGGGGTGTATCCTCAGTATAACGGAGAGAAGTGCGGAGCGGTGTGCTGCCGTCGAGAGTATAAACTACTATTTTACCCGGAATATTAGCAGCTTTTATTGTGACATCAAAAGGTCTATAGTATTCTCCTTCCTCCACGGAATATTTTACTAAATAGTCGTCGCGAGTTGACCCTACAGTTCCGCCTCGGGTGCCATAATAAATTCTGACATTAGAGAGCATTATGTCACAGTCTTTACCGGCTGTAATGGTAAAGCGGCTTTCATCTGTAACGTCACTCATCGTGTAGTCTTGGGTTACAGATATTCCCGGCTCAATGAAATCTGCGCTCAGGTAGCCTTTATCGATTGTGATTGTATAAAATTTAGAGAAGAAATATTCTTCATCCATCGGCATCACGTCAAAATAAAAAGCCGCGTTTCCGGTCAGCCCGGCAACCGCAGGAAGCGTAACCGAACCTCCTTTTTTGATGATGATGCATTCCGGACCGGCAAAAACATTATCGAATGTCCAACCGTCGGGATTGTCAAATTTCGAGGGATCGACAGGAGTTGAATCTTCTATCTCGCCGCTGACATTATTAAATGTCTCGACAAAAAGATTCTCCGGCCCGGAAGCCGCTTTTGCTTGCACGACACATAGGATAGTGACAAGCAGAGAGAATAGTAATTTTTTCATTGAATAAGATTGTTTATAAGTGGATAAAAATTTGCGTATTAATTATACACAAAATTATACACTTAATAAACGCGCATCAATTACGGTTTTCCGTAGTTTTTTCTACTCAGTTCACCGTCTTTGTGTATTTTTCATAATATATCCCTTTTCGACGGCCTTGAATATCAGATCTGCTACATTTACGGCTCCAAGTTTTGCGAATAGGGCTTTGCGGTGCGCCTCGACAGTGTTGTCGGACACAAACATCGCTGCGGCTATTTCACGCGATGTCTTGCCTTGGGCGATTTGATCAAGAACCTCAAGTTCTCGTGACGTAGGATGTTGTGAACTGTCGACGGCTGCTTTAAGAGCTTTGTTTACATCTTCGCAATAGTAATACTCACCATTGCCAACCGCTTTAAGGGCTTCTACCATTTCCGCCCCGTCGCCCGACTTGTATGTGATCGCATTTACATCGCGGGCAAGAAGTTTACGCAGTGTCCAGATCTCATCGTGAACGGTATTGACTATGATTTTAGCATTACGATCTCGGGCACGAATCATTTCTATCAGCACAAAGCCGTCCACATCAGGCAATTCAAGATCTACGATATAGACATCGAATGATTTTCCGCCATCGAGATCCTTAATCAGTGCTGTCCCTGTCGCATACTTGGCTATTTCTTTTGATCCATACCGGGCAAGAACCACATTTAGTCCTTCCCTTAAAAGTTCATGATCATCGACTACGGCTATTTTCATGTTTGATAGAACTGTGATATGCGGCATTGCTGAATTGTATATTATGCAGGGGGAATATTGTTGCAAAATTACAATCCATGTTTAAGTGCGTCAATTACGGTTTTCCGTAGTTTTAATATTGAAGATTAGTTATTGAAGCGTTACGTCTAATTGTACTTTAGTACCTCCGGTAGTGTCAACGTCTATGCTGACCGAACCGTTTATAGAATGAGCTCTGCGGCGGATTGACTCCAAGCCGAGTCCTTTTTTATTAGTATTCTTATATATGCCGTTATCTGTTACCGTCATCGTCAGATTTTTGCCGCTAAGTTTCAGCTCAACTGAGATTTTATCGGCTCCGGAGTGACGGATAGCGTTACCTACCGCCTCCTGAACTATACGGTAAACCTCGAGCGAGACGGCATCAGGCACATCTGTCCAGACAGCGTCAACACACTCCGATTGATAAGTAATATTAACTGTCCCTTCGTGGGCTGCCGATTGTTTAGTTAAATAGAATCTTACAACCTCATCGAGAGATGCGTATGCAAATTCGGGTGGCATCATTTCGTGTGAAATTCGCCTTACTGATTCGCGGCAACCGTCAATAAGTTTCAGCATACTCTCTGCCGAACATCCGTCGGATATGTTCATCTGTATAGCCAGTAGATCATTGCAGACTCCGTCGTGAAGTTCGCTTGCCATACGGCGACGTTCGTTTTCAAGACCTTCGATATACTGTTCGGTCAACTGTCGTCCGATGTCGGCACGCAGCGTTACGAATTCTATTTCTCTTTGCATGCGGCGACGGCGCTGACGGTTGGCATATATTATGAATATTATTATAGCAGCAAGGAGAAGACCGATGGCCGCGAAGAGCCATATAAGAGTTCGGGCTCTTTGTGCCTCGCTCTTTGATAGAGCCAGTTGGGTCTCCTGTGTCTCATATTTTATCTCAAGTTCTTTGACTGCTTTAGCACGCTCATCTGAGTAGCGTTCCTTTTCGATAGCAGACAACTCCTTCATATAACCGTATGCATCTTTGTAGTGTCCTGACTCTACTGCGATTTCGCATAACAAATTGTATGTGTCTATCCTGTCATGGATCAGATTGTTTATCCCTTTATCCTGTTGCAGTTTTACGAGCGTTTCATCGAGAATAGTCTTTGCTCGCTGATAATCATTGTGTTTCATCCACATTTCAGCACGGACTCTTGCTGCCGAGATGTCGATTTCCTGAATCATATCTTTTTTAGCATTATGATCCACCGCGAGTGCTTTCTGAAGATAGTACTCGATACTATCGATAGGCGCTCCCATTTTTTCTAGAAAAAATACGGCTCGGTTATAGTAATTCCATACCCTGTTGATACTGGATGTTTTCCATAAGTCAGGAGCGCTTTCTAAAAGCTGGATAGCGGCTAATGAACAGATGTTTACCGAATCGTTATATCTTGCTTTCTCGGCACCCGTGAGTGAGTCTGCCTGAATATAGTAGTAAACTTCTGCCACCGAATAGTGATTATACATCACAAACGGACGGTTCTCTTCGGACGAGGTCTTGCCTAATTCTTCCAGCTCACTGATGGTTTTCCTAAGCCCTTTGAGGTCATTTAGCTCCAGATAGACCATTGCCTGCAAATACAGACATCTTGCAATCTGGTCTTCGGATGGTTCTGGCGCTTTACGGTAGGCTTTTATTGCCTCTTCAGATAAACGGAATGCTTCTTCAGTATTACCCCAGTTAATTTCCGCAACCATATGCGTGGATAGTGCACGCCCTTGTAAGTAATAGTCCTCTGCTTCCTTTGCAAAATCCAGTGCTTTATTGTATGCTGTTCGACTGTCGTCAAGTTTTTCTCTTCCCTGCCGGCTGCAGAATTGACCTAACTCCATCCAGGTCCTTGACTTAGTCCGGGGGGAACATTCGTTTTTCTCCTCAAAAGGAATAAGACGTTCTTGTATCACTCGTTCACACTCAGGATAAACATTGGGATCAGTGACATTGGTAGCTCCATTGTGGACAAGAAACATGTACGCGCTGTCAGCCGCTTCGTCAGGCGGAAGATTCAGTTTTAAAATCTTTTTTACCTCTGCGTCATAGTTAATATTCTCAGCCGCAGATAGTGGAGAGATAAAATATAGGGCTGATATTAATACTACTGTCAGTCTTATCATATCAAATAATAAATTTCAAAGGATATTAATTTAAGGTGAAAAAAATAATATTTTTGCAAAGCTAATAAAAACATTTGAAAATTTATAACAAAACCGCTCCAACGTTTATTGGAGCGGTAAAATCAGCAATGGGATTTATTTGATGCTGTTCAGATCTCGGAAAAGTTTGATGTAACGCGGCCAGGTGTAGATCGCGCCCCAGATCAGGCCGAATGCCAGCGTAGCGATAATAAGCCGGAAGGCAAGCGGATTGGTGATCAGCATATGTGAAAGTAGCAGGGTGAAAAACACAGCCAAAACTACCACAGACACCATTTGCCCCGATATGGTGAGAATTTTCAGTTTTGTCGTCTTCGAAAAAAGTTTGGTCGGTGAGAGTTGCGATATCTTGATTTTGTCCAGTTTCATATATAGAAATATATACCATAGAGTCGCGGCTGCGCCAATCAAGGCAATGAAAGCAACGTAGAATTTTGGCAGATGTGTTGTAAATTCCGGATTGGGCAGTTGGCAGGCAAATACGATAGCGAGAATAGAATTAGCAAGGATGCTGTTGCGGTAGTGTTTCAGCAGTTTACCTTGTGCTGTTTGCGATGATTTGACATCAATTTTGATCTCGGTCTGAGTCTTGGCGAGGATCTGATCAAGTGTTGACATATTTTTCTTTAGTTCGTCGAGTTGCATATTATATAGATTTTGAAAGTTTGTCTTTGATTCTGTGAATTTTAGTGGCGACTGTGTTGCGTTTCAGCCCAAGGGTTTCGGCGATTTCGTCGTAAGAATATTCGTCGAGCCAGAGGAGTATTATTGCTTTTTCGATATCTTCGAGACGGTTGATCATCGAATATAGCGTCTGCAAGTTTTCTTTCTGTGCGTCATCGAGTTCGCTTGATAGATCGGCCGTATTGAAATCCAGCTCCACTGTTTCAATCTTGCGCTTCGATGACCTTATCGCCATCAGGGCGGAGTTGACCGCGACTCTGTATATCCATGTCGACAACTTACTGTCTCCTCTGTATTGGTCCAGCGCTTTCCAGATGTTGACATAAATTTCCTGCCGGAGATCTTCGAAGGGCAGTTGCCGGGTGGCATAGAAATAGCTGACCTTGTTTATGATTCTTGAGTGTTGCCTGATGATTTGGGCAAACTCGTTCTCGTTGATTGGTGGACTTGACATATCTTGTTTTCTTTTGTTCGTTTGCCTCATTAGGTGCAGATTAATGCCCCGTAGTTTCAGCAACCCGACAAATTTTTCCATATAAAAATCTCAATCGACAGCAAAGATAAATAAATCAGATGATTAAAATCCCCATGTCTCGCCTCTTTTTCTGAGAAAGAAACAAAAAACGAGAGCATATCGTAATTACGATACGCTCTCGCGAAATGAAAAATTGCGTTATGGATCTGCGTCTATGATCTTATTATTGGCCGCAACCGCATCCACAGCCTAATTTGCTCTTGACATTCTTCTTGAATGTCTCAAACTGTGATGCAAACTCTGCGAAGAGAGGATTCTCGGCGTTTTTCTTGATCACATGATGCATAAAGCGCATTGCAAGCACAAATTCTTTAGTGTGTTTGTCTTTTGCAAAACCGAGTGCCTTTGCACGTTCTACCATAGCGGCGATGTCGTGATGACCTCCGAAATTGAAGTTAAGAACTTCGGCCATTTTACCGTCTTTGGCCTCGATCATGTTCACATAATAAGATTTCTTTTCCTTGTCCATAATATTAAGTTTTATAGGTTATATGTTTTATAGTTCGTTGATTAAACTCTGTCGCTAACGATGATCGCTTGTTTCTTCATCGTTTTGTATCTATAAAACAATTTGCTCCTCCCCAAAGATTATTACCAATCCCTAAATAACCTAATTAAACCTTAAGGCGAAATTATGAGTCTGTCTACAGAAATATTATAACCAAATAGTGAGATTATATTCAAAATAATGGCTATATTTGGACTTTAATTTTAATATCCAAATATGAAAGTTATCTTGTCAATTATTATCACATTAGTGTGTTGTGTGAGTCTGTCAGCTCAATCTGTTAAGGAATATTTCAGTGTTGGTAATCCAATCGAATACTGTGGTACTGAATTTTACCTTGCATGGAGCGTTCACCCTCAGGATAATTACTATGTTCAAGAATATCTTCCTGAGGGAGAGTCGTTTGATAATTATAACCAAATGTTTACGGTTAATGTACTCTTTTTGGATATAACACCATTGGACGCCATAAAGGCAAAGATTGGCGAATTGGAGGAGCGTAAGCAGACTGATCCGCTTACAAATTATGTGGTTGCGGAAAATGATGGTGAGTATATACTTGAATTTATGGTGAGTGATAGTAATAAAGGTGAGATAAATACTGTAGAGGCCGATGTTCATTATTATAAGCCGATGACCATAAATGGTAAAAAAGCCTCAGTCCTGTTCTTCTATTCTTGTAGAGGCTACGGTGATGATATCATGCCATTTATCAAATCTATTCCCGATCGTCGAAATGCGTGGTATACTGGGATGAGTAATTTTAAATCAACCCCTGAATTTTCTAAAAAGTAAGTCTGGTAATTATAGTGACTGAGGTTGCTGCAAAGTGGTAGCTTTATTGTAATCTGTTGTACTATAAGAATCTATTCTTCACTGCCGGGAGTGTGGCGGTTTTGCCAGTAGGCGCTGTTCGTGCGATAGACAAGGATGCCGATCAGCACCACAAAGATTACAGCAAATACGCCGGCGCAGCCTCTCATAATGCACACCGCCTCCCATGACAACTGATCCATCATGAACGCTGCCACGAGCAGCAGTACAATGGCAGCCGCGATAAAGCCCCATGCTGTGTATTTAAGTTTCCTGTTAGCCGCTGTCCGCGAATATTTGTCGAACGCTTCATTAAGTTCTTGTCTGTGTTCAAAATACTGTTTCATATATTGTTAAATTAATGTTGATCCGCAAGTAATTCCGCGATCTTCTCTTTTAGCTTTGATAACTGTTCTTCATTGATGAACGCGCCCGATTCATTGAGACGTATCACTCCGTTTGAGTCGACCAGCAGCGTCAAAGGTATGCCGCCGGTCGAAAGACTTTTTTCAAATTCACCATTTTTGTCCCATAGAGTTGCTTCACGCAGCCAACCCATCATCAGCCCTCTTTCGCTCTCAAAAAAGTCGGTTAATTCCTTTTCGTCATGGTTGACGCTCACAGGCACGAACTTAAAGTT
>CAZULD010000025.1:0-6351 GCA_964621135.1 uncultured Bacteroides sp. | reverse complement strand
ACGCTGACCGAGTCTATGCGCGCAAAGATGATCGGCTCTATTGCGGTGATGACCGTATCACCCCGACTGAACGTTTCTTTACTTCTGATCAGCGTCGAATCTATCTCATCAAAATCCTGTTTCGATATTTCGACCTTGCCGACATAGTATTTTTCGACTGTGGCAAATGCCAACTCCGAAACGAGCAAAGCTATTATGACGCCTAACCGGATCTTCATTCCGATGAAATTTAATATATTATACGCAAAGTTAATGTTTTTATGCTAATTATCAAATAGAGTAATAAAACACAAAACCCTTTGGTCGGTATCGTTGTTGAAATATCAGTTTATCATTTATGCAACTCATCTAAATAAAACAATGAAAAAGATATTTTTAACTGCGGTAATGGTGATTATAACTATGCTTTCTTCTAATGCTCAAATATCTGACACTCTCCGCATTGACGGTTCTGTCGGAAAACTTTTTACTATTATTAACCGCCCCGCGACACAATCAAAAGTACCCTTGGTAATAATTTGCCACGGCTTCAGCGGTAATTGTCAGCGACCCTTTATCAACGATCTCGCTGAAAGCATTGTCGCTCAGGGCATGGGAGCCCTACGCTTTGACTTCAACGGTCACGGCAAGAGCGACGGCGAGTTTAAGGATATGACAGTGTTGAACGAAATTGACGATCTTAAAGCGGTCATCGCGTGGGCTCGTCAGCAGCCTTGGGTTAAAGATATCAGCCTTGTCGGTCACTCCCAGGGCGGCGTTGTAGTCAGCATGGTGAGTGGCGAACTCGGCGACAAAGCTATCAAAGCCGAAGTGCTCCTTGCTGCCGCAGCGGTGTTACGCGACGATGCGCTCCGCGGCAATACGATGGGTGCAAAATATGATCCTTGGAATTTCAAGGGCGACTATATCGAATTGCCCCATTCTCCTGAGGCCGGAGCCCTCCTTCTCGGCAAAAATTATGTCGAGACCGCCATCCGCTTACCGATCTATGAGACCGCAGCCAATTACGAAGGTCCTACTTTGATCGTTCAGGGCACTCACGATCAGATCGTTCCCTATACCTATGCCGAACGTTACAACGAAAAGATCAAAAACAGCCAGTTGAAACTTATCCCTGATGAGAACCACACCTTTACTTATACTCAGAAGGAAACCTCAGTTCTTGTCGCCGACTGGTTGCATTCCGTACTTTTCTGAAAATAACAGACAGCACTGAATATAAGTGACAGGAAGAGGTTCCCGATCACTAATTGCTTTCTGATGTATGTTTTGTTTTCAGATACTCTCTCAGTTGTTTGGGGGTCAGTCCTGAGTGTTTTTTCACATACTTGCCAAAGAACGCAGGATTGTTGAATCCCAATCTGGCTGAAATCTCTTTAATGGATTCATCCGTGTGGATTAGCGACGTGCGTACATCAGCCATCATGGCTTCCGTGACCCATTCGGTCGCACTCTTACCGCTGATCTGCTTAACCACTCTTGCAAGATATTTTGATGACACAGACAGCGTGTCGGCATACCATTGGACTTCCCTCGGCTTGGGATAAGATTCTATAAGCAAGGTTGAAAATCTCCGGTAAAGTATGTCGGCCGATTGCCTTGTATGTGATTTTTCTATGTCATTGTCGGGAAGATCGACAGAGACCAGCACATCTTCCAATAATGAAATCATTGTGTACCGCACATTTTCTATTCCCATTGAATACTTCTGACATAGCAACTCACTATACATCTCCAGCAGAGCTTCTGCTCCTTTGTTTAGAGTGAAAACTTCACAATTCCCTTTCAAGGACGAAAGTCTCGGGACGCCCCGTTTGCTACGGCTTTCAAACGGCACTGTTGCCTCCAGCCCGCAAACCATCCCCTCGCTATCAGCCGAAAACAGCACATCCGAGATGAAGTCTCCGGCTTTGTAGAATATAATCTGTCCCGCTTCCGCCCTCAGAGATATATCGTTCAGCGTAATTGCAATCTTACCGGTAGTTACATAGATAAATCCTACAAAATTTACGACAATCTTGTTTGTTAATTTTCTTAGTGCTGAGAAATCACGGTAAAATATATAGTCGCTGCCAAACATCATCCCCTGTGCTGCGGAGTTGAGGTCATTGATAGTCCATAATGGAGGAAGGTTGTTTCGAGTCATCGTTCAGTCTTTATCCATTAAACATTCTTTAAGTTACTTTGGTTTGCCTTTTATTGAAGTTATTATTAAAAATAATATTCTATAGATCGAATAAAATATTCTAAAGGTGGCTTTATGGAATTTTTAGTGAACTAAGCTGTTATATTATTAGTTGGAAATTTAAAATATCCCAATTAGCTTAAAAACTAAGTAACAGCAAATATAAAGAAAATGTCACAGGAATTCACATCAAAGCATCTGATCGCCAAAGAATATCAGTTGCCGATAATAGATAAAATATTTGAGGCTTGTCAATTACCATTTGACAAGAACCCCTTTGTCGGTATGATCGGCCAAAGCGAGAATCTACCCGGTTCTCGCAAAGTCACCATCACCGGTATGGATGGCAATAGTATCGATCTCTATATCTGGCAACCAACCGCGCTGACCCGAAAAGGTCCTCTTCCAATCCTATATTTCATGCATGGTGGAGGCTATCTAATGGGGGACGCCAATACCATGGCTACCAAACCTGAAGTGCTTACTGACGGCTTGCAGGCAATCTTGGTAAGTGTCAACTACCGTCTGGCAACGGTAGCTCCTTTCCCCGCGGATTTGCATGACGCATATTCAGGTCTTGAATATATCTACGACCACGCTTCTGAATACGGAGCTGACCCTACACGCATAGTGATTTTGGGTGAGAGCGCGGGCGGAGGACTTGCCGCACGTCTTGCTCTCTACAATCGCGACCATGGCAGAGTTCCTTTGTGCGGTCAGGCGTTGACTTACCCTATGCTCGACAGCAGGACAGGAACTGATAAAGACCCGATGCCCGATCCTTATGCCGGACAACTGGTGTGGACTCCCGCCTACAATCGTCTCGGCTGGAATACCCTGCTTAAAGGTCAGAATTTGCCTGAAAATGAACTTCCGTACTATTCTGCGTCTTTAGCCACAGACTTGTCGAATTTGCCACCGGCATTCATAGCGGTCGGCACTCTTGACCTCTTCTGTATGTCGTGCCTCAATTACACTGCACGCTTGACGTGTGCAGGTGTGAACACCGAACTCCACACGATACCGGGCGTGTTCCACGGATTCGACCTATTGGTTCCCGACTCGCCTCAGACCAAGCTATATAATCAGCTTCGAATAGCTCAGATCAAACGAATGTTTGGAGAATAACTATTTATAGCTTATATTTGTAATATATTTCTATAACCACTATAATTAAAAACTTATGAGCAATTACACTAAAACACATGTAGCCGCAGGCGCACCCCGCACAGAGCTGCATGACACACTCAAACTTACAGGTGCTGAAGTATCGGTTAATAACCTTCCTGCCGGCACGGTAATTCCCTTCTATCACAGCCACAAAGAGAACGAGGAAATCTATTTTATCGTTTCCGGCAAAGGCTTCATGGAAATCGACGGCGAGAATGTGCCCCTTGAAGCAGGAGATTGGTTGCGCGTGGCTCCCGCTGCAAAGCGCAAACTCCATGCTGAAACTGACATGACCGAAGTTTGCATCCAAGTGAAAGAAGGCAGCCTGACAGAATGGACTGCTGCTGACGCTATTGTGTCATAAATAGGCCCTAAAATGCAGATACGAGCCCTTCAGGGCTCGAACCCCTCAGATACAAAAGAAGCAACCCGAAGGTTGCTTCTTTTGCTTTTTTGCGGAGAGACAGGGATTCGAACCCTGGGTACCCGTAAGGGTACAACGGTTTTCGAGACCGCCCCGATCGACCACTCCGGCATCTCTCCTTGGTCGTTTGCGTCTGCAAAGTTAGATATTCTTTTTTGAATATGCAACTAAATTTTAGGCTTCGGGTGTCAGCTTGTCGTAGAGCCGTCCGCAGGCCGATTCCAGCAAGTCAAGCACCAGTTCAAAGCCTTCGGCTCCTTCGTAATACGGATCGGGAATGTGGTCGTAGCGCGTCGCCAGATCTGCGAAGTCGGCCATCATCACTATCTTCTTCTCAGCCTCGACGGTCGGGGCTATCCGGCAGAGATTGCGGCGGTTCGATTCGTCCATCGTCACGATCAGATCGAAGTCGTCAAAGTCCGATTCTCTAACCTGACGGCAGCGGTGAGTCAGATCATAGCCGCGTCTGAGAGCGTGGACACGCATACGCTTGTCCGGCAGATCACCGATATGGTAATTGCCCGTACCCGCGCTGTCGATCGTGAATCGCTCCGCGTCACCGTGTGCATCGACCACGGCATTCATGATTCCGTCCGCAGCCGGCGACCGGCATATATTACCCAGACACACAAAAAGAATATTGATATGGTCTTTGCCGCGGACCGCGTCCAGCAGCGACTTATATTTCTCTGATTTATCCATCGTTTGATCGTTTGCTTGTTGATTTGGAGTTCGAAATTACGATTTTTTTCTTACGTCGCCAAGAACATTGAGTCCTTAGTTTGTTATATCGTTAAGGAAAAATTTTCTAAATTTGTTCATTCATTGCATTGTTTCACTTCCACCTTTAGCACGTTATCTTAGATGGATCTGACCCCTAACAACATTGTTCTCGTCTCTGCCGCCCTACTGTTGCTGAGCGTATTCGCCGGTCGAACAGGCAGTCGCTACGGTCTTCCGACCCTCGTCCTTTTTCTTGCCGTCGGCATGCTTGCCGGAGTCGACGGCTTCGGCATCCGCTTTGACTCAGCCGAGGTCACCCAGTTCATCGGCATGGTTTCGCTGAGCATAATCCTTTTTTCCGGCGGTTCAGACACCCGCTTGCGCGACATTCGCCCCGTGCTCGGTCCGGGTTTGGTGCTTGCCACAGTCGGCGTCTTGCTCACAACCATCCTAACGGGTGCCTTCATCTACTATCTCTTCCACATTTTCGCCCCCGACTATGCCTTCGGATGGATCGAGTCTATGCTCATTGCAGCGATCATGTCGTCGACCGATTCGGCCTCAGTATTCTCTATACTCGGCTCTGCTAAAACCGACCTGAAAGAAAATCTCCGTCAGACACTCGAACTCGAGAGCGGGTCCAACGACCCCGTCGCTTACCTGTTGGTAATCATATTAATCGGGCTTTGCGGTGGCACGGTCGACGATGTTTCTACCGGGCAGATTATTATTTCCTCGTGCGGAATGCTTGCAGGCCAGCTTGCCCTCGGCGCCCTCGGCGGTGTAGTGATAGGGTATGTCGCTGTGTGGCTTGTCCGTCGCCTCAAGTCCGACAACGAATTCATGTATCCGGCTCTGATGATCGCCTGTGTATTTTTCTCGTTCTCGCTCACTGAACTTGTCGGCGGCAACAGCTACCTTTCAGTCTACGTTTCCGGCCTCGTCGTCGGCAACAGCAAACTGCCGATGAAGCGCACCATCACTACCTTCTTCGGCGGCTTCACATGGCTTGTCCAGATCATCATGTTCCTCACCCTCGGCCTGCTCGTCAACCCCTCGGAACTCGTCACTGTCATTGTCCCCGGCGTAGGCCTCGGCCTCTTCATGATCATTGTCGCGCGCCCCGTCGCCGTATTCATCAGCCTGTTGCCATTCAGAAAATTCACCTTCCGTGCGCGGCTCTACATCGCTTGGGTCGGCCTCCGCGGCGCTGTCCCAATCATTTTCGCGACTTACGCCCTGATATCGCCGTCGGTCGAACACGCCGGCTTCATGTTCAACATCGTCTTTTTCATCACCTTGCTGTCGCTGCTGATTCAGGGCACTACGGTCACGCGCATGGCCCGCTGGCTCAAACTTACCCTGCCTGTCAAGGAGTCGGCTTTCGCCGGGGTCGAGCTGCCCGAAGGCATCACCGCTACGATGCGCGAGCTCGAAGTCTCGGCCGATATGCTTATCGACGGCGAAACCATCAGCCAGATGAATCTCCCCGACAAGTCACTCGTCATCATGGTGCGTCGTGCGCGCGGCGGTTACGCCGTGCCTAACGGTGCCACGCGTCTCCGCGTAGGCGACACCCTTTTGCTCATAAAGCAGAAATGACATCGTCGGCCGTGGCCGTCGGCGGTAACCATATTACCGACTCGTCGCGCCGCAGCCATGTAAGTTGTTTCTTGGCGTAGACCCGCGTGTTCTTTTTGATGCGGGCTATCGCTGTCTCGCGGTCCATCGTTCCGTCGAACCATGCGAATAATTCTTTGTAACCCACCGTGTTGAGTGAGTTTAACTCCCTGCGGTCATACACTCCGCGCGCCTCCTCGATAAAACCGTCCTCGATCATACGGTCGAC
>CAZULD010000024.1:18567-21264 GCA_964621135.1 uncultured Bacteroides sp. | reverse complement strand
GGCTGATATTTGTCGCTCTTTTCGATCACGGGAGCAGTAGTGCCTTCGAATGTGCTCCAGTCAATGAGGCGGAGATTATCGCAGCTACCGAAGCAGCGGTCACCGATTTCAAATTTACCGGGAAGTGCGATCGAAGTGAGACCCACACAGTTCTGGAATGCGAGTTCGCTTTCAGTAACGCCGACCCATGCAGAAAGATTAAGTGTAGTGAGGAGCTTGCAGTTCTGGAATGCCTGTTCTATAGAAGTAACGTTTACGAGACCTTCTACATTAACTGCGGCAAGAGCAGCATCGTTAAGGAAGGCTGAATTCAAGCTGACGATGTTTTCAACAGTCGCGCTGCCGGGGAATACTACAGTTTCAAGCGCTGTGCAGTTGCGGAACACTTTATCGAAGCTGGTGCCTTCGGCGAAGGTTGCCTGGGACATATCAACTGATTTAAGCGAAGTATTGTAGTTAAAGCCCATAATGCCCTGACCGTTGCCAAGTGGCTTTTCGAGTTTTGCAAGATCTGCCGTAGACCATTCACCGGTGAGAACTATTCCCTCGATACCGTCGAGCGACGCAGGAATACTAGCTGCATCAAATTCTGCCACCTTAGTTTCTTCCTCTTCTTGACCGGCAGCCATCAGGATAGGAGTAGTTTTGAATTCACCGAGTTTATTTTCGGGTTCTGAGGTACCGAGCTGGCCCCAAGCATTGCTGCCCCAACCGTAAAGTTTACCGTCTGAGGTAAGAGTGGCGGTGAAATTCTGGCCGCAGGTGACTGTTGTAAGTTCTACGGGAGTATCAAAAAGAACCTCTTGAGGAGTGGTGTAAACTGTTACACCGGCAAAGTCAGAGCGTTCAACGCCTGTACCGTTGCCGAGTTCGCCGAGGTAATTGTAACCCCATGCGTACGCCTTGGTTGCAGTAGTTCCTTCGCCAACGATCGCAACACGGAAATGTTGGGCTCCCGAGAAGCCGATGACTTTGCCTTTGAGTGCTGTTACCTGAGTGGGTTCGTCAGTGTTGACATATTCATTGTCCTCATCGTTTAGGCTAAGACCAAGGATGTCCTTGGTATTTTCGCCCCAAGCCCACAGAGTGCCGTCGCTTTTAAGAGCGTAAGAAGATCCATCAATAGCGAATACGTCTGTCCAGTCGTTGGCATCTGCAACTTTTACAAGAGAGGATTTGTAACCTTCGTTTCCTTGACCGAGTGCACGATAGCTTCCGTTACCTGCCCCCCAGATTGTACCGTCTTTCTTTAGAACAAGTGAGTGGTCAGAGCCAAGCGATACACTAACCCAGTCGCTTTCTGTGCCTACACGCTGAGGTTCGGAATAAGTTGTAGTATTTCCGAGTCCGAGGCAACCAATATGGTTCTTACCCCAGCCCCATAGAGTACCGTCGGTTTTAATTGCGAGAGCATCGTAGTTCATACCGCCGTTAGAGGTTGCAACCATTGCCCAATCGGTATCTGTGCCGATCTGAACAGGCACTGTCTGTGCAGCAGAACTGTTTGTGCCGAGCACACCGCCTTCAGCTGTACCTGTCGACCAAAGTGTGCCGTCTTCTTTGATAAAGAATGCACGACCACTACCGCCGGCAGCGTATTTCCACTTAGAGTCAACACCGATCTGAGTGGGAACCGATACTTTTGCAGGTGTTTTAGAACCATTACCGAGTTCGCCGTATTCGGCTGAACCCCATGCCCAAAGCGTACCATCGGCCTTAATGGCGTAGGTCTGCTCTGATCCGGCAGAAACGAAACGCCAGCCGTTATTTTCAGCGGCGTATGCGCCCAGCGTGCAACTAAGAATCGCAGCGGCGCATGCTAATGTAAATAGCTTTTTCATATTAACTAAATTATAATTGGAATATTTATTTCACGAATTTAACCGATGATCCGTCTGCGGCAGCTATAACATAGATGCCATTGGCGAGGCCTGATACATTGAATACCGCTCCGCCGTTTGCAGCTTCGGCTGACATTTGGCATACACCGTTGATTGAGAATACTGATACGCTACCATCGCCAACACCGTTGACTGTGACGATATCACCGTCGCGGGTAAGGGTGAGGGCAGATGTCGGAGAGTCAACGATAACGTCTTCGATTCCGGCCGGAGTCTCGGCTCCACGCACCAGAGGACAGATCCAGAAATTATATGATTTCCATTCATTTCCCAAAAAATCCGCCATGCTTGATCCACCATAAACAGAGACAGGACGCATATAATCCGATTCACCGTTTGAACGGACGAATGAGTTATGAGCAAGTGCATTGTTGTAGTCTTCAAAAGAGAGCGAGCGTGCAGGTTTCACATCTGTAGCGATTACGAAATTTTCGGTCACTTTTACATTAGGCTCCGAGGCAAAACCCTCAACGGCGAAGAAGAGATAAGGATAGCCTTCGCAGTTCATGGGATTGGTAAAATTCATATTGTAGATCGCATACTCTTTGACGGGAGAATAAACTCCGTCTTCGCTTGTTTTATAATTAGACATGGGGATATTGTCTCCCTCAAGAGCGCCGAGTTGACCATACATACCAACCATCACAAAAAAATCGTCACCTATATAGGGCATATAAACACGTACGCGGAGCTGTGCATCTGCAGCGGCTTGGGTGGGTTGCATTGCTGCGTAAATATTCACGCCGTCGACATACATATCGGGTGAAGAAAAACGATAGAAATTACCGACACCAGC
>CAZULD010000024.1:0-18467 GCA_964621135.1 uncultured Bacteroides sp. | reverse complement strand
GCCGGGAACAGTCCACTTGTATGCGCTTGCACCCTGAGTTGACGTATTTTTGAAATATACTTTAGATCCGACCGGAACCCATATCCAAGCACCGTCGTTGATCGGGTTAGGGGTTACAAAATTAGCCGCGGGGAAGGGGATGCCTTCTTCCTGAGTGATTGTGCCGTAATAGGAGAGAGTTGCAGGGAGATCATAGGATGCCTGCTGGGCGTTAGCTGACAGCAAGGCGAATAGAGCAGCAACAGGAGCTAAAAGTTTTTTCATTTTATACAGTTAAATGGTTGTGAATATAATTACTTCTTATCTAAGTGACATTTTGGTCGGTTTTAAGGGCCACGAAAAACTTTGTGGCACAAATCCGCATACAAAGATAGCGAAAAATTGTGTTATTTTGTCTTAATATAGACAAAAATGACGAAAAGCACGTTTTTTTAAGTCAAAGTAATGACAAAACGCGTGGAAGTACAGGCGCAAAACCGTCGTTGATGATATCGAAGAGGTTAGGATGTGGCTGGGAGGGAATGAAATTTTGTGATTCGATGCGTGCGCGCACATCATCGGCCGAACAGTTATTGCGAGCTATGACACGGGCTATTCGGATGTCTTCAGGCGCAGTCACACACCAGACATCATCGACCATTCGGTCAAGTCCGCTTTCATAGAGTATAGCTGTCTCAACAAACAGCCGGTTGGTACGCTCAGGGTGAGAACGCCAGCGATCAATCTCGTCGCGCACCGACGCATGAACAATAGCATTGAGTTTCTCAAGCATCGATTTATCAGCGAAAACAATCTCGGAGAGACGGCGACGATCAATAGTGCCGTTATCAGTGACAGTTTCCGGTGAAATTTCTTCTTTTAAACGGCGTTTGATTTCGGGATCTGCGTCCATCAGACGACGAGCCTCAATATCGCAGTCGAACACCTCGTAACCGAGTGTACGCAGAATGCGGCTTACAACTGATTTGCCGGCACCGATGCCGCCAGTTATTGCTGTGAGGTGTGGAGGGTTCATCGGCGTTCGATGATGTATTCGACCGAGTCGGCCGAAAGATGGACGTTCTGCAGGTTGGATGGTACGTCGCGCAGACGCAGTTTTATTTTATTTGAGCGCGACGATATCGAACCATAGTCAGCGAGTACGCGGAAGTGCGGATCGCTTTCATTATATACACTCATCGGCACCATATAGAATACTTCGATCTGGGCCGGAAAGGTTATCAATTTTGTGCCCGAAGGAACATTGACCGGTTCAATCACGACTTTGCGGGTCTTGCTGATAAGCGGCTCGACATTGAAGGTCACGTCGATGCTGTCAGGAATGACGCGTGAGTTGCGTGGAGCGACCAGTCGGGCGCGGATAGTCGTCGGCCGGTTGATGTCGGTCAGACGTATGGGTTCTGTAGAAATGGAATGGAGACTGGAGGGTATGCGTCCAGTCGAATAGATAAGGGTAGAGTCTGCCGATAGGGTCGGGCGCCCTGAGATAGTCGATTGCGGACCGGCAGTCACCTGATAGTCTACTTTGATGGGCATCGGCACACCTCTGCGGGTAGTAAAGGCGAGATTTATAGAGTCGGGGGATGCTACAATGATCGATGCTCCTCCGTAGGCTGCGCGGGCAATGGCTTTGACATCGGCACTACTGAGCAACACCGAGTTGCGCGAGCGGAATGCGCGGAAGTCAATGTCGAACGTCGGCTCAGGACCTAACGACTGCTTTAGAATCTGAGTGCCTTTTGCGCGAAGACTGACGCTGATGTTCGACGGAGGAGTGGTGACGATTGTGACTGAGTCCGGCACATGCGTCAGCTTGACAGGCATACGGACATCGTACTGCTCCTCTTCGTTGAGAGACTGGAGACACCACAATACAGTCGATAATACGAGGAATATAGAAAAGACAAGGATGTCCTTTCCGCGCTGTGAACGGAGAACATCCTTGACTTTTTTTATTATTGACTGTATGTCAGGAGTCATTCGGCCGGATTACTTGTTGGCTGTATTTTCCTGAGCGGCAGCGTTGGCGTCGGTAGCAGAAGGATAGACAGAGCCTTTGTCTACACGGATGCGTACGCCGTCCGAGATCTCAATGAGGAAGTATGTGTCGTTGACTTCGCGGATCTTGCCGTAGATGCCGCCTGCGGTCACAACGTTGTCGCCTTTGGAGAGACCTTCGCGGAATTTGCGGATTTCTTTCTGACGTTTCTGCTGAGGACGGATCATGAAAAAGTAGAAGATGGCGATAAGAGCCACGATCATGATGATGCTTGAGAAGCCGCCGCCCTGAGGCGCGTCTTGCAGAAGGATTGTGTTGGTAAGCATGGGATTGAGGTTTTTATATTAATAATTAATTTTTACTGATGATGCCTTCTTCGTTGAGATAGCGCACGACGGAGAAGAGAATGCCGTTGATAAACTGTCCGCTGCGGGCAGTGCTGTAACAGTTGGCGATTTCGATATACTCGTTCATGGTCACGGGGACCGGGATAGCCGGATAGTTGATGAGTTCGGCGATCGCTGCGATCATTATGACGATGTCCATGAAGGCGAGACGCTCGGGATCCCACTGAGAGGCGTTGATGAAGCGGTCGATGTAGCCGCGATAGGTCTCGCGGTTCTCCACGGCGTAACGGAATAATTCGGGACCGAAGTTTTCGTCTTCGTCATCTTTGTACTGAGGCAGGAATTTGACATCAGCACCGTCGTCGGTCGACGCGACAAACTGTTTGATGGTCTTGATGACAAAAGTTCCCATGATTGGCAGGTCGTCATTCCAGTAGATCGAACGCGTCTCAAGTGCCTCGGCCAGATCATCGGACGGGAGAATTACCGAACGCATGATGTTGCGCCAGAATTCGCAGTCGGCAGCATAGCTGTCAGTCGGGGCGTCCATGTAGTCGGCATAAATCTGCGACTCGAGGATGCTGTCGAGCAACGAACGCAGCAACGCAGGATCGTCGGCCCAGCTCACGGGATGCTCGGCGAGGTAGGCCTTGAGATCTTCGTTGTTTTCGAGAGCGGCGATGAAACGGTTGTCGATAAAGCGTGTGTTGGGATTCAGTTCCTCGTGGGTCGCGAGAAATTTGGTCTTTGCGTTGTCTATGCGTAAAGCCTGCTCGCGGGTCAGTTCAATCATAAGCACGAATAGACTGTAATAAAGCTCATAGGCTTTGTCGAGCGAAGCGCGAAGCTCACGACCGGCATTGACATAGGACATGCGCGAGTCCTGATATGAGGTAAGAGTTTCAGAAAACTCCCTGACACCCGCTTCGAAGCCGGCGAGAGTGAAGGCGCTATCTTCGCGGAGAATGTCAATCACTGCGGGATCTTTGGCTATAACTGTATTGACTACGGTGAGCCAGAAACGGACGTCATCGGCCAAGACGGGGGATTTGATTTTCTTATAGTCGCGGTAAGCGGCTGATTTTGCTATGGTGTCGGCAAGCGACTGAAGCACGGAGTCGAATTTCTCCGGACGGGCAGCGCCTCGCAGGATCACGTCTTTGACAGTATCGTTATCGAAGAGAGCTTTTCCGACACGGTTGCGTTCGATCAATTTATCTACATCAACAGCCGGAGGCAAACTGTTGTCCCCGCGCTTGAAACGCATGCCTGACAGCTCGAGTACAAGGAAAAGCAGGTCGAGATAGACGGCATAGGCATATTTCTTATCCTTCGATGTGGTCTCCGGTGCGGTGTCGATCTTGAATTCGCTCCGAGTGAGCAGATATGAGTAGAGCATTTGCACTACTTTAATTCTTATAAGAATGCGATTTACCATAATATCTCTAATGTGCGATAGTTTTCAGTGATGCAAAAGTACGAATTTAATATGTATCGAACAAATAAAATATGAAGATCGCCGGGGTTTAGGACGATCTTCATAAATACCTATCAATAGTGTAGGTCTTAAGTCTTTCAGGATTCGGCGGCGAGGGGGTTCCAGCCTTGGGCGCGGAGGGGAATTTCGGTGTCGTCGCGGGTGATCATGGCGCATCCGAGGTCAGGCTTGGTGATGTAGCCGATGACGCGTACGCCGGGGAGCTTCTCAACTTTTTCGTGGTCGGTCAGGGGAACGGTGAACAGGAGTTCGTAGTCTTCACCGCCGTTGAGGGCGGCGGTAACGAGGTTCATGTTGAGTTCTTCGGCCATCATTGCAGTCTGGTAATCAATGGGAATACGGTCTTCGTAGATGCGGCAGCCACAGTCGGACGCTTTGCAGATGTGGAGCAGTTCAGACGAGAGTCCGTCACTGATGTCCATCATGGATGTGGGCTTGATGCCTGCTTCGCGGAGCTCGGCAATGATGTCGCGGCGAGCTTCGGGCTTGAGTTGGCGCTCGATGATGTACTCTTTGCCGCCGAATTCGGGCACGAAGTCTTTCTGACCGGCAGATGCGACTTTCTCACGTTCGAGGAGCTGGAGGCCCATGTAGGCAGCCCCGAGGTCACCGCTGACGCATATCAGATCGGTGTCATGGGCGCCGCTGCGGCGAACGACTTGATCGGCAGGGGCGTCGCCGATGCAGGTGATCGATATGACAAGGCCCTGATGGGACGCTGAGGTGTCGCCACCGACGAGGTCGACGCCGTAGATCTCGCAGGCAAGGCGGATACCGGAGTAGAGCTCTTCGATGTGTTCGACGGTAAAGCGTTTGGAGATGCCGAGCGAGACGGTGATCTGGCGCGGTGTGCCGTTCATCGCGTAGATGTCGGAGAAGTTGACAACGGCTGATTTGTAGCCGAGATGCTTCAGGGGAACGTAGGTGAGGTCAAAGTGGACGTTCTCAAGGAGAAGGTCGGTAGTGACGAGTACCTTAGTGTCTGGGAAAGAGAGTATGGCCGCATCGTCGCCGACGCCTACTTCGGTGGCATCGTTGACGCTGGGCAGATCTTTGGTGAGTCGGTCAATGAGACCGAATTCGCCAAGAGAGGATATTTCGGTTGACATTATATTAATATAAGGAAGGGAAAACTTATGAGCGTGCTACCATTTCTTTAATGAGTGCCACAACGGTGGGTTGGGCCTTGATAGCTGCTTTCTGGACTTCTTCGTGGGTAGGAACTTCGGTGACGTCCTTACCTCCGAGGTCGGTGATGACCGAGATGCCAAAGACGCGCATGCCTGCGTGGTTGGCCACTATGACTTCGGGAACGGTCGACATGCCGACAGCGTCACCGCCGATGATGCGGAAGTATTCATATTCGGCAGGAGTCTCAAAGGTCGGGCCGGGTGTGCCGACATAGACGCCGTGCATGAGTCGGAGACCCTGTTCGTCGCCGATAGTGTCAGCGAGGGCGATGAGTTCCTTAGAGTATGCTTCGGTCATTGCGGGGAAGCGCGGGCCGAGTTCTTCGTAATTCTTTCCGCGGAGGGGATTCTCGGGGAAGAGGTTGATGTGGTCGGTGATGACCATAACGTCGCCGACACGGAACTCTTTGTTCATGCCGCCGGCGGCGTTGCTGACGAAGAGGGTCTTGACTCCGAGGGCCTGCATGACACGCACGGGGAAGGTGACCTGCTTCATGTCATAGCCTTCGTAATAGTGGAAGCGTCCCTGCATGGCGATGACGCGTTTGCCGCCGAGTGTGCCGAAAATGAGGTTGCCGCTGTGGCCTTCGACAGTCGAAACAGGAAAGTCGGGGATCTCGGTGTAGGGGATAAACTGTTTGTTTGTGATATGGTCCACGAGGTCGCCGAGGCCGGTGCCGAGAATTATTGCAGTCTGGGGTATGTCGCTGACGCGGTTGCGGATAAAGTCAGCAGTGCGTTTGATTTTGTCGAGCATTGTCAGTTGTGTTTAATGGTTATGTATGAAAGAACAATATATAATGAGGAAATGTTGGATCAGCGGATGAGCTTTCGGAGAGTGTTGGCGAAGTCGTCGGGATTAGGACGGTTGATGAACTCGACCTTGATCGGGACGTAGAATGTGACGGCTTTAAGCTCGTGGGGGAAGTAGGGGTTGCACACCAGTCGGACAGCATCTTTTTCGGTGGTGACAATGATGCGGTTTTCGCCTTTCATCGAGTTATAGCGGTTGCGGAGGAGCTCGATGTCTTTGCGAGTATAGTTGTGATGGTCCGGAAAAACGTTGACCTTGACGCGGGGCATGAAGCTCTTAAGGTAGCGTACGAACGGGCGAGGATTGCCTATGCCGGCGACGGCAAGAACGGTGTCGCTGCGGCTCATCCACTCGAGGTTGGGGACGGAGTTGACGGCGTCGGGGAAAAGCGGCACAAGATTCTGATAAACGTAGCGCGAGAAGAAGAGCTCCTGATAGGGGTAGAGGTCGAGATCCTTGATTATTAGGCGATAGTCGAGGGGTTGAGTACCGTCGGGGCATTTGGCTGTAATGACGATGTCGGCGCGGTGCATACTGCGGAGGGATTCTCGCAGACGACCGTAGGGGAGGAGCCTGTCAGTGTAGACCGGACGACCGTAGTCGGTGATGAGTATTGCGACGCGAGGCTTGACGTATCGGTGTTGGAAGGCGTCGTCGAGTACTATTAAATTAATGTGTGGGTCGATGGTGAGGAGCTCGTTGATGCCACGGACGCGATCCTCGCAGACGGCAACGACGACCTTGCCGCCGAATTTGTGGTAGATCTGATATGCTTCGTCGCCGATTTCGCGTGGCGTCGATCGGTCTGTGGCGAGCACAAAGCCTTTGGTATGACGTTTGTATCCGCGGCTGAGAACAGCAACATGATGGCTATGACGCATGGCTTCGACGATATACTCGACGTGAGGCGTCTTGCCTGTACCGCCAACGGTGAGATTTCCGACCACGACGACGGGCACGTCGAATTCGTGTTGCTTAAGTATGCCCCAGTCAAAGAATTTGTTGCGCATATAGGTGACGGCTCCGTAGATTTTGGAGCTCGGCAGCAATATGAGCTTGGCTATGACTGAGCGGAAGGTCATTGACGGATGGTGGAACGGTTGGGACTTATCAGCGGATGATTATTTCGGGCATACGGGCCTGGACGGGCGACATTTCGGTGAGGCGACGCACTGCGGCAAGGCAGCGGATCATTTCGGGATCAAGGGTGATCTGTCCTTTAGCCTGCAGAGTAGCGGTTTCTTCGAGAAGGCGCTCGAGGAAGTTGTCGTTGACGTAGGGGTAGGAGACTGTCTTCTCGGGATTGATATCGAGGAAGTCGGCCATTGCGCTTACAGCGGAGTTGAGACTGCCGAGTTCGTCGACGAGGCCGAGGGTCAGAGCTGACGAGCCGACCCATACGCGGCCTTCGGCTATCGCTTTGACTGAGTCAACATCCATGTGGCGACCTTCGGCGACGCGAGATGTGAACTTTTCGTAAATCTGATCGACAGAGCTCTGCATGGCTTCGCGCTGAGCGGGAGTCATCGGTGAGGTGAGTGACATGAATGCCGCGTTGGGGCTCGATGAAACGGTAGAGAATGTCACGCCGAGCTTTCCGGTGACAAGGCCGCTGAGGTCGGGGATCATGCCGAAGACGCCGATTGAGCCGGTGAGGGTGGTGGCATCGGCGAAGATGTGGTCGGCTCCGCAACTGATATAGTAGCCTCCGGAGGCGGCATAGTCGCCCATGGAGACGAAGAATGGTTTGTCCTGCTGCTTGAAGTATTCGAGTGCTTCCCAGATCTGTTCGGATGCGAAGGCACTCCCACCGCCCGAGTTGACGCGGAGGACGAGACCAAGGACGTTTTCGTCGTCGGCTAGACGGATAATCTCTGGAACCATCTTGTCTCCAACGATGCCGCCGTCGCCCGAATCAACGATGTCGCCTACGGCATAAAGTACGGCGATATGGGGTTCGGAGGTCTTTGCTATGCGTGATTTTGAAGCCTCCATGTAGGATGCGGGAGTAACGAAGGGCAGATCATCGCCGTCTTCGCGGTCAGTGAGTGAGCGGAGAGTGTTTTCGACCTGGCGGCGGTAAGCGATTTCGGTGACTACGCCAGATGAGAGGTCGTGGTCAGCGGCCCATGCGAATGTAAGGCTGTCGGCCCAAGCTGAAACTGTGGCGGGAGTGACGTCGCGGTTATCGGCGATTGTTGTCGAGCAATAGCCCCAGATCGAGTCGACGAAAGCCTGAGTCTGGCGGCGCGACGGCTCGCTCATGGATGTGAGGATGAAGGGCTCGACGGCGCTCTTGTAGGTGCCGACTTTAACAACCTGCACTTTTATGCCGAGTTTATCGAGGAGTCCGGTGAAGAAGGGAGTCTGAACGCCGATACCGCGGATGTCTACGCTGCCTACAGGATTCAGATAGATTTTATCTGCGATAGATGCGACGAGATAGTCGCCCTGAGAATAATTATCGGCGTAAGCGTATATCCATTTGCCCGAGCGTTTGAAGTCGGCTAGGGCTTCGATCAGTTCTTCGCGCGATGCGACGCCAAGACCAGAGCCGACAGCGTCGATATAGATGCCTTTGATCTTGCGATCGGTGGCAGCAAGACGGACAGAAGAGATGATGCGTTCGAGGGTTTCGCCCTTGCTGTCGTATTCGCGAACGAAGTCGACAAACGACTGCTCGGAGTTGCGCTCGGCTATGTCGCCTTCGAGACGAAGATAGAGTATCGACTGATCGTCGATTATCGTTTCAGTCGAGCGTGATCCGATAATAGCTCCGACGATGGCGATGCCACTGAAAACTAATATGATAATTGCGATCCAAAGTCCGGCTATGGTGCCGAGCATAGAAACAAAGAAGCGCTTTAACATTGCAGGATATTTATATATTGTTGATGTATAATTGATTAACTAAAACGTATGGCGTAAGCCATTTTATCAAATACAAAATTAACAAAAAATCCTTGTAACGCAATGATTTCGGGCGATAACAGAGAATTTTATTAAGACGGAGTTAAAGAACGTTAATATTTTCGACAACTTGTCACAAACATATATTTTTGAGACTCTTTTTTGCAGAACCATAAACATGGATAAAAGGAGTTTTGAACTAACTATCTTGCCCCAATACCGACGAGTGTTTGCGGTGTGCCTGTCAGTACTTGGTGACCGGGAAGAGGCGGCAGATGCAGTTCAAGAGACTTTTTCCATCTTGTGGGAGCGAAGAGAAGAACTTGACAGTGTGGTGAATAAGGAGGGTTATTGCCGGGCCGTGGCGAAAAATATCTGTCTGAAGCGAATAAGGCAGACGTCGATCCATGATCCGATCGAAGCAGCCCACGGAGAGCAGGCCGAAGACAATTCGATAGAAGTGCGAAGCGAACTCGGATTACTAAGGCAGTTATTGGAACAGTTGCCTCCGTCGCAGAAGAGGGTGATGATCCTGAGCTCGTTCGGCTCATTGTCAACCAAAGAAATTGCGGAAGCAACGGGCGAAAGCGAGGACAATGTGCGTCAGTTGTTATCCCGAGCAAGAAAACGAATGAAAGAACTATATAAAGATACTGCAAAATAACAAGTCATGAAGAAACTCATAATATTCATTGCCTTTATCAGTGTGATGGTCGGCGGATTGGAAGCCAAGATATGGAATCCGAACCGGACCGTCAATCCTGAGCAAGTGGTTTTCAATCCTGATTTTATGGCTTCGTCTACAAAGAGTCTGAAGATTGACCGCATAGAGTTCTACAAAGACAGTACAGTGGTGAGATTTACCATCTCCAATCCTTCATCAAGGACTATAAAGGTGGATAAAAACCTTGTATTGGAAGTTAATGGTAAGATAATATCCCCGGTTGGCATAAATGGACTTAAATTCGGTGAAACATATAGAAATGAAGGATGGAATAAACCTACATTCGAAATGATTTATCCCCCCATCACCGATAAAATTGAGCGTCTAAATGTGTTGGAGCTTGGAGGCACATGGAATATATATGGCATCCGTATGGACGGCCAACAATATAAGCGTCTGACTAAGGATGAATGGCTCGGACAAAATTCGGTTTACTATAGCGGCCGACCGAGTCGGTTTATCTATCCTGAACGGCGTCCGATTGTCTTCGAAGGTTATATCAATGGTTATGATCCGAAAGCGTTCAAGCGTTCGTTTATCATTGAAACCCATAACGAAATAACTGGTATTCCGGAATATATTGAGGTCCCGATTGAAAATGACGGCAGTTTCCGAGTCGTGTTGGAGTCGTATTTCCCGAAATTTGTGCTTGCGCGATATCCTCTTGATATGGAAGTTAGATTTTTCGTAGAGCCGGATCATGATATTAAGGCTTACTATGATCGTGATATTCGACTTGGTCAGTTTAACGGAACTTTCAGCACGCGGGAGAACGCGGTCGTTCATGCCGGAGATCTCGGTATGGTTAATGATCAGGTTCTACGTTCTATGGCTGTGTGGACTCCACGGATTACCAGATCGCTTTTATCAGCAAAGAATCTTACAGATGCAAAAAGAATTATAGATCGGATACATCGTGAACAGGTATCTTCTCTTAAAGGGTATGCTCAGTCTTTTATGACTTTCCCGTATGCGGAGAAACTCATGCTTGCCAAGGAAAAAGCGGGTATGATATATACATTGCTTGAGCAAGAACGACTGTTCAAAAATGAAAATCGGACAAAAGACGGGAAAATGAAGCCCATTCCGGAGGGTTACTACGATTTTCTCAAGGATGAACTTAACGACGAGCTTGTTATCTCTACTAAGTATTTCCCCGCTATTGTCGAACTCCTCAACAACTCTCGTTTCAGAGAGGTCATAGGTATGCGCGATGCCTACGCTTACCCTGATCAATATTCCGAAGGACAAAAATGGACGATAGCAGGAATGCTTAAATCGGAGTGTCAGGCTCTCTGTGACTATCTAGGTGTGAAAACTCCTCCTTTGTGGTGGCAGATCAAGAGCGCTATGACGCTTGCTTCGGGTGGCCTGATGGACGCTAACAGTATCAGTAAAGAGGATGCACAATGGGTGATGAACGAACTGAAGAAAAATAATGTTCTGACGGAGCCGGCAGTCTTTGACGCTCTCAACAAACATTATGGTCTGAAACAATAAATTATAATGAAAATGACAACACCTCAGGATAATTTTGATTCAATCCGCGCATTACTTAACCGTTACTACGACGGTTTGACAAGTCCGGAAGAAAATCAGCGTTTGCAGAGCTTTTTCAGTGCTGCAGACAGTGGTGCTCTCCCCGATGATCTGGCTGAAGAAGCTGCACTTTTCGCAGTGATGAAGCATGGCGAAGACTTCTTAGCTGCATCAGCGCCGGATTATCTTGAAGAAAATCTGCGCGCGATTATGGCAGGTGAAGTGTATGTCAAGCCTCGCCGGAGCAAATTGATCAGATTTGTTGCAAGATTTGCGGCTGCGGCTGCTGTGGCGGCGTTGCTGATCACTGTAGGTGTCCGCGTGAACGGACCTGTCGATATGGCTGATCCCACTTCGGCAGAGGAAGCAATGCTTACTCTTGTTTTACCGCCGGCTCCTATTGAAGAACCTGTCGTAGCGGTCGTCGAAGAAAGCAAGCCGCTTTTGGCTTCTGCGACGGCAGATCGTCCTGCTCAGCATGTATTTGTTCCTGTCAGCACGCCCGATATCAACGATATGCCCGACAACTATATTGAGATCACCGATATGAATCAGGCTTGTATGCTGGCTCAGGACGCGTTTGCACTGGTGCGTGAGAAACTTGCTGTGGCAAGTTACTCGCTCTCGAGCGCGTCGGACGGCATCCGTCAGATCGAATATGCTATGTGTGAGACAATAATAAACTAAGAATATATGAAGAAACTGATTTTTACATTGCTGGTCTGGGCAGCGGCTTTCCTAGTTGCGCCGCAGTCATCGGCTCAGACTAAGATCTTTAAAGATGCAGCAGCCATAAAAGGAGTCACGTCAGTATATATTTCTCCGGCGTTGCTCGAACTCGGTACCGATGTCGGAATGCTCGGATATGGACTCGACGACGCGGTCGAGGAATTGAAAGGCCTCGAACTGATTACTGCAAATTATGCCCTTGACCAGAAGAGTACGGTGATGGATTTGTGCCGGAAAGCCTACTCTTCGCTTAATGCAACTCTGTTGGTTGATATCACCGAGGAAGGCGAGTCGGTTAAACTGTTCGCTCAACTTGAGCCCGGTACGACAATGGCCCGACAATTGGTGCTTGAGATTAATGAAGAGCAAGATAATTACACGGTTATCTATATTCGCGGCAAGATCGATGTATCAAAAATAATAAAGGATAATTTGAAGTTTAAGTAGGGCAGTCGCTGACATTTGATGTCAGTTTGTGATAGCAACTGCTACATAATAGGAGACGGCGTGTCAGTGAGTGATACGCCGTCTTAGTTTTTGGGGTTGATAAATCTTAATTGCTGTCGTCAGCTTTATTGGGCTCTGCGTGCCAACGTTGGTATTGTCGGTTGGCGAGAACATTTTCCGACTGGTTGTCACAGGGATTCCAGAAGCGGACGCCCTGAAGCGCGTCGGGCATGAACTGCTGACGAACGAAGTTGCCGGGATAATCGTGGGCATACTTGTAGTTTGTTCCGTAGCCGAGATCCTTCATCAGCGAAGTCGGAGCATTGCGGATGTGGAGTGGTACAGGTTGGTTGCCTGATCGTTCGACCTCTGTCAGCGCTGAATTGATTGCCATGTAGGCCGAATTGCTTTTCTGTGACGTGGCGAGGTAAACCGTGCACTCTGCGAGCGGGATGCGTCCCTCCGGCATTCCGATTTTGGAAATCGCATCGAATGTAGCATTTGCAAGTAAGAGAGCATTGGGATTAGCCAGACCGATGTCTTCAGCCGCAAGAATGACGAGTCGACGAGCAATAAATATCGGATCTTCGCCTCCGGCAATCATGCGGGCCAGCCAGTAAATTGCTGCATCTGGATCACTGCCGCGGACACTTTTGATAAAGGCCGAGATGATGTCATAATGCATCTCGCCGTTCTTGTCGTAGGCCTGCGGATTCTGCTGAAGGCGTTCTGTAACAGTTTGGTCGTTGATGACCAAAGTCTCTCCGTGAGCAGTCGACTGCTCGAGCAGATCGAGGATATTGAGCAACTTTCTGGCATCGCCTCCGGCATAGCGGAAGAGTGCTGCTGTTTCTTCAACCTTGACTTTGCGTTGTGAAAGAATCTCATCGCGGGAAAGAGCATTGTCGAGGAGTCTGGCGAGGTCTGTCTCATCGAGCGGCTCAAGGACGTAGACCTGTGCGCGAGACAGCAGAGGACGGATGACTTCAAAGGATGGGTTCTCGGTTGTGGCACCGATCAAAGTGACAGTGCCGTCTTCGACTGCGCCGAGCAGACTGTCCTGCTGCGATTTGTTGAAGCGATGGATTTCATCGATGAAAAGGATAGGTCGTCCGCCCGAAAACATACTCATTGCTTCCTGACGGCAGCGTTCGAGCACTTCGCGCACATCCTTGACCCCGGACGTTACGGCCGAGAGTGTATGGAAGGATGATTTAGTCGATTTGGCAATTATGCGTGCAAGAGTAGTCTTGCCGACACCCGGAGGTCCCCACAGAATAAATGACGAAACATTGCCCGAGTCAATCATACGCCTTATGATCGAACCGTCGCCGACAAGTTTCCTTTGTCCGATGTAATCGTCGAGTGTCTGCGGACGCATTCGTTCCGCCAATGGTGCTAAACTCATAGAGATATGGATAATAAGGGCGACCGTCAATTTTACAGTCGACGGCCGCCCATGTATGTTATTGGGAGTTGAATTACTCTGCGGATGGAGTATTACCCTTTACGAGGTCGTCGTAATATTTGTAAACCTGAGCGGCCTCGGCGGTTTTATCCTTATCCTTGAGGACAGTGCCGCAGTAGTTATAGTTGAATCCGGCAGCCTCGTAATAGAGCTTGATTTTGTTCTGAGGATTCTGCGGATCTTTGTTTGCCGGATCCTGATCGAGGAGGGCGATCATTTCGTTGTAAGCATCGATAGCCTCCTGATTGGGGTGGTTGTTGTTACCGGCAATGTAGAGACGTGCCTTGAACTGATAGAGCGACGGATTAGGCTGTGCCATCTCGATAGTTTTGTTGATGTACTCAAGACCTTTTTTGGCGTATTCCTGACGGGCTACGCTGTCTTCAGGTGCACTTGTTGCGGCAGCATTCAGATAGCGGCGAGCTGCATCGTAAAGGTCACTTGACTTGTGGTCGTCAATCTTTTCGAGATATTTTGCATATGCGTCGGCAGCCTTGCCATAGTAAGCAGTGTTCTTTGAACCGGCTTTGGTATAAGCTGCGCTAAGGCCGCTAAGGAGGTCGGCGTTGTCGGGATCGAGAGCCACAGCCTTTTCATACTGGACAAGGGCGAGTGAGTCCTGACCGAGTTCGACAAGGACATCGTAATAAGTGGTGAAGTCGTTGGATGAGAAACGACCGTTGGGATTGCCGTTGATGAATGCGTCAGCTTCTGCTGCAGCGGCTTCGTAGTTCTCAAGGGCTGCGTCGTTGAGGAAGAGCATACGCTTCATAAGGAAGTTAGAAGGATCTTTGTCAAGAACCTCCTGAGCGATCTGCTTTGAACGGTTGTAGTCGTTACCCCAATAGAGGAGCACAGAGTAGCGGGCTTTATCTTCAGGGAAGTGGTTAGGATTCTGGATGTACTTGCCGTAAAGTTCAGCAGCTTTTTTCCAGTAGTTACCCTGATAGTATTTTTCAGCGAGTTCGCGGGTAGCAAGCGCCGAGTTGGGAGCACGGTTGTAGAGCTCTTCGAGCTTACCGATAGCGTAGTCCTTGTTAACTACGAAATATGTATTGGCATATTTTACATAACCTTCGGGGTTATCTTCCTCAAATGTGATAGCCTGTTCATATTTTGTAGCTGCGTTACCCCAGTCCTTGTTGGCTGCGAGCATGTCGCCTTCAAGAATGTAGATGGCCGGTTCCTGATTTTTAGAACCCTTGCGAGCCTTGTCGAGATTCTTGGTGATGTCGTTGGCATACTTTACGGGGTCAGCGTTGTAGTAGGCGCGTGCGATAGTGACGATCAGCTCATTGTCTTTCTTAGCGAGACCCTGAGCTTTCTTGAAGTTATTAGAAGCTGCGGATTCGTCACCGTTAAGGAGCTCGAGAGCACCGAGGCCTACGTAGTTGTAACCGCATTCGGGATTTGCCTGAATACCTTTGTCGAAGTATTCTTTGGCTGCCTTCTTATCATTTTCGATAAGCGCGATCTGACCGAGATAATAGTAGGCAAGCGACTGGTCGGTTGACGAGTGCTGCAGAGTGTTGGAGAGAATAGTTTTGGCGTTACCGTACTGACTTGCTTTGAAGTACTCGATACCGTCCTTGTAGCCTTGGCTCTGGGCTGAAACTCCGAGAGCAGCGGCTGCGAATAGAGTAAGAATCAGTTTTTGTTTCATTAGATATGGATGTTGTTATATTGATTTCGAAAATTCGGATTATTAATTTGTGCCGAGTTGCACTACTTGAATTTTAGTGCGCGCCGGCATGATGCCTGTTTTCATTATTATCTTCTGACCGATATTGCCGGTGACAAACGAATAGAAACCGTTGGCAAGACTGCCGGATACACCGGTAGTCACCATGTATATGGGGCGGAAGAGTGGGTATGTGCCGTCGAAGATGTTCTGCTGGTAGGGCTTATACGCTGTAATCTCGTCGGGACGACGGATCTTAAGCACTTTGACATCCTGATTGAGCGTAGCACCGTCGACAGGATCATCAGAGAGAACTGATTGAGCGAGTTCGTCGGTAGTGAGTTCCGCCGATTTCATGTCGGATGTTATCCATGAAACGCCGATGACACCAATAGCGTTGACATTTTTGCTTACGAGATCGACTACC
Source organism: uncultured Bacteroides sp. (assembly GCA_964621135.1). GTDB lineage: Bacteria > Bacteroidota > Bacteroidia > Bacteroidales > Muribaculaceae > CAG-873. The sequence goes on along the minus strand of CAZULD010000024.1, from coordinate 2,694 downwards.
GCAGGAATTGATCCCTGAGCATAGACATTTTCGCCGAATTGACCACCGTTGAGCAGTGAATCGCGCATGAACTGCACCAGACTCGATTCATTGTTGTCAAACGCGATGGCAATTTTGCCGAGGTCTGAGGGTTCGAGTTCGTTCCATTCGGTCGTAGTACCCGAGAGAATATCTGCAACCTCTTTGGTCGAGAGGACTCCGCATGTGTTTTTGGGATTGACGATCAAAGCTATTGCATCGACGGCAATCTTTGAGGATTTGACCGTGCGACGTTTCCCTTTCATGAACTCACGCTCTTTCTGTGTAAGGTCGCGTGCAATGACGACTGTACGCGTATTGAGGCTGAAGAGAGAATCCAACGCTTCGGTCTGTGTACCATAGCGGGCAAGGATGTGAGCGTCAGGATACTGATACTCGAATACATCGATCTCTTGCTCCATGATGTTGCGGAACGAGTCATCGCACACCATAGTCATTGTGCCTGCTGTCGACGAATGAGCCTTCTTCTCATATTTCATACAAGAGGTGAATGCGGCAGCAAGAACGAGCGAGAATATTATTGATAGTTTGCGATAGTTCATGACCTGACGTTTTTGAGGTTACAGACGAGAATCGATGCCTTTGTACTGACGGTAGCCGCGCCAGAAACCATAGATGATCAGAACGATGCCGACAATATAACGGGTCCATGCCCAGTCATTCTCCCAGTTAAAGAAGTTGATGAGCAAAAGTACACCCATGCCGACATAAATGATGATCATGACTATACCGAATATAGTGCCAAGAATATTCTGAGCCTTTGTGGGCTTCATCGTGTTGTCTCTGCGTTCGGGGCGACCGTTATTTTCTTCTCCTGAGTACATAATGTTGTTGTATTAATGGTTGATAAATGTATTTCTAATTTATCAACGCTTGAACAAGCAATTAAGTTCTGAGCTTCGGCATTGATGCTTCGGCATGTAAAGTTAATGAATTTTATAGTATGCTAAGCCTGTGGGGATGCTTTTTTTTCTTAAAAATAGAAAAATAGCCTGTCAAATCAGACAAAACGAGCGTTCTCAAGGCGTGCACCACGGGTATAGTCGGCTGCGGCCATACGTTTTTTACCGGCCGGCTGCAATTCCAAAATTTCGAGCAACTGACTGTCGCCGCACGCAACATACATTTTAGAACCCTCGACGATTATCTCACCGGGAGCTTTATTGCCGGATTTTTCCGGAACGGTGGTAGCATAGATTTTGACGACAAGTTCCGAACCGGCCGGGTTTACAAGAGTTGTCCATGCTGCAGGAACCGGCGACAGACCTCTGACGAGATTGTGGATCTGTCGGGCTCCATTAGTCCAGTCAATATGGCATGTCTCCTTGAATATTTTCGGGGCCGGAGTCGGTGCTTCCATACCTTCTCTGTCCTGGGGAACGGTTTTGGGCGAGCCATCGATGAGGCGGCGCACCGTGTCCGCTGTAAGATCAGCTCCAATGTGCATTAGACGTTCATAAACGCTGCCGAAGTTTTCGTCCGGGCCGACTTCGATGCGACGCTGATCAATTATGTCGCCGGTATCGATTTCATGCTTGAGGAAGAATGTTGTTACGCCCGTTTCGGCATCGCCGTTGATAATGGCCCAGTTGATCGGAGCAGCTCCTCGATAGCGCGGCAGCAGCGACCCGTGGAGATTGAACGTCCCCAGCGGAGGCATAGCCCAGACGGCTTCAGGAAGCATTCTGAATGCTATGACGATAAACAGATCGGCACCAATAGCTTTCAGTTCTGCAATAAATTCGGGATCTTTCAGCGACTGAGGTTGCAGCACCGGCAGATTGTGATCCACAGCGTAGGTCTTGACGGCTGATTGCAGCATGTGATGGCCTCGCCCGGCAGGTTTGTCAGTGGCTGTTACTACTGCCGCCACGTTGTAACCTTCAGTTAGTAGCCGGTCGAGAGACTCGACTGCAAATTCGGGAGTTCCGAAGAATACTATTTTGAGATCTTTTTTAGTCATGGAGTGGAATTAAGAATTGGTTTTTGCGTCTGCAGACGCTTCGAGTTCGCGCCATAGACGTTCGTCGGGGACAGGAGCAGTCAGGTCGATTTCTTTGCCCGAAACCGGATGAATGAAGTTTATGCGTCGGGCAATCAGGGATATGCTGCCGTCGGGGTTGCTGCGCTTGTCTCCATATTTGAGGTCTCCACGGATGGGACAACCTATCGAACTTAACTGTACGCGGATCTGATGTTTACGACCGGTCAGGAGCTCGATTTCCACAAGATTGAAGCGTTCGCCCTCGGCCAGCACTCTGTATCTGAGTTTCGACTCTTTTGCCCCGTCTTTGGGTGTCAGTGAGGCGTATGACTTGTTGTTGCGCTCGACTGTAGTTATATAATGGGTCAGAAGATCGCTCTCTTTCGGAGGTCGGTTACGGGTGAGTGCCCAATAGGTTTTGTGGATATCTCCCTTACGGAACATTTCGTTCAACCGGGTCAAGGCCTTGGATGTTTTTGCGAAGATTACGAGTCCTCCTACAGGTCGGTCTAGACGGTGAACCACCCCGAGAAACACGTTGCCCGGCTTGGCGTGAGTCTCTTTAATCCATTCCTTGACGGTATCGAGCAGAGGCTTGTCGCCGGTCTTGTCGCCCTGGACAATTTCGCCCGGAGCCTTGTTGACGACTATGATGTGATTGTCTTCGTAGA